>MGBT01000120.1:31780-44482 GCA_001788395.1 Candidatus Rokubacteria bacterium GWA2_70_23
CGACGACGCCCTCCGGGAAGCGCCGGAGCTTGATCTCGGACGGGACCGGCCGCGAGGCGGCGTTGCCCGCCTCGTCCTGCGCCGTCACCGCGATCGGCGTCGAGGTCGGCGCATCCCACGGCAGCGCCAGCATGGCGGCGTAGAGCCCTGAGTCCGGAGCGCCGACGGGGTAGGCGGGCAGGAAGAGCCCGCCGGCGTTGACGCCGAGGCGTGCCGCTCCCTTGGCGCGGAAGACCACGAGCCCGCCGCCGCCCTGGGCCAGGTAGCGCGTGCTCGCGACGACCTCCAGCGAGGGCGGCGTGAGGTCGAGCGTGACGGGCAGCGTGAGGACGGGCCGGTCGTCCACGCGGAGCGGCCGCCAGAAGCTGTCACGCGCGAAGACCTCGAGCGTCGCGCCCCCCTCGCGGAGCCCGAGCCCCGGCCCTTCCACCGTGAGCCGGATCCGCTGCTGGCCGGCGCCGCCCGAGAACGTCTGGCGCGCGAGGACCACGCGGCCCTGCCCCTGGACGAGCCGCAGCTCCGCCGACGCGACACCGCCGCGCGCGGCGGTGAGCGTGAGCGCGACGGGCGTCTTGAGCCCGAGGTAGCGGGGCGGCGGCTCGAACTCGGCGCGGACGCCGGGCACACTCTGCCGCCACCCCAGGAAGGAGACGCCGCCGACGATCAACAGCGCGGGGACGACGACGAACGCGAGCCAGAAGCGATAGCTGAAGCGCGCCACCGTGTCATCATAGCGGGGCGGCGCCGGGGCGTCAATTTGCGCGTTCACCGCGGCCACCGGCGCGTGATAGAAGGAGGGAGATGATCGCGCGTCTCTTCCTCTTCGTCTCGGCGGCGGGCTTCGCCGCCAGCGCGCTCGTGCACCTGGCGACGTTCACGCCGGCGGCCTCCCGCCTCGGCGAGGGGGTGGTGCTCGTACTCTTCGCGCTGGCCTTCGCGCCGCTGAGCGCCATGCTCGCGCGGCTGCGGCGGGCGGCGCCGACGCGGCAGTGGCGGCGCCTGCGCGTCTACGACTGGCGCGCGGTGGCGGCGCTGGTGCCCGGGGGGCCACGCGTCCTCGTGGCGGCCACCGGCCTGTACGTGGTGATGAACCTCGGCCTGTCGCTGCTCCTCGTGGCGGGGGAGAGCGTGAGCGCCGAGGAGCACCGGGCGGTGACGCTGCGCCTCCTCTCGGGGCACCTGCTCCTCTTCTACCTGCTGCCGCTTGTCTACTTCCGCTTCGTGGATCCCCGCCGCGGCGCCCTCGGCGCCGCCGCCTCCGCGCCCGCTCACCCGATCCAGGGAGGGACTGCCCCGTGAGTCACGCGGGGAAGATCGGATCCATGGGCACTGCGTGGGCGGGATCGGCGTGAGCGGCGGCACGGGGGAGCAGGACGTGGAGGTCGCGCGCGCCGGCCTGGGCGCCTTCTCCCCCGAGGCATAGCAGCGTGCTGAAAAACCGGCAGGCTGCTCAAAAAGGTCCAGATGCGAGGCGGCGCCCGACGGCCGCACGCGAGGCGTACTCCGCTTGGCGAGCCGAGCCGGAGGCGAGGTGAGCAGATCCGGAGATCCGGGCGAGCGTGAGCGAGCCACGTTGAGCGTGCGGCTGAGGGCGCCAACGAAGCAGATGGGCCTTTTTCAGCGGCCTGATAGGGGAGGCCCCGCGCAGGCGACCCGCCATGGTTCGTCTGTCGCGACGGATACTTGGCCGTGGCGTCCTTGACACCCGCAACCCCTTCTTATAGAGTGATGCGGGTTTGTACCCGAAAGCACAACCATGGCCCGACTCGTCTGGCTGATCCCGCTCTTCCCGCTCGTCGGCACTCTCGTCAACGCTCTCTTCGGTCGCGTCATCGGGCACCGGGCGCACTGGATCGCCGTCCCGGCGCTGGGCGCGTCGTTCCTCGCCTCGTACGCCGTCTTCGTGCGGGTGTCCGGCGGGGAGACCTACACGGGCGATCTCTTCCAGTGGATCGCGGCCGGCAGCTTCCAGACCGCCATCACCGCGCAGGTGGACCCGCTCTCCGCCGTCATGCTCCTCGTGGTGACGGGCGTCGGCTTCCTGATCCACCTCTACTCGGCGGGCTACATGCACGGCGACGACGGCTACGCCCGCTTCTTCACCTACCTGAACCTGTTCGTCTTCTCCATGGTGATGCTGGTGCTGGCGGGGAACTTCCTCCTCCTCTACGTCTTCTGGGAGGCGGTGGGGCTCTGCTCCTACCTGCTCATCGGCTTCTGGTACCAGAAGCAATCGGCCTCCGACGCCGGCAAGAAGGCCTTCATCGTCAACCGCGTCGGCGACTTCGGCTTCGGGCTGGGGATCATGCTGATCTGGACGACGTTCGGCACGCTCGACTACGGCGAGGTCTTCGCCAGGGCCGATGCGAGCGTGAGCGTGGCGACCTACACCGCCATCGCGCTCCTGCTCTTCATGGGGGCCTGCGGGAAGTCGGCGCAGCTGCCGCTGCACACCTGGCTCCCCGACGCCATGGAAGGCCCCACGCCGGTCTCGGCGCTGATCCACGCGGCGACCATGGTGACGGCCGGCGTCTACATGGTCGCGCGCAGCCACAAGCTCTTCGAGATGGCGCCCGTGTCGCTCGAGATCGTCGCCTGGGTCGGCGGGCTGACGGCGGTGTTCGCGGCCAGCATTGGCCTGGTCCAGACGGACATCAAGCGGGTGCTGGCCTACTCGACCATCAGCCAGCTCGGCTACATGTTCGCCGGGGTGGGTGTGGGCGCCTACGCGGCGGGCATCTTCCACCTGGTGACCCACGCCTTCTTCAAGGCGCTCCTCTTCCTGGGGGCGGGCAGCGTGATCCACGGCCTCTCGGGCGAGCAGGATCTGAGGAAGATGGGCGCGATCGCACCGCGGATGCGGGTGACGGCGGTCACCTTTGTCGTGGGGGCGGCCGGGCTGGCCGGGCTGCCGCCGCTGGCGGGCTTCTTCTCCAAGGACGAGATCCTGGCGGCCGCGGCCTCTGAGGGGCACACGCTCCTGTTCCTCCTGCTCCTGGCGGGGGCGTTCATGACGGCCTTCTACATCTTCCGCGTCGTGTTCCTCGCCCTCTTCGGCGCCTCCCGCCTCTCGCACGAGGCCGCGCACCACGTCCACGAGTCGCCCGCCGTGATGACCGTGCCGCTGGCGGTGCTGGCGGGGCTGACCGTGGTGGCCGGGCTCGCGCTCGGACTGCCGTCCGCCCACGGGACCGCCTTCTCGCGCTTCCTCGCCCCGGTGTTCCCTGCCGAGGAGGCGGCGCGAGGTCTGGCGGTGCCGCTGGTCTCGGTGGTGGTCGCGGTCGCCGGCGTGCTCCTCGCCTGGCTCATGTACGGCCGCCGGCCCGTCACGGCCGAGGAAATCGCCGTCCCGAAGAACGCGCTCCACTCGCTGCTGCTGCACAAGTACTACGTGGACGAGCTGTACGACGCCGTCTTCGTCAGGCCGCTCTTCGCGCTGTCCGGCTGGTGCGCGCGGGTCTTCGATCTCGGCGTGATCGACGGGGCGGTGAACGGTATCGGGCGGCTGGTCGTGGCCTGGGCGCAGGGACTGCGCCGGGTCCAGACCGGCTTCGTCATGAACTACGCCCTCGGCATGCTCGCCGGGGCCGTGGCCATCGTCGCCTTCCTCCTGGCCCGGGCCCGCTAGCCCATGCTGCTGTCCGCCGTCACGTTCCTGCCCGCGGTGGGCGCGGTCGTCATCGCGCTCCTCCCGCGTGGCCAGGAGCGGCTCGCGCGATCTCTTGCCCTGCTGACGGCGCTGGCGGCGTTCGTGATCTCGCTGCCGCTCTACACCGGCTTCGACGGCGGCCAGGCGGCCTACCAGTTCGTCGAGAACCGGGACTGGATGCCCTCGCTGGGCATCGCCTACCACCTGGGCATCGACGGGATCAGCCTCCTGCTGATCCTGCTCACGACCTTCCTGATGCCGCTGGCCATCCTGTCCTCGTGGCACTCCATCGAGCGCCGCTGGAAGGAGTTCGCCGTCACGATGCTGCTGCTGGAGACGGGGATGCTCGGCGTCTTCGTGGCGCTGGACCTCTTCCTCTTCTACGTCTTCTGGGAGGCCACGCTGATCCCGATGTACCTGATCATCGGGATCTGGGGCGGCAAGAACCGGGTGTACGCGGCCATCAAGTTCGTCCTCTACACGCTGGCCGGCTCGGTGCTCATGCTCGTCGCCATCCTGGCGCTGTACTTCCAGCACGGCGCCGCCACCGGGATCTACACGTTCGACCTGCCGGTGCTCGCCCGGTACGTCATGCCGGCGGGGCTGGGGCAGAATCTCATGTTCCTGGCCTTCGCGCTGGCCTTCGCCATCAAGGTGCCGATGTTCCCGTTCCACACGTGGCTGCCGGATGCCCACGTGGAGGCGCCGACGGCGGGCAGCGTGATCCTGGCGGGCGTGCTCCTGAAGATGGGCACTTACGGCTTCCTGCGCTTCTCCCTGCCGCTCTTCCCGCAGTCGAGCCTGCTGTTCGCGCCGTGGATCGTGGCGCTTGCCATCATCGGCATCATCTACGGCGCCTGGGTCTCCACTGCCCAGCCGGACATGAAGAAGCTCGTGGCCTACTCGAGCGTGAGCCACCTGGGCCTCGTGATGCTCGGGCTCTTCGTGCTCAACGCCCAGGGCCTGGTGGGCGGCATCATCCAGATGGTGAACCACGGCCTCAGCACCGGGGCCCTCTTCCTCCTGGTGGGCATGGTCTACGAGCGGCGCCACACGCGCCTCATTGCCGACCTCGGCGGGCTGTGGAAGGTCATGCCCGCCTACAGCGTGATCTTCCTGATTGTGACGCTTTCCTCGCTGGGGCTGCCCGGGCTCAACGGCTTCGTGGGCGAGTTCCTGATCCTCGTGGGCGCCTTCCAGTGGAATTGGGCCGTGGCGGCGCTGGCCACCACCGGCATCATCTTCGCGGCCGTGTACATGCTGTGGATGTACCAGCGCGTGGTGTTCGGGGAGGTGACGCGCGAGGAGAACCGGCGCCTGCCGGATCTCTCGGCGCGCGAGTGGGTCGTCCTCCTCCCGGTGCTCCTGTTCATCGTGTGGATCGGCGTCTACCCGGCCCCCTTCACCGGCGTGACCGAGACGAGCGTGCAGGCCCTCCTCGCCCAGGTGCAGGCCAAGGCCGCGGCCACCACCGCCGCCATGGTGCCGAAGTGAGCCCGACCCTCGTGTTGCCGCTCATCAGCTTCCGCGCCATCGCCCCGGGCATGGCCCTGGCCGCCACCGCCTGCCTCCTCCTCCTGCTCGATCTCCTGCCCACGCGCGGGCGCAAGGACCACCTGGCCGTCGTGGGGCTGGCGGGCGTCGTCCTGTCCATGATCCTCTCGCTCGGCCTCTGGGGCTCCGACGAGCGCGCCTTCAACGGGATGGTGCGCCTCGACGGCTTCGCCCTCTTCTTCAACCTCGTCATCGGCTTCGCCACCGGGCTCGTGCTCCTGCTCTCCATCGACTACCTGCGCCGGCAGGGGATGGAGTCGGGCGAGTTCTATATCCTCGTGCTCTTCTCCGCCGTGGGCATGACGCTCATGGCGGGGGCCGGGGACCTGATCGTGATCTTCCTCGGCCTCGAGGTCATGTCGCTGTCGCTCTACGTCCTGGCCGGCTGGTTCGAGGGCCGGCTCGAGGCGGGCGAGGCCTCCATGAAGTACTTCCTCCTCGGGGCGTTCGCCTCGGGGTTCTTCCTTTACGGGATCGCCCTCATCTTCGGCGCGACCGGCTCGACCAACCTGGACCGCATCGCCGTGGCCGTGGCCGGTGGCGCCGCCCGCGATCCACTGCTGATCATCGGGTTCGGACTCCTCGTGGCGGGGTTCGGCTTCAAGATCTCCTCGGTGCCCTTTCACATGTGGACTGCCGACGTCTACCAGGGCGCGCCGACCTCCGTCACGGCCCTCATCGCCACCGGCTCCAAGGCGGCGGCCTTCGCGGCCCTGCTCCGCGTCCTTCTCTCCGCGCTCCGGACGGTGCAGCCCGACTGGGCGGTGCTGTTCTGGGGGCTCGCGGTCCTCAGCATGACCGCGGGCAACGTGGTCGCCCTCGCCCAGCAGAACATCAAGCGGATGCTCGCCTACTCCTCCATCGCCCACGCCGGCTACATCCTGGTGGGCGTGGTGGCGGGCGGGGCCCTCGGCGGGGGCGGCGTGCTCTTCTACCTGCTCGTCTACACCTTCACCACCGCGGGGGCCTTCGGCGTCATCCTGCTCCTCGAGCGCGACGGCCGCGAGGCCGTGGCGGTGTCGGACCTGGCGGGCCTGGCCACGCGGCACCCGGTGCTGGCGCTCACCTTCTCCGTGTTCCTGCTCTCGCTCGTCGGCATCCCGCCCACGGCCGGCTTCGTCGGGAAGTTCTACCTCTTCGGCGCGGCGGTGCGGACGGGCTACGTGTGGCTCGCCGTGATCGGCGTGGTCAACTCGGCCATCGCCGCCTACTACTATCTTCGCCTCATCGTCTTCATGTACATGCGCGAGCCCGAGGGCAGCCCGACCGTGCTGGTGCCGTCCCTCCCCGCGGGGCTCGCGCTGGCCGTCGCGCTCTGGGGCGTGGTGCAGCTCGGCGTCCTGCCCGCGCCCTTCCTCGATCTGGCACAGGCCGCCGTGATTCCTCTGCTTCGCTAGTGCCGGGCCGGCACCACGCCATGAGGCCGCGGTTTCCGTACCGGGGCTGGCTCTTCGACCTGGACGGCACGGTCTATCTCGGCGAGCGGCTCATCCCCGGGGCGGCGGAGGCCATCGCCGCGCTCCGCCACGCCGGCCGGCGCGTCGCCTTCCTGTCCAACAAGCCGCTCCAGACCCGCGCCGACTACGCCGCCAAGCTCTCCCGCCTGGGCGTGCCGGCGGCGGCCGACGACGTGATCAACTCCTCGCTGGTGCTCGCCCGCCACCTCCACGGGCTCGATCCGGGGGCGCCCGTGTTTGTCATCGGCGAGCCGCCGATGATCGCCGAGATGCGGGCGCACGGCTTCGAGGTGCGGGAGGACGAGCGCGTGCGCTGGGTGGTGATCGCCTTCGACCGCACGTTCACCTACGCCAAGCTCAACACGGCGCTCCAGGCGGTGAAGCAGGGCGCCCGCCTCATCGCCACCAACCCCGACCGCACCTGCCCCGTCGAGGGCGGGGAGATCCCGGACTGCGCGGGCATGATCGCCGCGGTGGAGGCGGTGACCGGCCGCACGGTCGAGGCCATCGTCGGCAAGCCGTCGCCCATCATCCTCGAGGTGGCGCTCCGCGCCCTCGGGTTGCGGGCGGCCGAGGCGGTGATCGTCGGCGACCGGATCGAGACCGACATCACCATGGGCAAGCGGCTCGGGCTCGCGACGATCCTCGTGCTGAGCGGGATCACCCGCGTGGACGACCCTCGAATCGCCGCGCTCGCTCCCGACCACGTGATAGGATCGATCGCGGAGCTGCTCGAGAGACCATGAACAGGCTGGCGGGGCTCGACGGCATGGCCTTCGACGCCGTGGTGATCGGCGGCGGCATGGCGGGGGCCGGCGTCGCCCGCGACCTGGCGCTCCGCGGGGCCTCGGTGGCCCTCTTCGAGAAGGGCGACTTCTCCTCCGGCACCACCTCCAAGTCCTCCAAGCTGATCCACGGCGGCCTCCGCTACCTCGAGCTGGGGGACTTCAAGCTCGTCCGCGAGTCGCTTCGCGAGAAGAAGACGCTCGAGCGTCTCGCCCCGCACCTGGTGCGGCCGCTGCCCTTCCTCGTCCCGATCTACCGCGGCAGCACGCGCGGGCTGATCCGGGTGCGGATCGGGATGTGGCTCTACGACCTCCTGACGCCGGGCAAGCGCACGGAGCGCTCCCGGGTCATCCGGCCGGTGGACACGCTGGCGCTGGAGCCCTCGATCCGCGCCGACGGCCTCCGCGGCGCGGGCTACTACTTCGACGACCTGCTCCTCTTCCCCGAGCGGATGTGCCTGGAGAACGCGCTCTCCGCCGCGAGGCACGGCGCGCGGGTGCACAACTACTGCCAGGTCGAGGAGATGGTGCGCGGCGGGCGCGGCGTGGAGGCGGTCCGCGTGCGGGACCTGCTGTCGGGGCAGGTGCACACGGTGCGCGGCTCCACGATCATCAACTGCGCCGGGCCCTGGGTGGACCGCGTCCGGCAGATGGGCGGGGTGGCCGAGGGGGCTCCCCGCATCCTGCGCACGACGAAGGGCATCCACTGCCTCCTGCCGCGGATGACGGACCGGGCGATCTATCTCTCCGGCGAGGACGAGCGGATGATCTTCGTGGTCCCGTGGCGCGAGTTCACCCTCGTGGGCACGACGGACACCGACTTCCAGGGCGATCCGGACCGGCTCTGGGCCACCCGCGACGAGGTGACCTACCTGCTGGCGACGGTGGCGCGCGCATTGCCGGACCCGCGCGTGGCCTTCGACCTTGTGGTCTACACCTATGCCGGCGTGCGTCCGCTGTCGTGGGAGGAGGGGGTGCCCGAGTCGAAGGTGTCACGGGAGCACCGGGTCGTCATGGAAGGCCCGGAGGGCCGCTTCCTGTCGGTCACGGGGACCAAGCTCACGTGCTTCCGGAGCCTCGCCGAGGAGGTGGGCGACCTCGTGATGGCGCGCCTCGGCCGCTCGCAGCCGTCCCGGTCGGCCGCCCTCACGCTGGACGGGTCGGACGAGGAGGCCGCCACGCTCGAGGCGCGCGTGTCGATGGACGTCTCGGAGGAGATGGCGGCCAGCGGGCTCTCGCGCGAGACGCTCGAGGTCCTCGTCGAGACGTACGGCCGGGGCTACGGCCGCGTCATCGAGCTGGCCCGGAAGCTGCCCGACGGGACGGAGCGGCTCTGCCCCCGGAA
Source organism: Candidatus Rokubacteria bacterium GWA2_70_23 (assembly GCA_001788395.1). Taxonomy (GTDB): domain Bacteria; phylum Methylomirabilota; class Methylomirabilia; order Rokubacteriales; family CSP1-6; genus UBA12499. The sequence continues at coordinate 40,571 of MGBT01000120.1, forward strand.
CCCCGAGATCGTGGCCCAGCTCCACCAGGCCGTGCGCGAGGAGATGGCCGTGTCCCTCCAGGACGTGCTGCTCCGCCGCACGGGCATCGGGCTCAGCCTGTGCCAGGGGCTCGACTGCGCGGAGGCTGTCGGCTCCCGCATGGCCGAGCTGTGCGGCTGGTCGCCCCGGCGGCTGGACGCGGAGCTCGCCGCCTACCGCCAGCACGTGGAGCGAAGCCACCGGTTCCGGACGCACTGAGCCGCCGCGGCGTAACGGGTCCCCGATTTTTCGTGCTATATTCGGTGCCGCCCGAACCCGGGTGGAACCGAATCGCAACCGACCGCGACCCAGGTGAGACGCGCATCCGGCACACAGAGCCAGCACCGACGTTCCCATGGATCGGCGTCATCCCAGACCGCCCACCCCTGAAGATCGGAGGATATCTATGCGGCGCAGACTGAGTCCCTTCGCCCCGCCCCTGGCAGCGCTGGCCCTGCTCTCGGCGACGCTGCTGGGCCCGGCCCCCGCGCTGGCCAAGACCGAGATCCACTTCTGGCACGCCATGACCGGTCAGCTCGGCGAGGCCGTGACCGAGCTCGCCAAGCAGTTCAACCAGAGCCAGGGGGAGTACGAGGTCAAGCCGCTCCGCAAGGGCAGCTATCCCGAGACCTTGACCGCGGCCATCGCGGCCTACCGGCAGAAGAGCCACCCGCACATCGTGCAGGTCTTCGAGGTCGGGACGCAGACGATGCTGCTGTCCGGCGCGGTCCACCCCGTCTATCAGCTCATGAAGGAGCAGGAGATCCCGGTCGACTGGAAGGGCTTCATTGCGCCGGTGGTCGGCTACTACTCCAAGGACGGCAACCTCTACTCGATGCCGTTCAACTCCTCGACGCCGATCTTCTACTACAACAAGGACGCATTCCAGAAGGCCGGCCTCGACCCGAACAAGCCTCCGGTGACCTGGACGCAGGTCGAGGAGTACTCGAGGAAGATCATCAAGGCGGGGGCCGCCAAGTGCGGTTTCTCCACCGGCTGGCCATCCTGGACCATGGTCGAGAACATGCACGCCTGGCACGACCAACCCTTCGCCACGAAACGCAACGGCTTCGACGGCCTCGACGTGGAGCTCCTGATCAACAAGGAGTTCGGGGTTAAGCACATCGGCCAGCTCGCGGCCTGGCAGAAGGAGGGCGTCTACTCCTACGGCGGCCGCGCCGGCGCCGCCGACCCCAAGTTCGTCAACGGCGACTGCTCCATGTACATCCAGTCCTCGGCGCTGATCGGCGGCTTCACCCGTGGCGTCAACTTCCAGTGGGGCACGGCCCCCTTGCCGCACTGGGGCGCGCCCTACAAGAAGGCCACCTCCATCATCGGCGGCGCCACGCTCTGGGTGCTCAAGGGCAAGCCGGCCGCCGAGAACAGGGGCACGGCGCAGTTCCTCAAGTTCATCGCCGACACGCCCCAGCAGATGTGGTGGCACGTCAACACCGGCTACCTCGCCATCTCCAACACCGCCGTGAAGAACCTGGAAGAGGGCTACCATTTCGTCCGCAACCCGAATCAGTACACGGCCTTCGCCCAGCTCACGGGCCTGCCCCCGACGCTGCCGCCCGCGCTCCGGGGCGGCAAGCCCGCGCCGGTCAAGCCCGAGCGCGTCGCCACGCCGAACAGCCAGGGCCTGCGCCTCGGCAACTTCGTGCAGATCCGCGACGTGATCGAGGCCGAGATGGAGAACATCTTCGCCGGCAAGAAGAGCGCCAAGCAGGGGCTGGACGACGCGGTGGCCAAGTCGAACCAGATGCTGAAGGAGTTCGCGGCGGCCAACAAGCAGTAGGGAGGGCGGCGAGCCGCCCGGGCGATGAAGCGGACGGTCTTTCGCAGCCGGTGGCTGCCTTACGCGCTGGTGCTGCCACAGGTGGCGGTCACCATCGTCTTCTTCTTCTGGCCCGCGCTGAAGTCGCTCCAGCTGTCCGTGTACCGCGTCTCCCCGTTCGGGGACCGGTCGACCTTCATCGGCCTCGAGAACTTCCGCACGCTCCTGGCGGACCCCGAGTACTACCAGAGCGTGCTCAACTCCTTCGTGTTCGCGGCAGGAGTGACGGGGCTGTCCGTGCTCGCCGCCCTGGTCGCGGCGGGCCTTGCCACCCAGAAGATCCGCGGGCTCTCGGTCTACCGGACGCTCCTGCTCTGGCCCTACGGCATCGCCCCCGCCGTGGCCGGGATCATCTTCCTGTTCATCTTCCACCCGGCCTACGGCGTGCTCCCGTACTTCCTCTCCTTCGTCACCGCCTACGAGTTCAACTGGCTGCTCAAGGGCTGGGTCGCCATGACGCTCGTGATCGTCGCCACCGCTTGGACGCACCTCGGCTACAACATCGCCTTCTACCTGGCGGGGCTGCTCGCCGTCCCCGCATCGGTCCTGGAGGCCGCCGACGTGGACGGCGCCGGCCCCGTGCGGCGCTTTACCGCCATCACGTTCCCGCTGGTGTCGCCGATCACGTTTTATCTCATCGTTCTCAACATGGTCTTCGCCTTCTTCGAGTCCTTTGGCGTGATCGACGCGGTGACCAAGGGCGGGCCGGGCCACGCCACCGAGATCATGGTGTTCAAGCTCTACAAGGACGGCTTCATCGGGCTCAACCTGGGCTCCTCCGGCGCCCAGTCGGTGATCCTCATGGCCATGGTCATCGTCCTGACCATGCTCCAGTTCCGCTACGCCGAGAAGAAGGTCACCTACCGATGACCGCCGTGGGCGCGGGCCGGATCGAGGGCGCGCACGTCGCCGCAGACGCCGCTGTCGCCCCGCGGCGGAAACCGGTCGACTGGGGCGCGCTGCTCGTCCACGCCCTCCTGCTCGCCTGCATCGCGGTCGTAGCGTTCCCGCTCTACTACGCCTTCATCATCTCGACGCAGAGCCTGCAGGAGGTGGTCCAGCGGCCGCCGCTGCTCCTGCCCTCCTCGCATCTCGTCGAGAACTACGTGGACGCCTGGCAGAAGGTCAACCTCGGCCAGATGCTGTTCAACAGCGCGGTGATGGCGGTGACGATCGCCGCCGGCAAGATCGCCATCTCCATGCTCTCGGCCTTTGCCATCGTCTACTTCGACTTCCGCGGCAGGATGCTGTGCTTCTGGATGATCTTCGTCACCCTCATGCTTCCCGTGCCCGTGCGCCTGATGTCCACCTACGAGGTGATCGGGACACTCGGCTGGATCAACACCTACCAGGGTCTGACCATCCCGCTCATGGCCTCGGCCACGGCGACCTTTCTCTTCCGCCAGTTCTACCTGACCATTCCCAACGAGATGGTGGAGGCGGCGCAGCTCGACGGCGCCGGCCCCATGCGCTTCCTCTGGAGCTTCCTCCTGCCGCTCTCCTGGGCCAACATCGCCGCGCTCTTCGTGGTGCTCTTCATTTTCGGCTGGAACCAGTACCTGTGGCCCCTCATGATCACGAACACCGAGGCCATGCGGACGATCGTGATCGGACTCGAGGGGCTGATCCCGCGCAGCGGCACCGAGCTGCCGACCTGGAACCTCATCATGGCCGGCGCCGTGATGGCGCTCTTGCCGCCCGTGGCGGTCATCGTCCTCATGCAGCGCTGGTTCGTGAAGGGTCTGGTGGAGGCGGAGAAGTGAGAGCCTCCGTGCTGACCGGCCTCACGCTCGGGCTGCTCGCCGTGGTCGCCGGCGCGGGACCCGCCCGGGCCGAGGTTCCCGTCCTCTTCGCGGCGCACCGGGGGGGGTCGCTCCTGTGGTCCGAGAACAGCCTGCTCGCCTTCGGGAAGGCCGTGGATCTGGGTGCGGACTTCCTCGAGTTCGACGTGCATCTGTCCAGGGACGGCGAGGCGGTCGTGATCCACGACGCGACGCTGGACCGCACCACCACCGGGCGCGGGCCGGTCCGGGGGCTCACGCGTTCCGAGCTCACG
>MGBT01000121.1:0-40757 GCA_001788395.1 Candidatus Rokubacteria bacterium GWA2_70_23
CCTCGCCGTCTTCATCTACACCTCCGCCCTCCGCGCCGCCACCAGCATGGACGAGCAGGTCCGGAGCCTCATCGGGACTCTCGAGGACTCGACAGAGGAGTACCGCTCGGTGGTGGACAGCATCCAGCAGGTCATCTACCGCACCGACGCGCGGGGGCGCTGGACCTTCCTCAGCGCCGCCTGGGTGGAAGTCACGGGCTTCGCGGTGGAGGAGAGTCTCGGCCGGACCTTTCTCGACTTCGTCCACCCGGAGGACCGGCTGCGTCACGCCGAGCTCTTCCAGCCGCTGATGGGCGGCGCGGCCGGTCACCTCGGGCGGGAGGTGCGCTACCGCACCAGGGCCGGCGGGACGCGGTGGATGGAGGTCTATGCCCGGGTGACGACGGACGAGCGGGAACGGATCACCGGGACCTTCGGGACCCTCACCGACGTCACGGAGCGGAAGCAGGCCGAGGAGGAGCTGGTGAGCACGCGGGAGCGGCTCCAGCACCTGCTCGCCTCGAGCCCGGCGGTCATCCACAGCCGTCAGGTCGGCGACGGTTTTCGCGTCACCTTCGTCAGCGAGAACGTCTCGCGGCTGTTCGGGTGGGAGGCAGACGAGCTGCTGGAGGATCCCCGGGGCTGGGAGCGGCTCGTCCACCCAGACGATGCGCCGGGCATGGCCGCCCGGCGCGCCCTCATCATCGAGGAGGGCCAGCAGATCCACGAGTACCGGCTCCTGTGCCGCGACGGGACCTGGCGGTGGGTCCAGGACGAGTGGCGGGTGGTCCGGACCCCCGCGGGCCAGGCGCTGGAGGTCGTCGGCACCGTGGTGGACATGACGGACCGCCGGCAGGAGGAGGAGGCGCGGGCGCGGCTCTCCTCGGCGGTGGAGCAGGCCAGCGACTCCATCGTGATCACGAGCCCCGAGGGGGCCATCGTCTACGTGAACCCGGCCTTCGAGCGCACCACGGGCCACGCCCGGGACGAGGTGGTCGGCCAGGACTTGCGCGGGCTCAAGCAAGCTGAGGACGGCTCGGGCTTTGCCGAGGCGCTCGGAAGCGGTGCCGCGGGCGCAGAGCCGTGGTCCGGCCGGCTCACCGGCAAGCGCCGGGACGGAAGCCTCACCGAGGAGGAGGCCGCGCTGTCCCCCGTCTGGGACGCCCACGGGCGCCTCGTCAACCACGTCGCGCTCCTGCGGGACGTCACGCGCGAGCGGCGGATGGAGGAGCAGCTCCGCCAGTCGCAGAAGATGGAGGCGGTGGGACAGCTGGCGGGCGGCGTGGCCCATGACTTCAACAATCTCCTGACGGTGATCACGGGGCGCTGCCACTTCCTCCAGCAGCGCCTCGGCGGCGAGGGTCCGGGCGCGCGCGACGTCACGTTGATCGTCGAGGCCGCGCAGCGGGCGGCAGCGCTCACGCGCCAGCTCCTGGCCTTCAGCCGCCGGCAGGTCCTCGAGATGCGCGTGCTGGACGTCAACAGCGTGGTGGCGCAGGTGGAGAAGATGCTCCGCCGCCTGATCGGCGAGGACATCGATCTGGTCACGGTGCCGGCCCAGGACCTCGGGTGCGTGAAGGCAGACCCGGGCCAGCTCGAGCAGGTGCTCCTGAACCTGATCGTCAACGCGCGCGACGCCATGCCGCGCGGCGGCCGGGTCACCATCGAGACGGGCAGCGTGGTCGGAGGAACGGAGGACGGCCCGGCGGGCATCCCCCCCGGGCCCCACACCATGCTGGCCGTGAGCGACAACGGGAGCGGGATGGACGCCGAGACGCTGTCGCACATCTTCGAGCCCTTCTTCACCACCAAGGGACGGGATCGGGGAACGGGGCTCGGGCTGGCCACCGTCTACGGCATCGTCGCGCAGAGCGGCGGTCACATCGCGGTGGAGAGCGAGCCCGGGCAGGGCACCGTCTTCCGTGTCTACCTCCCGCGGGTGGACGAGCCGGCCGACCGGCTGGCCCCGCCCTCCACCGGCGCCGAGGCGAGGGGAGGCCAGGAGACGATCCTCCTGACCGAGGACGCCGTGGACCTCCGCGCCCTGGCCCGCGAGGTGCTGACACGGCGCGGGTACCAGGTCCTCGACGCGGCCGATGGCGCCGACGCCCTCGCCCTCGCCGAGCGCCACCCGGGCCCGATCCATCTCCTGCTCACGGACGTGGTGATGCCGCGGGTGAGCGGCCGGGAGCTGGCCGAGAAGCTGGCCGCGAGGCACCCGGCCATGAAGGTGCTTTACATGTCCGGCTACACCGACGATGCCGTCCTCCGTCACGGCGTGCTCCGCTCGGAGGTCGCGTTCCTCCAGAAACCGTTCGGTCCCGGGGCCCTCGCGCGGAAAGTCCGCGAGATCCTCGACACCGAGGTCCCCGCTCAAGCGTCGGGCTCCGGCGGCCGATGAACGGATGATGGCCCACCTCGCATGAGGAGACGACGATGCCTTCGACGATCCTGATCGTGGACGACTCGCGGACGGTGCGCACCATGGTCCGCCAGGCCCTGGAGGCCGATCATCACCAGGTGATCGAGGCCACGGACGGCGTGGCCGCCCTGGCTGCGCTCGACATGGGGCCGGCCGATCTCGTGATCACGGACGTGAACATGCCGGAGATGGACGGGCTCAAGCTCGTCCGGGCGCTCCGCGACCGTCCCGGCTACCGCTTCACCCCGATCCTGGTGCTGACCACCGAGAGCGGGGACGAGATCAAGCAGCGGGGCCGCGAGGCCGGGGCCACGGGCTGGCTCGTCAAGCCCTTCAACCCCGACCAGCTCCGCAAGACCGTGGAGCACGTCTCCCGGAGGCGCCAGCCGTGAGCCCGCTCGCGGGCGGCCGCCTGCAGCCCGCGGCAGCGCCGGTGGCGCCGGAGAAGGAGGTCACCATCTACATCGGTGGCGTCCACGTCTCGCCGGGGCCGGCCGTGATCAAGACGCTCCTCGGGTCCTGCATCTCCGTGTGCCTCTTCGATCCCATCCGGCGGGTGGGCGGCATGAACCACTTCATGCTGCCGCGCGGGGCCGGCAGCAGCGGCGCGGATGCCGACGCGACGCGCTTCGGGGTCCACGCCATGGACTGCCTGATCGGCGACATGATGAAGCTCGGCGCCGATCGGCGGCGGCTCGTCGCCAAGTTCTTCGGCGGGGCCCACGTGCTGAACATGAAGGAGTCGGCGGCGGCCGTGCCGCAGCAGAACATCGCCTTCATCCGGGAGTTCCTCAAGGGCGAGGGGTTCCCCATTCTCGCCGAGGATGTCGGCGGCTACCACCCGCGTCACGTGCGCTTCTACTCCCACACGGCGCGCGCCATGGTGAAGCGGGTGGATGGACCCCACGCGCGCGCGCGGCTCCTCAGTCAGGAAGACCACCGGAGCGCCCAGGTGCCGTCCTTCGGGGACGTCACCCTCTTCGACCAGTAGCGGCCGCCGACCATGCCCTCGAAGATCCGCGTCCTCATCGTCGACGACTCCGCGCTCATGCGCCAGGTCCTCGGCACGCTCCTGGCCCGCGACCCCGGCATCGAGGTGGTGGGCTCGGCGCCGGACCCCTACGTCGCGCGGGAGAAGATCCGCCAGCTCAACCCGGACGTGCTGACGCTCGATGTCGAGATGCCGCGGATGGACGGGCTCGCGTTCCTCGAGAAGCTGATGCTGGCGCGGCCCATGCCCGTGGTGATGGTCTCGTCCCTCACCGACGCGGGGTGCGCCACGACGTTGCGGGCGCTGGAGCTCGGCGCCGTCGACTTCGTCACGAAGCCCAGGCTGGACCTCCGCGAGCGGCTGCCCGAGGTGGCGCAGGAGGTGATCGACAAGGTCAAGGCCGCGGGCATGGCGCGCCTCAGGCGGCCGACCCCCGCGGCGCCTACGGCCGCGGGGCCCCGCCGGGCTCCGGCGGCCCTCGCCCAGAGCACGGATCAGGTGATCGCCGTCGGGGCCTCGACGGGCGGGACCGAGGCGCTCAAGGACTTCCTGGCCGCGCTGCCGGCGGACTGCCCGGGCGTGGCGGTGGTCCAGCACATGCCCGAGCGCTTCACCCGCGCGTTCGCCGACCGCCTGGACGGCCTGTGCACCATCCGCGTCAAGGAGGCCGAGGAGGGGGACCGGGTCCTCACCGGGCACGCGCTGATCGCGCCGGGCGGGTATCACATGCGCATCATGCGGGAGGGCGGCACCTATCTCGTGCGGCTCAACAGCGAGCCGCCGGTCAACCGCCACCGCCCGTCGGTGGACGTGCTCTTCGAGTCGTGCGCGCGACACGTGGGGGCCAATGCGGTCGGCGTCATCATGACGGGAATGGGCGACGATGGGGCGCGGGGGCTCCTGGCGATGAGAGGCTCCGGCGCCCGGACGCTGGCGCAGGACGAGGCCACGTGCGTCGTGTTCGGGATGCCCAGGGTGGCCATCGAGATGGGTGCGACGGAGCAGGTCCTGCCGCTCTCCCGGCTGGCCGAGGAAGCGACCGCGCTGGTCCGCACCCGGCACCGCGGCGTGCAGGCGAAGGGCCCGGGACCCGAGGCAGGGCGTCCCGAGCCAAGGGGGATGGATCATGGCGGTTGAGCTGGCGAAGAGCGGCGATGAGTGGAGTCTGACGCTGTCGGGCGTCGTGGACATCTTCGACGCAGTGGCGCTGCACGCGGCGGCGCAGGAGGCGTGTGGCTCGTCCGCGCCGGGCGCCATCGTGGTCCGGCTGGGGAGTCTCGAGGCCGTGGATACCGCGTCCACTCAGGTGCTCCTGGCCCTCAGGCGGGACCTCGGCGGCGGGCAGCGGATCCGCTTCGAGGCGATTCCCGATCGGGTCGCGCGCTACTGGAGCGTGGGGGGGCTCGCCGACCTCCTGTGCTGAGGCGGGTTGACAGGCGCCCTCGTTCCAGAGGATCATCGGCGGCATTCTCACTCCGGGGAGGATCGCCGCATGGCCCAGCTCCAGATCCAGAACCCTGTTGCCAGGACCCTCGAGCACTCGGTGAAGCCGGCCGCGCGCCTCCGGGATCTCCGGGGCGCCACCGTGGGTCTCTACTGGAACATGAAGGCCGGGGGCGATGCCGCCCTCGATCGGACGGAAGCGCTGCTCTCCGCCCGCTTCCCCGGCATCACGTTCCGCCGCTACACGGGTTCCGTCGGCTGGCTGATGCGCCACTGCACGGCGGAGGACGCCGACCGCATCGCCTCGGAGGTGCATGCCGTCGTCGGCACCACCAACGACTGAGGGTCCTGCACGTCGTGGGGTGTCCACGACATGGTCGAGCTGGAGCGGCGGGGGATTCCCACCGTCGTCTTCACCGCGCAGCACTTTGTGCCCGACGCCCGGCGGAGCGCGCAGAGCTTCGGGCTCTCCGGGTTGCCTCTGGCCGTGGTGCCGCTGCCCTTCACCAACCAGCGCCCCGAGGACGTGCACCGGATGGCCGAGGCGGCCATGGACCAGGTGGTGACAGGCCTGACGGCGCCTGTGGAGCCCTGGACCGAGGACCTTCGGCCGGTCGCCGACGAGCGGCTTGTCTACGAGGGCGGCGACCTCCTCGACGCCTGGGAGGGGATGAACCGCGATTTCCTCACCCGCGGCTGGAGCGACGGGTTCCCGCTGGTGGCGGCCACGTCGCGCGCCGTGGAGGCCATGCTCCGCGGGACCACGCGCGATCCCGGGGAGGTGATCGCCACCCTCGAGCCCGGCTTCGGCATCGCCACCGTCGAGAAGCTCGCCATCAACGCCGTGATGGCGGGGTGCGCTCCTGCGCACCTGCCGCTCCTCATCGCGGCCGTCAAGTGCCTCGCGGAGCCGAAGATGTATATCCGGAACAAGGCCATGTCCACGGGCCCGCATGCCCCGCTGGTGCTGGTGAACGGTCCCAGGGCCCACCTGGCGGGCCTCAGCTCCGGGATGTGCGCCCTCGGCCCGGGCGCGCCGTCGGCCGGGAACACCGTGCTCGGCAGGGCCGTGCGGCTCGCGATGATGAACGTGGGCCACACCTACGTGGGAGTCTCGGACATGGACACCATCGGCTCGCCGCTCAAGTACAGCCTCTGCTGCGCGGAGAACCAGGCCGAGAGCCCGTGGGACCCGTATCATGTGGCCCACGGCTTCGCCCGTGAGCAGAGCACCGTCACCGTGCACTTCGTCTACGGCATCTGCGAGCTCCACGACTTCAGGAGCACGACGCCCGAGTCCCTGGTCGAGGTCTTCGCCACGGCGGCCACCAACGTCGCCCAGGTGGGCACCGCGCTCTGGCTCATCGGCCGGCGGGCCGATCCCCGGTACAAGACGGAGGAGAAGGAGCACAACATGCTGTTCATCTGCCCGGAACACGCCCAGATCTTCGCGCGGGCGGGCTGGGGGCGGCGCGAGATCCAGGAGGGGCTCTACCGCGTGGCGCGGATGCCGTTCAGGACGCTGATGCTCAACAAGGAGCCCAAGGCGATGCAGGCCGCCCACCCGGAGCTCGCGTGGCTCGCAGACCACCCCGAGCTGCCGCTGCCCGTGGTGGAGACCCCGGAGTGCTTCGAGATCGCCGTGGTCGGCGGCGCCGCCGGGCGCGGCGCGTACTTCTACGGCGCGGGCGAGCCAGTGACCCTGCCGGTCGAGGACTAGTCGGGCCGCTGAAAAGGACCCATCTGCTTGTGCGTCCAGTGAAGGCTGGCGTGTTCAGCGGGAGGCAGACCCGCCGGGGGAAAAGCCAACCCCCCGTAACTCGGGTGGCAGGGTGGAGAGAGATCAAGACCCTGAAGCCCACCGACAAAGCCATCAAAAGGACTGGCGGTTTTGGGGCCTGTACGTTCACGTGACAAAGCTGGAGACGCTGCGCACGGCGTACGAGGTTGCCAAGAAGCACAACGGGGCTCCGGGTCTCGACGGGGTGACGTTTGCGGCGATCGAGGCGGCCGGGGTGGAGCTGTTTCTGGCGGAGCTGCGGGACGCGCTGGTCGCTCGCACCTACCGGCCGCTCAGGAACCGGCACGTGGAGATCCCGAAAGATGGCGGCAAGGGCCGCGTCCTGGCGATTCCGGCGATTCGGGACCGGGTGGTCCAAGGCGCGCTCAAACTCATTCTGGAGCCGATCTTCGAAGCGGACTTCTGCGACGGGTCGTATGGGTATCGACCGAAGCGGTCGGCGCACGAGGCGGTGAACCGGGTGGCCCAGGCGATCGTGCAGAACAAGACGCGGGTGATCGACGTGTAGGGGTCGTCCCGCGTCGAAGGGTCGTCCGGAAAGCTTCGTCGCCCCGGGTCCGGTTGATACAATGGCCGGTACCGCAGAGACCAGGGCCGATGCGACACCGGGGGATGAGATGGATGCTGTGCGCGGCGCTCCTGGCGATGTGTGCCGGAGCGACGGAGGCGGCGCGCCCGGCCACGATCGAGCTCAGGTCCCGCAGCGGCACCCTCGGCTCGCTCGCCCAGGTCGCCCTCGAGGAGGGCGGCATGTACGTCTCGGCCGAGCGGCTCGCCGCGCTCCTCAAGGGGTCCTGGAGGGTCAAGGGCTCCCGCGGCACGCTCACCGTCGGCCCGCGCTCGGCCAGCTTCGATCAGAACCAGTCGCGCATCACGCTCCTGGGCGCCCCCGTGACACTGCAGGCGCCGCCGCGCGTCATCGCCTCGGGCTGGCTGCTGCCCGACGACTTCCTCGCCAAGGGGCTCGCCAAGCTCGCGCCGGGCGTGACGGTGCTCCGGGTGGCGGCCGCGGCCGCCGCGCCCAAGCGGGAGCCCAGGCCGCCGCGACCCACCGTCGCCTTCGAGGACCTCCGGCTCCGCTCGTATCCGTCCTTCACGCGAATCGTCATCGAGGCGGCGGGGGCCGTGCCCTATACCGTCGAGGCGGACAGGAGCGGGATCCGGTTGCGCCTCGCCAGGCTCGCGCTTCCGGCCCCGCAGGCGCAGGAGATCGACGACGGGCTCGTGAGCGCCCTCAGGCTCGAGCCGGAGAACGGCGATGCCGTCCTGCGCGTGACCCTCGCCGGGACGGTCGGGCAGGTCAAGGATTTCGTCCTCCAGGATCCGTATCGTGTCGTGCTCGACATACACCGCCCGAAGGAGCCCGCGGGCCCCGACGGGGGGCGGCCGGCCATCCAGCCGCTCCGGCTCATCGTGCTGGACGCCGGCCACGGCGGCCACGACCCCGGCGCGATCGGCCCCAGCGGCCTCCAGGAGAAGGAGGTCGTGCTCGACGTGACGAGGCGCGTGGCCCGCATGGCCGAGGACGGGCTCGGCGTCAAGGTGGTGCTGACGCGCAGCACGGATGTGTTCGTGCCGCTGCGCGAGCGCACCAACTTCGCCAACAAGCAGCGGGCCGACCTGTTCGTCTCCATCCACGCCAACGCCCACCCGCGCGCCGTGTCCGAGGGGGTGGAGACCTACTTCCTCTCCTCCGAGGCGAGCGACACCGAGGCGCGCCAGGTCGCGGCCATCGAGAACGGCGCGGTGCAGCTCGAGACGCCCGCCTCCCGCCAGAAGACCGACCTCCTCAAGAGCATCCTCTGGGATCTGGCCCAGTCCGAGTTCCAGCAGGAGTCGAGCTTCCTCGCCGAGACCGTCCAGGACTCCATGACCCAGTCGCTGCGCCTCGTCAATCGCGGCGTCAAGCAGGCCGGCTTCTACGTGCTGGGCGGGGCGGCCATGCCTGCCATCCTCGTGGAGATCGGCTTCCTCACCAACCCGAAGGAGGAGCGCAAGCTCGCCACGCCGGAGTACCGTGAGGCGGCGGCCCGCGCGATCTACGCCGGCCTCACCGAGTACAAGCGCCGTTACGACCAGCGCCTGCGCACCGCCCAGGCGGTCCCCGCGCGCCCCGAAAGGACCCTCCCCCGATGAGCTCGCCAGTGCCTCGCCACGACGGGCGCCTCCCCGACCAGCTCCGCGGCATCACCCTCACGCGCGACTACCTGCGCCACCCCGAGGGCTCGGTGCTCGTGGAGTTCGGCGACACCAAGGTCATCTGCACGGCGTCGCTCGAGGAGCAGGTGCCGCGCTTCCTCAAGGGGCAGGGGAAGGGGTGGGTGACGGCCGAGTACGGCATGCTCCCCCGCTCGACCAACACGCGCATGGGCCGGGAGCGCGGCGGCCCCAGCGGGCGCTCCCAGGAGATTCAGCGGCTCGTGGGCCGCTCGCTCCGGTCCGTCGTCGACATGACGAAGCTGGGCGAGCGCACCGTGTGGATGGACTGCGATGTGATCCAGGCCGACGGCGGCACGCGGACGGCGGCGATCACGGGGGCCTGGGTGGCGCTGGCGGATGCCCTCGGCCGGCTGGTGGAGGCGAAGACGCTGCCCGGCTCGCCGCTGCGCGAGTGCGTGGCCGCCATCAGCGTGGGCATCATCGGCGGCCGGCCGCTCCTCGACCTCGACTACATCGAGGACTCCACGGCCGAGGTGGACATGAACGTGGTGATGACCGCCTCGGGCGCCTTCGTGGAAGTGCAGGGCACCGCGGAGCAGACGCCCTTCGGCCGGGCGCGCCTCGATGCCATGCTGGACCTCGCCGGCCAGGGCATTGCCCGGCTCGTCGCGCTGCAGCAGCGCGCGCTCAACGCCCGCGCGGAGAAGATCCTCGTTCTCTGAGCCGCCCCTGGTCCTGGCCACCGCCAACCGCGCCAAGGCGGGCGAGATGGCCGCGCTCCTGGTGGGCGTCCCGTTCAGCATCCGCTCTCTCGCCGACTATCCCGGACTCACGCTGCCGCCCGAAGGCGCGACCTCGTATGCGGACAACGCCCTTGTCAAGGCGCGCTCGGTGGCGGCGGCCACGGGGGCCCTTGCTCTGGCCGACGACTCGGGGATCGAGGTGGACGCGCTGGGCGGCCGTCCGGGGTTGCTCTCGGCGCGCTACGGCGGCCCCGACCTCTCCGACGCCGAGCGCTGTGCCGTCATGCTCCGGGAGATTCGCGACGTGCCGCGCGAGCGGCGCTCGGCGCGCTACCGCTGCGTGATCGCCCTCCGCGAGCCCGGCGGCCGCGAGGCGACGGTGGAAGGCCTCGTCGAGGGGGTGCTGCTGGACGCCCCGCGCGGGAGCGGCGGCTTCGGCTACGACCCGCTCTTCTATTACCCGCCGCTCGGCGCCACCTTCGCCGAGCTCGCGCCCGAGGTCAAGAACGCCGTCAGCCACAGGGGGCGCGCGCTCGTTCGCGCGCGGGCAGTGCTGCTGCGCTGGCGGGCCGACGGCGCGCCGCCTTGAACCGCCCGCCGCCGGACGGTCCTCTTCCCTCCTGTCCACGTCCTGATACGTCCCGAATCGGCCAGGCTGACCCCTCGCAAACCGTCAGCGTGGCGTCAGCGAGGGGGGAGTGGAGAGGATCGTGGGCAGAGTCTCGGGCGCTTCGGCAGAGCGCCCTTTGACGTACACACCCCGGGTGTGTATCCTGAGGCCATGGGCACGGGAGGTTCAAGAGCGATGCATAAACGGGTGAACGTCACGCTCCCGGAGGAGACGATTCGACTCATCGATCGGTCGGCCAACCATGGCAACCGCAGTCGGTTCATCGATGAAGCCGTGAAGTACTTCGTGCGCGAGCACGGCCGGACCGAGCTCAGGCGGCTCCTCGAGGAGGGCGCCGAGCGTCGCGGGGCGCGAGACCTCGCGATCGCAGAGGAGTGGTTTCCTGTCGACAAGGACGCATGGCGAAAGCGGCGGCGGTAATCCAGCCGCGACGTGGGGAGGTGTACGTGGTGAGCCTTGATCCCTCGGTGGGAGCCGAGATCAGGAAGACTCGCCCGGCGGTCATCGTGCAGAACGACCCCGCGAACCGCCGCAGTCCGATCACCATCGTCGTGGCGATAACCTCGCAGTTCGAGGAGCCGCTCTACCCGACGGAGGTCCTGGTGCGCGCCCCGGAGGGAGGGCTCACGACCGACTCCGTGGTGCTCTTGAACCAGATCCGCTCGGTCGACAAGGGCCGGCTGGTCCGCCGGCTCGGTGTCTTGAAGCCCGAGACCATGACGGAGATCGACAGGGCTCTCCTCCTGAGTCTCGGGCTGGTTCAGGTGTAAGGGGAGGCTGTCACGGATGTCCGTCAGAGGTTCCGCGTGGGGGCCGGCGTTGGTAATGGTAGGATTTCCGGGCGTCGGGGTGTAGCGCAGCCTGGTAGCGCACCTGCTTTGGGAGCAGGGAGTCGGAGGTTCAAATCCTCTCACCCCGACCACTCACCCCTTCCCTCCGGAGGCCCGCATGAAGCGTGTGGCGACAGCCGCCGGCATCCTGGCCGTCACGACGGCCTGGACCCTCGGTCCGGCCGAGGCCTGGAACTGCCCCGTGCAGATCAAGGGCGCCGGGGACGCGATCAGGCGCGCCGAGGCCATGAAGCTCTCGCCGGAGGCCAGGGCCCTCGTCGAGGAGGCCAAGAAGCTCGTCGCCCAGGCCCGGGCGCACCACGGCGACGCCAAGGCCAAGATCGACCACGCCAACGCCATGTGGAAGGCCCGGTCGGCGCAGGCCCAGGCCGAGGCCGCCCAGGCCATCTCGACGCCGTAGCGCGCTGCGCGCTTCGTACCGGTTCAGGCGCCCCGCCTGGATGTCGCCGCCGGCGAGCGCGCCGCCGCCGCGCCCACGCCGACGCCGTCGGGCGCCGCGGCGGTGAGCGTGAAGCTGTCCCGCCGCCGGCCCGTGAAACATCTGCTGCGTCGCGCGCTGAGGCTAGGCGCGCTGGGCGGGAGGCGCGGCGGAGCGGACGGATGCCAGGAGCAGGAGCGCCGAGAGCGTGAGCGCGGCGCAGAGCGCGTAGGCCGCACGGAGCCCCGCGGTCTCGAGCAGCGCATAGCCCACGAGCGGGCCCAGCGCGGCGCCCAGATCCCCCGCGGTGGCGAGGCCGCCCATCACGACGCCGCGGAGATGGGGCGGCGTGCCGTCGCCCGTCCAGACGACGACCGCCGGGTGGAGCAGGCTCTCGCCCACCGCGACCAGCACGACTCCGGTGGCGACCATGCCGACCCTGCGTCCCGTCGCGAGCACCATGAATCCCATCAGGCTCACCAGGACGCCCGCTGCCGCGACGTTGCGCCGGTTGCCGAAGCGGTCGAGGAGATGCCCGGCGATGGGCGCCCCCACCATCCCGGCGAGGCGGCGCGTGGCGAGGAGCATGCCGGTCAGCGAGGCGATGGGAACGACGAGGGTGGTTCCCGGCTCGGCCGCCAGCTGCTTCAGGTAGACGCCGAGCGTCGCCATCAGCACGCCGCTGCCCGCGAAGAGGCTCGCGAAGGTCACGTAGGCCGGGGCGAGGAGGCGGGCGTCGAGCGGGCGCAGCGCGGCGAGCGTGCCGAGGCCCGCGCTCCCCTCGTGCCGGGCCGTGCTGCCCTCCCCGGCGCCGGGCGCGCGCAGCACCCAGACGGCGACGATCAGGCCCAGCGCCGCCAGCGGCACGTAGATCGTCAGGGTCCCGCGATAGCCGAGCAGATCGGTCAGGACACCCGACAGCACCAGGCCCAGCAGGGTGCCGAGCTGGAGCAGCGACTGATAGGTCCCCACCGTGCGCCCCCGGTCCTCGGAGGTGGACAGATCGAGCATGATGGCGACCCCGCCCACCGAGATCAGCGCGAAGGCGATGCCCCAGACGATGCGCCAGAGGAGCAGCGGCCAGAAGCTGGACGAGAGCAGGTACCCCGTCGTCGAGGCGAGCGCCAGCGCCATGCCGAGGAGATAGGGCCGGCGCCGGCCGAGCCGGTCGGACAGGAGCCCGCCCAGGGAGTTGGCGCCAAGGCGCACGAAGCGGTTGGCGCTGAGGACGATGCCGAGGCTCGCCGCCGCGATCCCCGCCGCCGCCGGGTCCGAGGGCAGGAAGACGTAGAGCATCTGGTCACCGAGGAGCGCCAGCGAGTAGGCGAGGGCGAGCCCCGCTGCGAGCGCGTAGCGCCGGCTGCGCATCGGCCGATGCGACACCAGCAGATGCCCGCCCGTGATCAGCGTGTCGAACAGACCGGCATTCCCCTGCGGTGCGGCGATGTCGGCCGGATCCCGGCGCTCGCCCTCATCGCCGTCCCAGCGACCGCAGCACGTCGAGAGACGGGGCGAAGAAGTTGGCGCCGGACACGGCCCGGGAGTGGTCCATGAGGTGGTCGTGGAGGCCGTCTCCCGCGGTCCCCATCATCCGGTTGAGCATCTTCTCCGGGATGTCCAGGCTCTTGCAGTACGCGATGAAGAACAGGCCGGCCTCGGACACGGTCCCGTAGGGGAAGCTGTGACGAACGATCTCCAGCTCCTCTCCGTTCTCCTCGATGACGACGCGGCTGATGTGAGCGGTGGCCGGCTTCACGCGCTCGGGCAGCTCCGCGCTATCGGGCTTCCTCCTCCCGATGATGCGCTCCTGTTCCTTCCGTGGCAGGGCCGCCCATCGCTCGAGATCATGCACGTACCGCTGGGTGAACACGTAGCTGCCCCCGGCAAAGACCGGATCCTCCTCGCCGACCAGGGCGGCGCGGGCGCGCGCGCCGGCGCCCTTGGGGTTCTCGGTACCATCGATGAACCCCGTCAGGTCACGGGAGTCGAGGTACTGGAAGCCATGCACCTCGTCCATCACCTCGACGGCATCGCCCAGCTGATTTCGGAGACGCATGGCCAGCTCGAAATTGAGATCATGGCGCCTCGAGAGAACGTGCAGCAGGAGATCTCCGCCCGTGCTTGGAGCGGTGCGCCCCTGGGCGGCGATGGCACGGAAGGGACGCAGCCCGGCCGGGCGTTGCTTCGGGGAGATGACATCCCAGAACTCCGAGCCGAAGCTCACGGTGCAGGCGAGCTTGGCCCGCAGGTCAGCGGCGCCAAGCTTCTCCACCAATGCCGGGATGCCGGCGGCCCCCCTGGCGACGCTCTGGCCGTGCTTCTCGGGATCGAGCGCCCGGAGCACGAGGAACAGGGCATTGCGACTCGGTGCGGGAATGAACCCAGGTTGTGGACTGGCCATGGCCACCTCCATTCCTCCCTCAGCGACGCCGCGAGCGCCCGGCCCCCGGCTTGCGCCGGTCGATCGCGGCTCCCCAGCTCGTGAGGAAGGCGGTCACGAACGCGTGCTCCTTCGAGGGCTCCACCGCCAGCGGCGCCAGCGCCAGCGCCGAGGCGAGCGCGAGGTGGTACCCCTCGGAGCGGGAGGCCGCCGCGCGGCGGTAGGCCGGGTGGGCCTCGTTCACCCACACCGTGGACTCCACCAGCCGGCCGAGCTCCGGGTCGTCGGGGCGCTGCTCGAATCCAGGGTGCCCGGTGGCGCGAGGCCAGCCCCCACGTGGTCGCCACGTGCCGCGGACCCTGCCGCGTCTCGGTGAGCACCTCCCGGCAGAGGAGCAGCGCCACCTTGATGCCGACCCCCGCGAAGCCGATGCCCTCGCCCCTGACCTTGGCGGTCGCCGCGATGTCGTGGTAGCGGGCCAGCTCGCGGCGCCTCATCCCCAGCCCGTCGTCCACCAGCGCGAGGTTGCGCGCCGCCGGGTCGGCGGTGATCGTGATCGTCGTCGCGCGGGAGTCGAGGCAGTTGGCGACGATCTCGGTGAGGATGGTCTCCTCGGCGGGCCCGGGGTAGGCGTCGCGCAGGTCCTCGAGGAGATGCAGCAGGTCGACGCGCGTCTCACCCACGGATCGCTCTCAGGCCCATGCCTGCCGCATGCCCTACCGCCGGCAGATGTAGATGCTGTTCTGCGGGCCGGGGGCGTCCACCACCTCGACGCGCCCGAGGCCCGCCTCCGCGAGCATCCGCCGGGCGACCTGCTCGCCCCAGCACGTGCCGAGCCCCGTGCCGCCCTCGGCCAGCGACACCGTCAGGCAGTGCAGCACGCTGATCCCGTACATGTACGGCGCGAACGGGTTGCCGATATTGTCCTCGAGGTTACTCGAGGCCTTGGGCTCGATCATGAGGTAGACGCCGTCGGGCGCCAGCGCCCCGACGATCCGCCGGAGGACCGCCGCGGGGTCGCGCTGGTCGTGGATCGCGTCGAATGACGTGATGATGTCGAACGTCGGCTCGGCAGGGAGCTGCGTGATGTCCAGCGCCTCGAAGCGCGCGTTGGCGAGCCCCATCGCCTGCGCCTCCGCCCTGCCGAGCGCGATCGCGTCCTCGCCCCAGTCGTAGCCGACGAAGCTCGAGGCCGGGTACGCCCGGGCCATCACGTTGACGGCGTGCCCGGTGCCGCAGCCCACGTCCGCCACCCGGATGCCGGCCGTGAGCCGATCGGGAAGCCCCTTCACGGCGGGCAGGAACCCCTTGACCAGGAGCCCGTCGTAGAGCAGCCGCCACGACGCGTCCTGGGACGCGGTGAAGTCGGGCCGGAACTCGCTGTACGGCACCCCCCCACCGGTCCGGAAGCACTCGGCCACCTTCGGCATGCGCGCGGCCAGCATCGGCACGAGGTGGCTGTTGGGCGCGAGGTTGCGGCTCGACGTCCCGGTCAGACACACGGCGTGCTCGGGCGGGAGCGTGAAGGTCTTCGATGCGGCGTCATACGCGACGATGCCGCCCGTCGCCATGGCGCCGAGCCACTCGCGGGCGTAGCGCTCGACGAGCCCGGCCCGGTGGGCGATCTCGCGGCTGGTGCCGGGCCCCTGTGCCACCGCCTCGAAGAGCCCCATGCGGTGGCCGACGTCGATGAGCAGGGTGAGCAGGCTGCTCGTGTACAGGCCGAACACCTTTCGGGCGAAGTCCTGGACGCGCTGACGATCGAGCTTCTGCTCCATGGGGTCATCCTCCGCATGGCGTGGCAGGCTCCCGCGGGCCCGGAGCCTCAGGGGGATCGGCGTCCCGGGGGACGCATCGAGCCTCTTCTACCCGGAGGGATACTGCGCCGGCGACAGCGGCGCCGTCAAGGAGCGTGCGCGGCCTTCTTGAAGCCCGGGTGATCCGCGGGTCACAGCTCGGTGGGTCCTAGGATCTCGACGAGGCGAGATGCCGTTCGCCGGAGTCGCGCGTCGAGCGTGAGGAGACGCGAGCCAAGCAGGTGGGCCAACGCCACGTACTCGGCATCGTACGTCTTCGCCCAGCCGAGCTCGTCGGCGATGCGCCAGGCCTCGGGCGTCAGGCGCGCGTGACGCCTGGCCCCGATCGGCGCGGCGAGAAAGCGCTCGAGCGCTGCGCGCCCGAGGCCACGCGAGACAGTGCCGCGCCAGGCCATCTCGTGGAGCACTGAGGGAACCTCGGACCACAGGAGCGCGGGCGCGACCAGCTCTTCCTGGTCGAGGAGGGCGAACCCGTCAGAGGGCAGAGACGCCTGGACCGCTACGCTCGCGTCTATGACCAGCACGATCAGCGCCCCGCGCGCGATCGCCGCACGGAGTGGACGACGTTGGGCATGGTCTCCCCCGTGCTGGTCTTTTTCCAGGCCGGCGGCAGCGGCAGCACATCCCCCTTGAAGAGACTCCTCAGGTCATCTTCGTCGACCACGTGCTGCGTGCCCACCTTGCGGGCGCGCAAACGGCCCGAGCGAATCCAGCGACGGACGGTCTCGGGGTCGCGTCCAAGCTTGGCGGCAACTTCCGGCACGGTAAGCATGTGTAGTAGTATACAACACTAAAGCCCGCCGCGGACACCCCGGCTTGCCGGGACACCAAGGCCCCGTCCGACCTGAGGCGAATCCCGGTCAGCGGCGGCGGCGTGGTGAAGGATAAGGAGGCGAGGAACGGCCGCAGGCCCCGGCCAGCGCGGGACCGCCGACGCGGTCGGGGCCGGGCCGGGAGACTCGGGGAAGAGCCGGTCGGCCCAGCGGTCGGCCCAGCGAGGTCTCGCGACGCGGCGACCGGGCTGACCCGCCTATCCACGTTGACTCGAGCCGGGGTTCTGTTGCGCGGCCAGGATCCGCAGCCCGTCCCGCGCTGCTTGCGCGACCTCGGGGTCGGCATCCGCGGTCAGACGCCGTAGCTCTGGCTCCAACCGGAAGGCGCCGATGTCACCCGCAATGACGGCCACGGTCGGCAGGTTCTGGCGGCGATGAATGGCTTCCGCGATGAGGGGCTCCGCCCGTTTCCCGCCCTGGACGAGAAACATGCCTGCGACGCTTCGAACGCCTTCGTCCGGCGAACCCAATGCATCGACGAGCGCCCGGCCGGCAGATCGCAAGCCAGTGGCGCTCCAGACCGACCTCAGCGCGAACAGCCGCGCCGCCTGCAGGGGCCCCATACGGTCATCTTAGCGCGCCTGGAAGCTGCCCGATCCCTTACAGCATGGCCGGCACGTCGTACTGCCGCCACACGTCCGGATCGTGCGCGGCGAAGTGGTCGAACCAGATGGGGAGAACATTCTCACGAATTCGGGTGTCGTTGAACCGCTGGCCGCCCCGATCGGCCAGGATGACCAGATCCAGGTGCACGCGCACGGAGACCACCGAGCCCACGAGGGTGGACGCAGGCGTGTATTGCGGCCAGTGGACCGGACAGCTGAGCAAGACCATGCGCCCGACCCTGGTGCCGGCGTGAGTGGCGAGCATCGCGACACTTCCCCCGTGACTGTGCGTGAACAGGTCCAGCCCCTGGAGATTGTGCTGCTGCACCCACGCCGAGAGGTCGTTGCCGGCCAGCGCGCGCGCGGCGTCACTGTACCCGCCGGACCACTCGAAGCGGTCCTGGGCACCATACAGATTCGCATCCACGGTGTCGTGGACGTACCGCCAGAAGTCGCCGTTGGGAGGCTGCCACCACGCCGACGTCCTCGCCCAGGTGCCGTGCACGATCAGGCTCGTACGCGAGCGCTTCCGGGTCGAGCGCCTCGTCCTGGACGCGAGCAGCTTCACGAGGGCCGGATTCCCGGGATCGACGTGCGCCAGCGCATGCGCGGCCACGTCTCTCGTGAGTGGATCGCCGCTGCGCACGCCGTGTGCCAGTGCTCGAATCGCCCGCACCGGGTTGGTCGTCACCTCGAAGTAGGAGGCCGCTGCCGACACGCGCACGAGCTCGTGCGGATGCCGGAGGCTGACCTCGAGCAGGGCCGCCGCCGTTTCCGCGCTCGCGCTTCGGTAGAACGCCTGCGCAACCGGGAGCAGACGCCTCCCGGCGGCTCGCAACTCAGGTGGGCGCGGCTCCGCCGCCGGCGCAGCCGCGAAGCGCGTCCCCGACACCTGTTGCAGGTCCTCCGGGCGGAAGCGTGGCGTGCCTGCTGGCAGACCCGGAAAGCCGAGCGCCCGAACATCTTCGTCGGGGAGCGGCTGGACGGCCCCCGGAACGCCCGAGCGCACGAGGCTCCTGGCGGCCTCCGCTCGAGCTTGCGTCGCCAGGGCGTCTCCGCGCAGGTGGGATCCGATCAAGAGAAGTGTGGCGGCCTGGGATCGAACGTGGGTGCGCTCCTGCAAATCCCTGAAGGCATCGGGCCCGGGAATGGGCCTCGGCTCCGCGAGAGATCCTCTCTGCCGCGAGCGAGATCTTCCTCTCGACGCCGTCCGTTTCCTGGGCATGTCAGTCCCCCCCATGCTCTGCGGTCGCTCCGATGTCTGCATGGGACGCCGAGCCCCGGGACCCCCAGCGGGCCGGGGCGGTCCGGGCGCGCCGCCACGCCTCGTCGGTCGATTATCTGTGCGTCAGGCCCGCTCTGGCATGACAATAGCGCAGACCCTGGGCTTCCTTGACGACACCGCGGCGGGCGGCGCAGCATGCCTGCCGTGGACCCGGCCTCAGCCGCCCCGCGGCGAGGGGGGTCGCCGGCGCCTGGGGGGCCGCTGATTTTCGGCCGCGCCTCGTCCCGAGCGCTCCGAGGAGCCCCGAGGGGCAAGGAGGCTGAGCCACCGAGTGGACGGTGTCGCCCCGGCCCACCGACAGAGCCCTGGAGGCGCCAGGAGGCCCACCCGCTCGCCCCATGGCCGGGATCCCATCGTCGTCGACGACGTCCGGATCGCTGCCGACGCCTCCGGCGCGGAGCTCTCGGCTCGCGTCACCGGGGGCGGGAGCGACCTCCCGCCGCGGCTCTGGTTCCGGGTGCCCGTCGAACACGCCGCCGCTCTGGCCGCCGGCGGCGATGCGTTCCTGCCGGTCTTGCTCCTGGCCGCCATGTCCGGCGGCGCTCCCCTCAGGATCGAGGCCGAGGTCTCCGCCATGCTGCTCGGCTCCACCCGGCGGATCATGCGCCTCTATCGCGATTGGGGCGGTATGCCCCCCCTCGACGAGATCGAGATCACGGCCCCGGCGGTCGCTCGCGAGCGGCGCGAGCCACAGACGGGTGCGTTCTTCTCGGGGGGCGTGGACTCCTTCCACACCGTGCTCAAGAACCTGGCCCGCTATCCCGTCGGGGATGTCCGGCGGATCACGCACCTCGTGCTCGTCCACGGCTTCGACATCCCGGTCGAGGACCGCCGGCTCTTCGAGACCGTGAGGACCCGCGCCGGGGAGGTGGCGGCGCACGCCGGGTTGCGGCTCCTGCCCGTGATCACCAATGCCCGCGCGGCCATCGCGCACCTGCCCTGGGAGTCCGCCCACGGCACCGTGCTGGCGAGCGTGGCCCTGGCCCTGGGCGAACTGTTCGACACCGTGCTCATCGCGTCGTCCTACGAGTTCCTCGAGCTCCGCCCCTGGGGCACCCATCCGTCGCTCGATCCCTTGTGGTCGACGGAGACGCTCGAGATCCGTCATGACGGGGCCGAGCTCCCGAAGCCGGAGAAGATGCGCGTCGTGGCGGCGAGCCCGATCGCCCTCCGCATCCTGCGCGTCTGCTGGAAGAACCCGGACGGCCAGTACAACTGCGGGCGCTGCGAGAAGTGCCTGCGGACGATGGTCACCCTGGCGGCGCATGGCGCCCTCGAGCGCGCCGAGCAGTTCCCACGCGTCATCGACCCGCGGCTGGTGGAGCAACTTCCCCTCGGCGAGTTCATCCGGCCCCGGTGGCAAGACCTGGCCCGTCAGCTGCGCGCGCGCGACGGCGACGGCCCCGTGGTGCGCGCCATCGACAGCGCGCTGAGGCGGAGCGCCTGGGCCGACTCCGCGCTGGGCCGGATCGACGCGCGCGTGTGGGCACGGCTGTCCCGCCTCGGCGTGACCCCCGCCCGGGCGAAGTCGCTGGACCGCGCGCTCACCGGCGGCCGGGCGACAGCCCTGCTGCGCCGCCTGCAGCGCCGCGCCTGACCCGCAGCCCCCCCCGCGCGCCCCGGTCGCCCGGGAGCGTCCGACATAACCCGCTCCGCGCTCACCCGACCGCCCTGCTCGGAGCGGACGATCAGGGTGAGCCCAGCGACGCCGGTCACCCCGAGGCCGAGATCTTGAGGAACAGCGAGGAGGAGGCCGAGGATCAACGCCGACGCGTCGAGCCATATCGGGGTATCTCCCGAATCAGGCCCGCGGAACTGTCTTCACGACTGTCCAGGGAACCGGGTGCGGTACACGCCGGGCACCCCCGGGGTCGGGGGAGTGGGGGCACTCGGCCAGCCTGCCTTGTCGGCGCGGCGCTCATTGCAGGAGGGAAGGGCGTGAGGGACGGGCGCGTTCATTGTGGTGCCGTCCGGTGAAGTTGGCGCGCTGCGTTCAGCACAAAATCAGCACAAAGCGGGGTAGACTCAGGGGGCGGGGTGTCGGCTAAGTCCTTGTGCGCCCGTAGCTCAGTTGGATAGAGCATCGGCCTTCTAAGCCGACGGTCGGGGGTTCGATTCCCTCCGGGCGCGCCATTCAATCCCGCGCACCTCCACGACAGCGCCTTCACGCACCTCACTGGGCGGTGCCGGTCCTGGTGCCGGCTGCGTCCCCGGAAACGCCCGGCTGCGCCAGCCACTCGACCGCAACCTTCAGGTGATCCGGGCTCAGGCGCGCGGAGCGCTGGACCATCACCCGGGTCTTCCATCCCCCCGCCCGCACCACTGTGTACCTGCACGTCAGCCGCCCCCTGGCGAATGGCGCTGGGGAGGGGGAGCAGGCGCGTCGCGTCGCGGGGCGCGCGTGGCCAGTGGCCCTGGCGCCTCAGGTCCACGCGGGTCGGCGCGAACCGGGGCCGCGTGACCGCCGGCGGTGGCGGGCGGGACCTTCGCCGTGCAGGGGGCGGCACCACATCCGATACCTGCCCATCGGGGAGGGCTCGGCCTGAGCGTGATCCGGGCGCGCCACACCATCTCGCGAGCCTCCGCCACAGCACCCTCCCTCCGTCCGGCCTTGTGACCCGGGTCATACCTGCTCGGCCCGAGATCGGGCTACGATGGCGCCAGGATGCAGGCCGCGCCGCAGGGCGGCGGCCGCCTCCGGCACTCAGCCACAGGAGGAGCACGTGGGCCGGCGCTGGTTCGAGCTGCTGATGGACGACCACTCGACGACCGAGAAGGTGATCGACGCCGTGGACCGGGTGCTCCACGCCTCGGATGCGCCCCCGGCCGACGTCGTGCGCGGGGTGGTGGACTACTTCGTGGAGTACGCGGACGGGACGCACAACAAGAAGGAGGAGGAGCATCTCTTCCCCCTGCTGGAGCGCCGCGGCGTCCCGCGTGGCGGCGGTCCGCTGGCGGTGATGCTGGCCGAGCACGAGCAGAGTCGCCGGCTGCTGAGCCGCGTCAGGGCGGCGGCCGAGGCGTATCTGGCCGGGGACTCGGCGGCGGCCCCCGGGCTGCGCGACGCCTTCCGCGAGTACTCCTCGCTGCTGAAGAGCCACTACTGGAAGGAGAACGACATCCTTTACCCGATGGCGATGCGCGTGCTGGACGGGGCCGACGAGGCCGCGATCGTCCGGGGCATCGGCGCCGTCGAGGCCCGGCAGGGGGCGGACACCCACCAGCGGTATGCCGTGCTGGCCGCCCGCCTGATCGAGGCCGGCGAGATCAAGGACCTGTCGTACGGACTCGACCGCGCGGTCCTGGCCGCCATGCTGAACACCCTGCCGGTGGAGATCTCGTTCGTGGATGCCGACGACACGGTGCGCTACTTCAGCCACGAGAACCGGGACAAGATCTTCCCGCGCTCGCGCGGCGCCATCGGCATGAAGGTCCAGGAGTGCCACCCGGAGAAGAGCCTGCACCTGGTGAACCGGATCGTGGCCGACTTCAAGGCGGGCCGGCGCGATGCGGCCGAGTTCTGGATCGACTTCCGGGACATGAAGGTCCACATCCGCTACTTCGCGGTGCGCGGGCCTGGCGGCGCCTACCTGGGCACCATGGAGGTCGTGCAGGACGTCTCGCCGATCCGGGCGCTCCAGGGAGAGCGGCGCCTGCTCGCCGAAGCCTGATCCGGGGGCCGGGGGCGTCCGCGTCGCCCGCCGACGGGCGCGCGCGCGGCGGATCGCGAGGCCTCAGCGTCGCTCTGCTTCCGGTGCCTCGCCGCCGGGCTCGGAGGCCTCAGGCGTCACATCTCCCTCATGCGCCGGAGCTGCCACCAGGACGATGTCGTCCAGGTCCACGCTGGCAGAGCTGGCGATGAATGCCTCGGTGACCCGCTCGAAGCCGAGGATCGGCAGCGTGAGGAACGGCAGGCCGGGATCGTTGCCGAGGGGGGGGCCGACGGGGAAGGCCGTGAGCTGCGTGCGGATCGACAGTCGCGGGTCGAACCTCGTGCCGATGAGCACGTTCACGTTGAAGTTCGAGAAGCCCTCGATGCTCTGCGAGCGATCCTTGAGCTCGCGATTCCGCGTGACACGGTAGCGCAGGCTCTTCAGCCAGAAGAGCCTTCCGTCCAGCGCGCGGATGTAAACCCCGTGCAGCTCGTGTCTGTAGCCCCAGTGCTGGGCCTCGAAGCCCGTGGCCAGGTCGTGCGGGTGGAAATGCGCGGGCACGAAGCGGCCCTCGGGCGTGCCGGTCTTGACGGCCCAGAACGCCTCGACGACGAAGCCGCGCTCGACGAAGCTCGGGTTGACGCGCCCGCGGCCGGGGGCGAAGGCCAGCGCTCCGCCGGGCGCGACGGTGACGGCATCGGCGTAGTCCTCGCGGCCGGGCTCGGCTGCGGGCCGATCCAGCGCGCCGGTCAGACGCGGCGGGACGCGTACCTGGACGCCCTCGAACGTGATGACGTGCTCGACCGTCTCGGCGGCCCGGCCCGGCGCTGCCGGCAGTCCCAGACCCACCAGGAACGCCAGCGCCGCGACCGGGGTCGCTCTCATGGCTCTCATGTACCACGTCGGCGGCCAGGGAACAGGCCAAGCAGATCGTGCCCGAGGCGACCTACGACCAGATCAAGGGCCACATCATCGCCAAGCGGGCCGCGACGAAGAAGTAGCGGGCCCCGCCCGGCTGCGCCCCGCCGGCCCGGGGGCTCTCCTCACCCTCCCGCCTTGGCGGCTGGCGCGCTGGCGGCCGTCGGCTGGCCGTTGTTGTCGATGGCGCAGGCCACCGCTCCCCCCTCCCGGTGGATGGACAGATCCGTGATGCTCGGGTGCTGGCCGCACACGGGGCAGTTGGGGTCGCGCCGCAGCCGGACCTCGCGGAAGCGCATCCCGAGAGCGTCGTAGGTCAGGAGCCGCCCGATCAGGGTCTCGCCCACCCCCAGCAGCACCTTGATTGCCTCTGTCGCCTGCACCAGCCCGATCACGCCTGGGAGCACGCCCAGGACACCCGCCTCGCTTCAGCTGGGGACGAGCCCCGGCGGGGGCGGCGTCGGGTAGAGGCAGCGGTAGCACGGCCCCTGGTCCGGGGCGAACACCGTCGCCATGCCCTCGAACTGGAAGATCGAGCCGTGGACATTGGTCTTGCCGCCGAGGTAGCAGGCGTCGTTGACCAGGTAACGGGTGTCGAAGTTGTCCGAACCGTCCACCACCAGGTCGTAGTCCTTGATGATGTCCATCACGTTGTCCACGTCGATGCGCATGGGCAGCGGGATGACGTTGACGTCGGGGTTGAGGGCCCGGATCATCTCGCTGCCCGACTCCACCTTCGGACGGCCCACGTTGGCGGTGGTGTGGAGGATCTGGCGCTGAAGGTTCGAGACATCCACCACGTCGCCGTCCATGAGCCCGATGGTTCCCACGCCGGCCGCGGCCAGGTAGAGCGCCGTGGGAGAGCCGAGTCCCCCTGCGCCGATCAGGAGCACCTTGGAGCGGAGGAGCTTGCGCTGGCCCTTCTCGCCCACTTGCGGCAGGAGGAAGTGGCGGCTGTAGCGCTGGATCTGCTCGGTCGAGAGCGGCTGGTCCTTGACCACGGGGAGTCCCGACTGGGCCCACTTCTGGAAGCCCCCCTGGAGGTTGACCACGTGCTCGTAGCCGAGCTCCTTGAGCTGCCGGGCGGCGAGCACGGAGCGCAGGCCCGTCTGGCAGTAGAGGACGATGGGTGTCGAGGGCTCCGAGGCCACGGTGCCGATGCGGAACTCGAGGAAGCCGCGGCTGATATTGGCCGAGCCCTCGATGTGGCCGTCGCGGTACTCGTCCGGATCCCGCACGTCCACGACCACCACGGGCTCGCCCGCGTCGAGCCGCTTCTTGAGCTCGGCCGGTCCCTGCTCGGGGATGACCTGCCTGGCTTCGGCCAGCATCTGCTTGAGCGTTTTCATGTTGTCGGTCCTTCACCTGGGGCGGGCACCCGGGCTATCGCCCGCCTTCTTCACCTGGGGCGGGCACCCGGGCTATCGCCCGCCCGCCCCCGCCGGGATCTCCCGCGCGGCTTGTCCACCGGGCGATCCCAGTCGCCGTCATCCGGGCTGTCCGTCCGCCCACGCCTGAAGCTCGCGCGGCTTATCCACCGCGCGATCCCAGTCGCCGTCATCCGGGGCGGGCACCCGGGCTATCGCCCGCCTTCTTCACCTGGGGCGGGCACCCGGGCTGTCGCCCGCCCGCCCCCGCCGGCATCTCACGCGCGGCTTATCCACCGGGCGATCCCAGTCGCCGTCACCCGGGCTGTCCGTCCGTCTGCCCCTGCCGGGAGCTCGCGCGCGGCTTATCCACCGCGCGATTCCAGTCGCCGTCGTCCGGGCTGTCTGTCTGTCCAGATTACCAGCATTCCCGATCGGGTGTGTTGGTAATTCCGGGCCCGCTGTTTCTACACGGGAAAGATTGCTATAATCGGCCCGCGAATGAAAGGCTTAATCCTCTCGGGTGGGCGCGGAACCCGGCTCCGGCCCATCACCTTCACCTCGGCCAAGCAGCTGGTTCCCGTGGCCAACAAGCCCATCCTTTTCTACGGGATCGAGGCGCTGGCGGCCTCCGGGATCCGTGAGATCGGCATCGTGGTGGGCGATACGCGCCGGGAGATCCGCGAGGCCGTCGGGAACGGCAGTCGCTTCGGGGTCTCGGTGACCTACATCGAGCAAGAGGCCCCGCTCGGTCTGGCCCACGCCGTCCTCATCTCGGAGCCCTTCATCGGAGCAGACTCCTTCTGCATGTACCTGGGGGACAACCTGATCCGGGAAAAGCTCGCCCCCCTGGTGGAGCGCTTCCGCGAGGAGAAGCCCAATAGCCAGATCCTGCTGGCGCGGGTACCCAACCCGAGCCAGTTCGGGGTCGCCGAGCTGCGGGACGGCAAGGTGGTGCGACTCATCGAGAAGCCCGAGACGCCGCCGTCGGACCTGGCGCTGGTGGGCGTCTACATGTTCGACGCCTCCATCTTCCGGGCCGTCAAGGCCATCACACCCTCGGCGCGGGGGGAGCTCGAGATCACGGATGCGATCCAGTGGCTCATCGACGCGGGCCAGGTCGTGCGCCCTCACGTGATCGAGGGGTGGTGGAAGGACACGGGACGGCTCGAGGATCTCCTGGAGGCGAACCGCATCATTCTCGACACCCTGCTTCCCCACAGCGACGGCACGGTCGCGGACTCGGAGATCCTCGGCAAGGTCGTCGTCGAGCAGGGGGCCCGCATCCTCAAGAGCACGGTCCGCGGCCCCGCCATCATCGGCAAGGGGGCGGTGATCGAGCACGCGTACATCGGCCCCTTCACCTCCATCGGCGATGGTGTCACCGTGCGGGGCAGCGAGGTGGAGCACTCGATCCTGCTCGAGGGGTCGAGCGTCGTCGACGTGGGCGCGCGCATCGAGTCGAGCCTGATCGGGCGCAACGCCTCGATCTACCGGACCGTCGCCAAGCCCCGGTCCTTCAACTTCATGCTCGGCGATCGGAGCGAGGTCGGCCTCATCTGAGGCTGGACGGGCCCATGGACCTGAGCGACGCCGCCACGCGCGCCTTCTCGATCCAGGACTACGCGGCGCGGCCGCCGATCGCGGGCGTCGAGATCGTGGACCTCGCGCGTTTCACCGACGACGGGGGCATGTTCACCGAGCTGGGCCGGCTCTCCGCCGGCGCCCATGCGGCCTTCCCCGGCTTCGTGGTCCAGCAGATCAATTACAGCGAGATGGACCCGGGCGTGATCAAGGCCTTCCACCTGCACCGGCGTCAGACGGACGTCTGGTTCGTCCCGCCCGGCGACAAGATGCTGCTCGTGCTGCTGGACGTCCGAGCGGGCTCCCCGACGGAGAACGCCTGCCGGCGTCTGGTCCTCGGCGACGGCAGCGCGCGGCTCGTGCGGATCCCGCCCGGGGTGGCCCACGGCGTTCGCAACCTGGGGCCGGCGCGGGGGTGCATCATTTACTTCGTCGACACCCAGTTCACGGCGGATCCCGCCCAGTGCGAGGAGGGGCGCCTGCCCTGGGACTTTGCCGGGGCGGAGATCTGGGAGCCGGCCCGCGGATGACGCCGTGCCAACTGACTTCGCCATACTTCGTTCTCGCTCGTCGCCGGCGCTCAACGTGCGACCGAGTACGCCTCGGCCGGCTCCTTGCTCGGGCCTCGTCTGGCTCGCCATTTGGCCCGGCGTGAACACGTGTTCGGTCGCGGGATGAAGATTCTCGTCACCGGGGGGGCGGGCTTCATCGGGTCGAACTTCGTGCGCCACGTCCTGTCCGCGCATCCCGAGGACTCCGTCGTCAACCTGGACAAGCTCACCTACGCCGGCAACCCGGAGAACCTGCGCGACGTGGAGCGCGATGCGCGCTACCGCTTCGTCAAGGGCGACATCTGCGACGGGGCGCTCGTCCGCGAGCTCATGGCGGGCGTGGACGCCGTCGTCCACATGGCGGCCGAGACGCACGTGGACAAGTCCAACCTCGGCGCGGACGACTTCCTCCGCACCAACGTGACGGGCACGTTCACGCTGCTGGAGGCCGCCCGGGAGAGGCGGCTCACGCGCTTCGTCGCGGTGAGCACGGACGAGGTGTACGGCAGCCTGCGCCGCGGCGCCGCCCGGGAGGTGGACCCGCTGAACCCGTCCAACCCGTATTCCGCCTCCAAGGCCGCCGCCGACCTGCTGGCGCGCGCCTACTGGACGACCCACCGGCTGCCGGTGGTGATCACGCGCAGCAGCAACAACTTCGGCCCCTCTCAGTACCCGGAGAAGGTCATCCCGCTGTTCATCACCAACGCCCTCGAGGATCGGCCGCTGCCGCTCTACGGCGATGGCAAGAACGTGCGCGACTGGCTCTACGTCGGCGACAACTGCGCGGCCATCGATCTGATCCTGCGGAGAGGCAAGGACGGCGAGATCTACAATATCGGCGGCGACAACGAGGTCGAGAACGTCGTGCTCACGCGGCAGATCCTCAGGCTCCTGGGCAAGCCCGAGTCGCTCATCACCCCGGTGGCCGACCGCCCGGGGCACGACCGGCGCTATGCGCTGGACAGCGGCAAGGTCCACGGGCTCGGCTGGAAGCCGGCGCACGCCTTCCCGGCTGCGCTCGCGTCCACCGTCGAGTGGTATCGCACCCACGCGGCATGGTGGAAGCCCATCAAGTCCGGAGAGTTCAAGGCCTACTACGACCGGCAGTACCCCCCGAGGTAGGCCGTATCGAGAAGTTCCTGGCGGGCAAGGATGAGCTCCTGGCGCGCGGCCGCGTGGAGAGAGCCGCCGGCCGCGTCCGTGGCTCGGGCTCTGGACCGAGACGCAGGACGGCGGCGGCGTGGTGGTGCTCGGCGTGACCCCCGCGGGCCCGGCGGCGGCGGGGTTCCGCCGCGGCGATGCGATCGTGACGGTTGGCGGGCGGAGCGTGGCGAGCCAGGCGGAGTTCTACGCGCGGCTCTGGGAGCACCGGGTCGGCGAGCCGGTCGAGATCGTCGTCGAGCGCGAGGCCCGGCGGCAGTCCATCACGGTGCGCCCGGCGGACCGGTACCGCGTCTACCGGACGACGGAGAAGTAGGTTAGCCTGACGGCATGCAGGGGATCGACACCTACCAGGGACGCGGGCTCATCGCCGACCCCATCCACCGCTACATCCTCTACACGCGCCCGGACGGGATCCCCGGCGAGAGCACGGAGCAGGACCTCATCGACTCGGCGTGGATGCAGCGCTTGCGGCGGGTGCCGCAGCTGCAGTCCGCGCGCTGGGTGTTCCCCGCGGCCGAGCACACCCGCTTCCAGCATTCCCTGGGCGCCATGCACCTGGCCGGCCGCTTCGCGCAGCAGCTGCACCCCTCGCTCAAGGCGGAGTTCCCCGACGCCCCGTCGGCGGCCCTGCTGGAGGAGCTCCTGCGGATGGCGGGGCTCCTGCACGACGTGGGGCATGGCCCCTTCGGCCACTTCTTCGACGACAACTTCCTCGCCGACTTCGGGCTGACGCACGAGAAGGTCGGGCAGCGCATCATCCGCGAGGCGCTGGGGGACCTGCTGCGGGGACTCACGCGCAGCCCCTCGGGCCCCTTCGAGCCGGGCGAGGCGATCGATCCCGACTGGATCTGCTACCTCATGGGGAAGAGCTTCTCGGAGCCCGAGGCCGAGCACCCGCGCTGGCTGGCCCACCTCAAGCCGCTGCTGTCCGGGATCTACACGGCCGACAACATGGACTACGTGCTCCGCGACTCGTACATGTGTGGCGTGGCCGTGGGCCCCATCGACGTGGACCGGATCATCTACTACTCGTTCTTCAGCGACAAGGGGCTCACCCTCGATCGCGGCGGCATCCAGGCCTTCATGATGTTCCTCAACGCGCGGTTCTACATGTACACGAACGTGTACTACCACCGCACGACGCGCGGGATCGACCTGCACCTCAAGGAGATCTTCCGGGACACCATGCGGCTGATCTTCCCGTACGACCTCAACAAGGACCTCGCGCCGTACCTGCACATGACGGAGTGGACGCTCCTCGAGGAGGTCGCGCGCTGGCCCGAGGCCGAGGACGCGGAGCGGCGGGCGCTCGGCCTGGAGTGGCGGCAGGTCCTCGAGCGGCGGCTCAAGTGGCGCATGTCCCACGAGGTCGTGCTCGACATCTTCGAGCCGCGCCGCGGCCAGAGCTTCATGAAGGCCGAGGACGTGGAAGCCCTCGTGCGGGAGCACCTGCCCCCGGCGCTGCGGACCTTCCCGTTCAAGATCGACATGGCCCAGCAGGACCCGCGCCCCCTCAACCCCATCGGGATGAAGGACCGGCAGATCTACATCTACGACTCGGCGGCCCGGAGCGTCTCGGCCGAGCCGCTGAAGGAGCTGTTGAAATACCTTCCCGGGAAGGTCGCGCAGTGCCGGATCTTCGCCGCCACCCACGAGCATGACCGGCTGCTCGCGGCGGCGCTCGAGCGGGCGCTGACGGACGAGCGCCCCGCCCACCCCACGAACCTCTAGCGGCCTGCTAGGGCGGCCGCGACTTCCGCTCCCGCGCACGCAGCGAGCCGGCCTTGGCTCAGCCGAGAAACAGGCGCTTGGCGTTGCCGTGGGCGATCTGCGCGGCCACCGGTGCCGGCAGCTTGCCGAGCAGCTCCCTCCACTCCGTCACGGCGCTCGCGACCAGCGGGAAGAACCGCGCCTGGAAGACGTCCACTCCGAAGAGGATGCGGCCGGGATGCGCCAGGAAGACGTCTTCCCACTCGGGGAGCGCGATCGGCCCCATCCAGCCGACGGCGCGTGCCGACATGTCGATGTGGAGGTTCGCGTGCGCGTCCAGCATCGCGCGCACCTGCCCGGGCGTCGCGCCCCCGCCGAAGCGGGGCGGCGTTGTCCCCGCATGCGCCCAGATGATCGGGGCGTCGGGAAACTCGCGGCACAGAGCGGCGAGATCGTCGGTCCGGGGGCCATCGAGGTGGAGCGTCAGCGGCCTCCTCGCTTCCGCAGCCAGGGCCGCAGCGGCGCGCACCGTGGAATCGGTGGCCGAGCCGTGCGTCCCGCCCGGTTGCATGGGGAAGGGGAAGTGGCGCACCGAGAGCTTCTGCCCGCGGAAGGCGCCGTCCTTCAACCGGGAGCGGAGGTCCGCGCCGCCGAAGCCTCCTCCCACATAGGCGATGGGGATCACGCGCTCGTGCGCGGCCCTGCCCGGGCTGGCCCCGAAGGTGACGACCCGGCTGACGCCGGCCTGGTCCATCACGCGCAGGAGGGCATCCTCGTCGTAGCCGTGCGCGCCGCCGGCGTGGGAATGGCAGTCGATGATCGGTCCGCCGTACCCTCCCTTCGCCTCTGCCGGGGCCGCGCGTCCGGCGGCCACCGGTTGATCCGCGAGCGGGGCGGCGCAGGCGCAGCACCCGGCGCCGAGGAGCCCGGCCGACACGCGAAGGAATTGCCGTCGGTCCATCCCTTGCATGACCGTACCTCCTCTCGGCCGGGTGCCGAATGTCCCCCGCTACCGGCGCTGGCAGGCCACCGGCCAGGCCAGGCGAGCCCCGGGCGGATGAAGCGCTCCGTCCTCCGTCACGTGGGGAATAGGGACGGGCCGTCGGCCGGCGGGCGGCTGCGAGATCCCCTCGACGTCGCGAAGGCCTTCGAGATAGAGGGCGACGGGATCGACGTGCGTCGGCATGGAGGGAGAGACCATGGAGCCTCTGACCTCTCTGCCTCCACGTCCTTCGGCTTCCGACGCGGGCGCCCGCCGTCGCGGGCTCGCGCATCCGCACGATGGGCCCCCACAGGCGAAGCCTCGCTAGAAAGAGGTGTAGCGGGAGCGCGGACCCGGCTCACTTGATCGGCGGCGGCGGCTCGTCGCCTGGGCGGAGGGCGAGGTCGCGAGCGAGGGCGCCCGCCGCCTGGTAGAGCGGCCCGAGGAGATCGACAGGCGCCGTGTCCAGGGACCAGGAGGCAGGGGCGCCGAGCTGGCGCAGCAGCGCGGCGGGTAGGGCGGGCGGCTCGATGCGGAAGCGCAGGTGCCCGACGGGACCGCGGCACCGCTCGAAGTCTCCGGGGACCTGGCCCGCGAGGGAGACGGCCGGGATCGCCTCGCGGGCGGGCGCGGCCTCGCTCGCCGGGCCCGCCGCGCCGTCTCCCCCGGCGCGGAGCTTCCTCAGGGCGCCGAGCACCTGATCCTTGCCGCGCCCGCGCAGCTCGAAGAGGAGGAACGGGTCCTTGTCGAAGGCCTCGCCCAGGACATAGTGCATGGCCGCGACGTGCTTGCAGGGGTTGGCCCAGTCGGGGCATGAGCAGTCGGTTCGGAGGTCCTTCTCGTTCGCCGGGAACAGGCTCCGGCCCGCGGCGCGGAATGCCTGGTCGATGTCCTTCGGCATCTGGCCGGCGAGGAGCTCGGCGGCGAAGATGGCCTGCTTGGCCATCTCGGACGTGGCCTCCTCCCAGGCCGCGGCGTCGAGCGCGGCGATGCGCAGCGTGACCGTGTACGGCGTCGGACGCGATCCGGTGACGCGCGCGGTGACCCGCCCCGGCTCGACCTCGAGGTCGTGGACGCGCCCGGCGCGGGCATACGTGCGCCCGCGCGCGAGGCGGTTCGAGTAATTCCGCGAGAGCCGCTCGAGCGCCTCGATCCACCGCTGCCCCCACCACGTGGCGCCGATCTTCTTGACCTTGATGCCCCGCGTCGGCGGCGGCCGCTTGGGCGCCGGCCTCGGGTACCAGTCCCACCCGCCCCGGCGGCTCACGGGCGCCCCCCCACGCCCGCGCGCTCCCGGCCGCGGCGGCGCGGCCCGGGCCGTGGCGCGCCGGTGCCGTCGTCCTCCTCGCGGTCGGCCTCGTCGCCGGCGACGACGGCGCCGGGCGCGAGCGAGAAGAGGTCTCGCAGCGCGGCGTCGTCGAGCTCGGTGATCCACTGCTCCCCCTGACCGACGATGCGCGAGGCAAGGTCGCGCTTCTTCTCCAGCATCTGGTCGACCTTCTCCTCGACGGTGCCGGCGCACAGGAGCTTGCGCACCTGCACCGCCCGCGTCTGCCCGATGCGGTAGGCACGGTCGGTGGCCTGATCCTCGACCGCCGGGTTCCACCAGCGGTCGAAGTGGAAGACATGGCTCGCGGCCGTGAGGTTCAGGCCCGTCCCGCCTGCCTTCAGCGAGAGCACGAAGACCTGGGGCGCGCGGGAATCCTCCTGGAACCTGAGCACCATGGCGTCCCGCGCCGCCCGCGAGACCCCGCCGTGGAGGAACGGCACCTCGGTCCCGAGCCCGCGAGACAGCTCGGCGACGAGCCGGTCCCCCATCTCCCTGAACTGGGTGAAGACGAGGGCGCGCTCCCCCGAGGCGATCACCTCCTCGAGCATCTCGTACAGGCGCTGGAGCTTCCCCGAGCGTCCGGCGAGCGGGCCCGACTCCCCCAGGTACTGCGCGGGGTGGTTGCAGATCTGCTTGAGCGCGGTGATGAGGGCGAGGACCAGGCCGCGGCGCTGGATGCCGTCGGAGGACTCGATCCGGCGCAGCGCCTCGTCCACCGCCGCCTGGTACAGCGAGGCCTGCTCGCGCGTGAGCGTGCAGATGACCGTCATCTCCTGCTTGGGCGGCAGGTCCTGGATCACCGCCGGGTCGCTCTTGAGCCGGCGCAGGAGAAACGGCCGGATGACGCGTTTCAGGCTCTCGGCGACGTCGTCGCGCCCGTAGCGCTCGATGGGGACGGCGACCTCGCGCCGGAAGGTCTCGAGCGGCCCGAGCAGGCGCGGGTTCAGGTACTCGGAGATTGACCACAGCTCGGCGAGGCGGTTCTCGACGGGCGTCCCGGTGAGCGCGACGCGGAAGCCCGCCCGGAGGGTCCGCGCCGCGCGGGCGGTGCGGGACGCGGCGTTCTTGATGTTCTGCGCCTCGTCGAGCGCCGCCGCCGACCAGTCGACGGCGCCGAGGATCTCCCCGTCACGCCGCATGAGACCGTAGGTGGTGATCACGAGCGCGCATGGCGGCGCCGCCTGGAGCGCCTCGGCCGACCGCGCGCGTTCCGGGCCGTAGTGGCGCAGAACGGGCAGCGAGGGCGAGAAGCGCGCGATCTCGCGCTCCCAGTTGCCGACCACCGAGGTCGGGCAGACAAGCAGCGCCGGACGCCGTTCCTCGGGCCGCGCGGCGCGCCGGTGGAGCAGGAACGCGAGGAGCTGGATGGTCTTGCCGAGCCCCATGTCGTCGGCGAGGCAGGCGCCGAGGCCGAGGTCGGCCATCTGCACCAGCCAGCCCAGGCCGCGCTCCTGGTAGGGGCGGAGCGTGCCGTGAAAGTCGCGCGGGACGGACGTGCTGCCCGCGGCGGCGCCGTCCCGCAGCCGGGCGACCACGCCGGCGAGGTTTCCTTCCGCGACGACGTCGATGGGCAGCCGTGTATCAGGCCGGCGCGCTCCGCCGCCAAGCGCGGCGGCCAGGGCCTCATGCGCGGCGAGGTTGCCCCCGCCCGCGGCGAGAAGCCGCCGGGCCTCCTCCAGCTCCGCGGGATCGACGGCCACCCATTGGCCGCGGAAGCGGACGAGCGGCGCCTTGAGCCTGGCGAGGGCAAGGAGGTCGCGCTCCGAGAGCGTCTCGCCCGCGAGCGCCGCCTCCCAGCGGAACGACATCACCTCGCCGAGCCCCAGGGCGCTCGTGCCGGACACGGTCCCGGCCGCGCCCGTCGTGTTCCCGCCGACGCGCATGCGAAGCCGCAGGCGCCGCTGCCCGGACCGGGTCAGCTCCGCGGGGAGGATGACGCCCATGCCCGCCTCGGCCAGCGCGGGGGCGCCATCGGCGAGGAATGCCCAGGCCTCGCCCGGCTCGAGGAGCACCGCCTCGGGCCTCGCCTCGCGGAGCCCCCGCCCGATGGGCGGGAACAGCCGTGCGCCCGCGGCGAGCGCGCGGAGCAGATGCTCCTCGGCCGCGTGGAACGCGCGACCCAGGCGCCGCAGCCCCTGCCCGCGGCCGCTGAGCACCTCGGCGGCCGGGACGAGCAGGCTGGGATCGTCCGCGGCCTGGAGGAAGAACCGGAGCGGGAAGGCATCGTCCGCCCGCCCGCGCCTCGGCGGCTCGGCGCCCTCGCTGTCGGGGAGGTCAAGCCGGAAGCAGGCGCGCGGCGCTCCCAGCTCCGCGCCGAGCGCCGGCCGGGCCCAGGCGTCGAGCTCGCCGAGGAGGGCTCGCTCCTGGAACCCCTGGGGGGCGAAGGCCGCGTCGGGGCCGGAGAGCGCGGCGACAAGGCGCCGCTCCCACGACACGTGCGCGTCCTTGCTCCGGCTCGCCCGGGCCGGCGCGACGGGCCCCGTGGCGGCGCGGACGAGCGCGTCAGCCGTCGCGTCCAGGAAAGCCCGGAGGAGCGCTTCCGGGGCCCACACGTCCGCCGCCTCGTCCGTCGCCTTCGGGCGGCCCCGCCGGCGGGCGCCGCTGGAGGGCCGCGCGCCATTCGTCACGGGCACGGCGTGGGCGGCCAGCGGGAAGGTCTTGGCCAGCGCCGCCACCCGTTCTGCATCGTCGGGGAGCGCGAGCGCGACAGCGAAGCGCGCCTCGGTGTCCGCGTCCGCGGGCACGACGCGCGGGACCAGGCGCTCGCGCCCCACGAGGTCCAGCGCCAGCTTCGCCGCCAGGCTCCAGGCGGCCACTGAGGCCGGCGCGCGCTCCATCTCCGCGGTGGTCATCGCCGCCAGCCGGGGCAGGGCGT
Organism: Candidatus Rokubacteria bacterium GWA2_70_23; assembly: GCA_001788395.1. Classification (GTDB taxonomy): domain Bacteria; phylum Methylomirabilota; class Methylomirabilia; order Rokubacteriales; family CSP1-6; genus UBA12499. The sequence continues at coordinate 34,494 of MGBT01000121.1, forward strand.
CGAGCAGGGGGATCGCGACGCCCTCGATCTGGCGCGGCAGCAGCGTCTCGTCCACGAGGCGGGCCCGCGCCGGCTCGCCGCAGGCGGAGAGGGCGGAGGCCCCTGCTCCCGCGCCCCACAGGAACAAGCGCGGCGCCCCACGGGACGGCAGGAAGACGAGATGGGGCGCCACCGCGGCTCCGCTCGCCCAGGCTTCGTTCGGGGGCGTCTCGGTCCCCCGCATCGTTCGCGTCACCAACGCCGCCGCCCTCCTCGGCGTCGAGAACCTGATCCCAGCCTGCGACGGGACAGGCCGGTCACAGGGCCGCGTCCGGCTGACCCATTCCGCCGGGCGGGAGCACGGGCCTGGTATGCCAGATCTCCGCGGCGTATTGCAGGACGGTGCGGTCGCTGGAGAACCGCCCCATGCAGGCGACGTTCAGGATCGCCTTGCGAACCCATCGGTCCTGGTCGCGGTACGTCGCGTCGACGTCCCTCTGGCAGGCGATGTAGGAGGCGTAATCGGCCAGCACCAGGTAGTGGTCGCCGTGCTGGAGCAGCGCGTCCACCACCGGCCTGAAGCGCTCCGGCTCGTCCGGCGAGAAGTAGCCCGAGCCGATCATGTCCAGCGCCTGCTTCAGTTCCGGCTGGGCGTGATAGACGTCCAGCGGGCGGTAGCCGCCGGCGCGCAGCCGCCCGACCTCCTCGGCGGTGAGGCCGAAGATGAAGATGTTGTCCTGTCCCACCTCGTCGCGGATCTCGATGGTGGCGCCGTCCAGCGTGCCGATGGTGAGCGCGCCGTTGAGCGCCAGCTTCATGTTGCCGGTGCCGGACGCCTCGGTGCCGGCGGTGGAGATCTGCTCGGAGAGATCCGCCGCGGGGATGATGTCCTCCGCGGTGGACACGTCGTAATTGGGCATGAACACCACCTTCAGGCGTCCGCCGAGGCGCGGGTCGTGGTTGACGATGTCGGCCACGTCGTTGATCAGCTTGATGATCAGCTTGGCGACGGCGTAGCCGGGCGCCGCCTTGCCGCCGAAGATCACCGTGCGCGCGACGGCGTCCCCCGAGGGGGTGGCGCGGAGGCGGTTGTACAGCGTCACCACGTGCAGCAGGGTGAGCAGCTGCCGCTTGTACTCGTGCATGCGCTTGACGTGCACGTCGAACAGCGAGTCCACGTCGACGTCGAGGCCGAGCCGCCGCCGCACCAGGGCGGCCAGGCGCTCCTTGTTGGCGCGCTTGGCCGCGGCGAATTCGGCGCGAAAGCCGGCATCGTCGGCGAGCGGGACGAGGCGCTTCAGCTGGTCGAGGTCCTTGACCCAGCCGTCGCCGATGCGCGAGGTGATCAGCCCCGCCAACCCGGGATTGGCCTGATTGAGCCAGCGCCGCGGCGTGATGCCATTGGTCACGTTGACGATCTTCCCGGGATACAGGCGGTCGAAGTCGGCGAAGATGGTCCGCTTCATCAAGTCGGTGTGGATCTGCGCCACGCCGTTCACCGTGTGGCTGCCGACAATGGCGAGGTGGGCCATGCGGATGTGCCTGCCGCCGCTCTCGTCCACGATGGACATGCGGCGCAGCAGATCGGGGTCACCGGGATGGTTGTGCATCACGTCCCCGAGGAAGCGCTGATTGATCTCGTAGATGATCTGCAGATGGCGCGGCAAGAGGTCCTCGAGCAGCGCGACCGGCCAGGTCTCGAGCGCCTCCGGCATGAGCGTGTGGTTGGTGTAGGAGAAGGTGCGCACGGTGATGTCCCACGCCGCGTCCCACTCCAGGCGATGCACGTCCAGCAGGACGCGCATCAGCTCGGCGATGGCGATGGACGGGTGGGTGTCGTTCAGCTGGAGCGCGACCTTGTCGGGCAATGCGTCGAAGCTGTCGTGGAATTTCCGGTGGCGGTACAGGATGTCCTGCAATGACGCGCACACGAAGAAGTATTGCTGCTTGAGGCGCAGCTCCCGCCCCATGGCCGTCGTGTCGTTGGGGTAGAGCACCTTGGACAGGTTCTCCGACTCGTTCTTGTCCTGCACCGATCTGATGTAGTTGCCCTCGTTGAAGTAGCGGAGATCGAACTCGCGCGTCGCCTTGGCCGCCCAGAGCCGCATGTTGTTCACGGTGTGGGTGGCGTACCCGGGAATGGGGGTATCGTAGGCCATCGCCATCACGTCATCGGTGTCCACCCAGTGGTGGCGCAGGACGCCCTGGTCGTCGGCGTATTCCAGCACGCGCCCGTGGAACTTGACCGGGTACAGCACCTCCGGGCGCGGGAACTCCCAGGGGTTGCCGTAGCGCAGCCAGTTGTCGGGCTGCTCCACCTGGCGGCCGCCGTCGATGCGCTGGGAGAACATCCCATATTCATAGCGGATGCCGTAGCCGTAGCCGGGCAAGCCGAGCGTCGCCATCGAGTCGAGAACACACGCCGCCAGCCGCCCCAGGCCGCCGTTGCCGAGCGCCGCCTCGTGCTCGATCTCGCGCACCTGCTGCACGTCGAGACCGAGGTCGGCGAGGGCCTGGCGGTATTCCTCGGAGAAGCCCAGATTGAGCAGGCTGTTCATCAGCGTGCGCCCCATGAGGAATTCCATGGACAGGTAATAGACCCGCTTGGCGTCGCGGTGGTAATAGCTGCGCATGGTCTCCATCCAGCGCTGGATGAGGCGGTCGCGCGTCATGTGGGCGGCGGCGTAGAACCAGTCGCGCGTGGTGGCGGTGATGACATCCTTGCCCACCGAATAGACCAGGTGGCTGCCCAGCGAGCGCTTGAGCGAGGCGGCATCGAGGCCGATGTCCCCGCGGTGGACGGCAGCGGGCGTCGAATCGTTCGGCATTTCCTGTTCTCCCCTCGTGGCGCATCACGATGGCGCCCGGCGGGCGCCTGTCCAACTGATACAGCGCGGACGACGAGCCCGTCAAGTCTGTCTGGACCCGCCCGGCCTCCCGGCTCGCCCGCCGGTGTGGGATCCTTCGGTGTTGGGGACTCGCTTCGGTTGTTCCCCCGCTCAGCGTGGTCCGCACTACCCTCTCGGCCTGGAAATGCAGAACACCAGATGATGCGGTCACGGCCGGCGCGGTGACCGGTCGCCGCCGTCCAGACAGCGGGGACAGGCAGCGCCCCCACCGCGGTGGAGGCCCACCTCGTACGTGAGGCCATCGCAGCGGGAGCAGCGCGCGGGCTCTCCCGTCTGGGCGATCGGGTCCCAGCAGAGCGTCAACTCGGCCCGGCCGCGCTTGCCGGCCAGCGTCCCCGTGAACACGACCCGCGGCAGGTAGAGACGCAGGACGCTCAGGAGCGAAACGTCCGCCGACAGCCGGTACTTCGCGCGCAGCTCGGCAAGCCGCCCCTCGCGCTCCCGCCGGATGGCCAGGAGCTTGGAGTCGACCTGGACTCGCTCCGGGCTGTCGGGCGGCAGGGCGGCGCGCGGCTCCTCGCGCTCCCGGATCAGCTCGGCGTAGTAGGCCTGAGCCCGCCCGCTCTCCCGGCCGAGCCGCGACTCGAGCTCCCGGCGCCGGAGCCCCAGCGGGGCGAGGAGCCTCTGCTCGAGCTCGTGCCGCGCGCCGGCGTACGCCTCGCCAGCCGGCCGCTCCGCCATCATGGGCCACGCCTCCAGGGGCTCGGCGACGAGCCCGTGGCGATCGAGCACCTCCCCGAGGCGCCGCAGGAGGCGGCCGTCGGTGAGGGTGATCGCCACCTCCACGAGGTCCTCCTCGCGGGCGTCCGAGAGATACCGGACGCGGAAGAGGAACACGCCCGCCGGGACCCACCACGGGCGGCCGTGTTGCGGCGTCCACGCGCTCTCCAGGAAGCGGTACGCGCGCGCCAGGCGCTCGGCGGTGCTGCGCGACGCGTTCGCGCCCGCGTGCAGGTACGCGCGAGCCACGCGCCCGGAGGCCGTGGCCTGCTGGAGCAGGTGCTCCAGCGCCGGGCTGGCGAACGAGACCAGCTCGGCGTCCGGCGCCTCGTCCATGAGCTCGGGGTCGAAGGCCAGCTGGCGCACGGCCGGCTCTCCCGCGACCGGGTCCGGCCAGAGGACGGTGTAGAGCCCGGGGGCCTGCGGCTCCGCGATGCCGCCCAGAAGCTCGAGTGCCGCGACGGTGAAGGCCTCGACCCCGCCCCGCTCGCTCACGGGCCCGCTCCGGGCGCGAGGGCGTCGCCGAAGAGCCGGTCGTCGAGCGCCTTGGCCTCGAGGTAGCCGAGCTTGGCGGCGAGGAGCTGGTCCCCGAGGGCCTGCATTCGCGTCCGGAACGCCTCCGGGCCCTCGGCCGTGAGCCACAGCTCCGTGACGATCTCCTCGAAGTCCTGATCCGTCGTGAGCTGGCCGAGGATCATGTCGATCTCGCCGATCACCAGCTCGAACATGTCGATCTTGGCATCGAGCACCTCCAGGAGTGTCTCCTCGATCGTCCCCGGGGCGACGAGGTTGAAGACGTGGACGTCGCGGGTCTGGCCCACCCGGGACAGACGCCCGATCCGCTGCTCGATCCGCATCGGGTTCCAGGGGAGATCGTAGTTCACCAGGCCGTGGGCGAACTGGAGATTGCGCCCCTCGCCACCGGCTTCCGTCGAGACCAGGATCCGCGCGGAGCCCTCGAAGGCGCGGACGGCGTCCTCCTTGTCGGCGCGGCGCAGGCCCCCGTGGTACAGGGCGAACGGCTCGCCGGCCTCGCCCAGCAGGCCGGCCAGGTGCTCCTGGGTCGCGCGGAACCGGGTGAAGACCAGGAGCTTGTCCGGCCATGCGCGGAGCAGGCTCAGGAGGGCGCGGCTCTTGGCGTCGTCGACGAGCGCGCGGGCCTGCTCGGAGAAGCGACGCAGGCGGTCCCGGAGCGGCGGGTCCCAGCCTGGCCGGGCGATGAGGCGATCGAGCGTGACGGCGGCCGCCCGGGGGCTCGAGCCCAGCTCCATCTGGAGGGTCTGCGCCATCATCCGGGTGATCTGCCCACCCCGCCGGCAGCCCGCGCGGAGGAACTCCGACAGCTCGGCATACAACGCCTGCTCCGGGGCGCTCGGCTCCACGGTGAGGGTCCGGGCGATCCGGCGCGTGACCGCCACGCCCGTGGTCGCGCGACGGTTCCGGATCATGACGTCGGCCAGCAGGCGGCGCAGCCCCTCCGGGTCCTGGGGCTGTCGCTTGTCGCCCCGGGCGACGTGATCGCGGCGGAACGCCCGCAGGGTCTTGAGCTGACCCGGCTGGAGCAGCGTCACCAGGTTGAACAGCTCCTCGAGATCGTTCTGGACCGGCGTCGCGGTGAGGAGGAGGAGGAACGTCCGCCGGAGCCGGTTGACGAACTGCCAGAGGACGGTCCGGGCATTGCGCAGGTGGTGGGCTTCGTCCACGATCACCAGGTCGTACGGGATCTCCTCGATCACCCGGGCGTGCTCCGGCCGCTTGGCGGTGTGAAACGAGGCGACCACGCGCTCGAAGCGCCGCCAGGCCTCCGTGCCCGCCTGCCGGAATGGCTCCGCGTCGTGTGTCACGAAATCGAGGCAGAACTTCCGCCGCAGCTCCTCCTGCCACTGCGTGACGAGGCCGGGCGGCGTCAGAACCAGCACGCGTCGCGCGAGCCGCCGCCGCCACAACTCCGACAGGATGATCCCCGCCTCCACGGTCTTGCCCAGCCCGACCTCGTCGGCCAGCAGGGCGCGCCCCCGCATCCGGTTGAGCGCCGTCTGGACGGCCGCGATCTGGTGCTCGTAGGGAATCACGTCCCTGAGGAACGGCAGCGAGACCAGCTCGTCGAAGCCGGGAGTCAGGGCGATCGCCTGGGCCCAGCGGTTGAGGTCGTAGGCGGGGAGCGGCGCCTCCATCCCGTCGGCGAAGGCCGCCAGGAGCTCGGCGTCGCCCGGATCGAAGCGGACAGAGACGCCGGCGATCTCGCGCGAGGCAATCCCCCAGGTGAGGTCCAGGGACCCCTGGCCCAGCGGCCCCACGCGGAAGCAGGGCGGGTCCGCCTCCTCCACGTGGAGCTCGAGTCGCCGTGCCGCGCCCGTCATCGGGCCGAGGTCCTCCGGAGTCGAGACCTCGAGCAACCCGCGTTCCCCGTCCCACACGGCCGCGGTCGGACGGCCGGCGCTCCCCCGGAGCGTGACCGGGGTCGGCTCCCCGGCCGGCGCGACCAGGTGGCGGAATGCCCCCGTCAGGGGAATGTGCCCCGCCTCCCACGCCGCGCGGGTGACGGGGAGCTCGAACCGGTCGCCGGGGTGAAGGGGCACGGGCCCAGTGTGAGCCCACCGCGCGGTGCCGGCAAGCCGCGGCGAGGGCGCTGCCGTGTTCTGCTCCGGCAGCGGCG
>MGBT01000121.1:40836-42070 GCA_001788395.1 Candidatus Rokubacteria bacterium GWA2_70_23
CGTATTCTCAGCCGGTTGCAGGCTCGTCGGGGCGCACCCGACCTTGCGCTCGGTCGCGGCCAGTTGCGTCCTGTCACGCGAGGTAAGTGACAGTCTCGGTGACAGGGCTCTGACGCGAGGACAGCGCGAGGGGGCGGGGGATCCACTCCGTGCCAGGCGCAGATGAGGGGGGCAGCTCGGGCTCGCTCTGGTATCCTGTCCCCCAAGCCCGAACGCTTGGAGACGAGCAGCGCCGGCAGGTCAGACCCGCGCGCCGGCAGGTGGAGGAGGTGGACGGCATGAAGCGCTACAAGGTGGTGGTCGAGAAGCATCAGGACGGCTACGTGGCCTACCCGCTCGGCTTGAAAGGCGTGGTGGTCGGGCAGGGGGACACCTATGAAGAGGCGCTCGCCGATGTCACGTCTGCCATCCGCTTTCACATCGAGAGCTTCGGGCAGGAGGTGTTCGAGGAGGACTCCCCGGTCCTGGAAGCCTTCGTGGCCGAGGCCGGCCTCTCCCCATAGCGAGCATGGCGAAGTTCCCGACCGACGCGCCCAAGGCCCGGGTCGTGAGAGCTCTCGAACGGCTGGGATTCGCGGTCGTCCGGGAACGCGAGCACATCGCATCGGCCAGACGCAACCCCGACGGGACACTACCATCCTGACCATGCCCAACCACCCGCGGCTCAAGGGCTCGACGCTCCGCACCATCTGCACGCAGGCGGGAATCCCGCGAGAGGAGTTTCTCAAGGCCTACGCCGAGGCGTAAGCCGCATCGAGCTCGGGGGCAACGCTCGTTCCTTCGACCTCACTACCCTAATAGGTCCAGGCTGCGTGACCGAGCGGCGCCTCGTTCAGTATCTTGCGATGGTGCCGCCAGTGCTGCAGGTGTCGGTCCATCAACGACACGAATCGGTCGTTGTGATGCGGCTCGATCAGGTGCGTCAGCTCGTGGACGATGAGGTACTCGAGGCACTGCACGGGTTTCTTGGCGAGTTCGAGGTTCAGCCAGATGCGTCGGGCGTCGACGCTGCACGCGCCCCACTTGGTCTTCATCTTCTTGATGCCCACGGTGGCTGCGCGAACGCCCAGAACCGCTTCCCATTTGGCCAGGAGGGGCGGCACCAGCTCGCGCAGGCGTTCACGATACCAGCGCCACAATACCTGCTCACGTTCCTTCCGCCCGTAGCCGGGACGCACCTGCAGCTCGAGGGCGGCTCGGTTCCGGAGCATGACCCGGCTCGGGCCAGCGTGCT
>MGBT01000121.1:42120-42458 GCA_001788395.1 Candidatus Rokubacteria bacterium GWA2_70_23
CTGACCATCTCGCGCGCGGTTTGTCGGGGCTGCGCTGCGAACTTCGCCTGCTGCTTCTTGATCCACGCCAGCTTGCCGATCACCGCCAGGCGCACCGCGTCATCGCTGACGCGCGGGGGTGCCGCCACACGGACCCGACCCCTGGGCGGATACACGCCGAGGTGCAGGTGCTTGATGTCCTTGCGGACAATCTGAACCGGCAGGCCACCCACCCGGATCTCGATCCCCTCAGTACTCATCCTGGTTCTTCACCAGCGCGAGGATCCTCTCGACCCGCTCGTCGATCGACTCCGACGGTCGCGTGACGTAGCCGGCCGCCGTTTCTCGCGCAACGCCGG
>MGBT01000121.1:42586-42980 GCA_001788395.1 Candidatus Rokubacteria bacterium GWA2_70_23
GCGGCATCGATCGCCAGGGCCAGCGCCTCGTTCGTGTCGAGGTTGTCGTACAACGCTCGTTTGCCGGGGGTGTTCATCGTCGCGGGATACGCACCGCTTGCTTCCGGGCTCACGACGTGCTTCGTCAGCTCGACGATCCTGCGCAGATACTCCTGGTAGTCGAGCGCCTCCTTGCGGCGCTGTTCGATCAAAGCGTCCAGCAGCGCCGACATTTTCTCGTAGTACTTGGGATTGATCGGCTGTTCGTCGATGATCAGCCTGCGGACGTTGTTCTCGATGGCCTCGGCCACGGCCTCCTTGTTCTTCCTGATGCCATCTGGCAGGGCATCGACCGCAGCCGCCCCTCGCTCGACGATGAGCTGGACGAGTGACACGTCATCGAAGGCCGAGACCT
>MGBT01000122.1 GCA_001788395.1 Candidatus Rokubacteria bacterium GWA2_70_23
GCGCGCGCGGTGGCCACGCGCACCGCCTGACATTGGATCCCGGCCCGCCGCAACGCCGCAGCGTGCGCCTCGCCGAACCAACGGTAGCTTTCGGTGACGGAAGGGACGACGAGGGGGTGGTCGGGTGGGAGGACGACCGAGACGCCCAGGAGCCACGGTCCCGCCAGGACGGCGCCCCCGCCCGATCGCCGCTCGACCAGCGCGACTCGGGCGGCGCGGGCCGCCGCGCTCATGGCGGCGTCGGGCCGCTGCGAGCAGCCGAGGACGACAGCGGGCGCGCGGTAGCTCCAGGCGGCGATCAACGGCGCGCGGACCGGCCGGCTCAGGTGGCGCTCGTTCCAGGCTTGCTCCTCGGCCGCGGCGACGAGGCGCAGGCGGCTCTCGCCTCTCGCCGCGCCCGCCTCTGTTCGCTCCATCCCGTCGCCGGCTCAGGTCCTCGCCGCCACCCCGAGCCCGGACAGGAAGAAGCCCTGGCGCTGCGCCCAGCGGAGCGTCCGGCGGACGTCCACCACCCAGGGCCCGCCGGCCTCCAGCGTCATCCGCACGGCCTCCTCTCGGACCTCGAACGCGCGTTCACCGTCGAGGCTGACGGTGCCGGTGGCCGGCCCCGCGACCACGCTGGAGCCGACCGGCATGTCGCGGACCGAGCGAATCTCGGTCGGTGTGATGACACCGGGCGTGAGCAGTGCTCGCACGGGCGTTCCGGCGCCCATCTCCAGGTAGGCTCCGCGCGGCTCGAGGACGCCGACGGGCCGGATCGCTGCGACGAGGCTCGAGAGCCCGAGCACGCCGGGCTCGGCCTGGGTCACCATCAGCGCGCGGACGTGCCGGGGATCCCAGACGGCGCGACCGGCGACCGCGAGGTCGGTCGTGAGCACGGCGTCGACCAGGGCGAGATCGGACCGGCCGTCCACCGAGACGACGATCCGCTTGCGCCGGCGGATGCAGCGGGCCCGCGCCGCGCCCCGGCGCCCCGCGCGCGCGACGAGCCCGGCGGCGATACCCGCGACCGTCGGCTCGACTGGCTCGGCGAAGGCGTTGTTCGTGCCGGCCGGGATCGGCAGGAGCGGTGTCTCGCCGGCGCCAGCCGCGACCAGCCGGTTCGTCCCATCGCCGCCGAGCGTGACGATGACCCCGACGCCCGCGGCCGTCATCGCCCGGGCGGCGCGCGTGCTCTCGGCCGGCGAGTCGCCCGCGCGCTCAAGCGCGGGCAGCGCCGCGATGCCGGGCGACTCCGCCGCCGCGCCGGTCACGATGCCGTAGTCCTCGGGCATGTAGAGGACCTCGCGCACGCCGGTGGCCCGCAGGCCCGCCAGGAGCCGGCGCACCATGACTGCGCGCTCGTAGTTCGAGAGGCTCCCGGCCGGGGCGACGAGCCGGCGCACGTCGCGGCCGGCGAACGGGTTCACGATCAGGCCGACCCGGGGCGCCCCGCGAGCGCCCGCGTCCCCGCCGCTCACATCTCCTGCGCGCGCCGGAGGCGGTCGCCTACCGCCGCCAGGAACAGGGAGGCGGGGTACCCGTCCACGCCCCGGTGGTCGTAGACGAGGGTGAGGATCATCGTCGGGGCGACGACGACCCGGCCGTCGCGGACCACGGCGCGCTCGGCGACTCGACCGACGCCGAGAATGGCGATCTGCGGCTGGTGGATGATCGGCGTGAACCAGTCAATGCTGGTGGCGCCGAGGTTGGTGACGGTGAACGTCGCGCCCTGCAGGGTCGCCGGCGGGAGACGGCCCTCACGCGCGGCCTCTGCGAGCCGGCGGGCCTCGGCGGCCAGCTCGACCACCGACTTGCGGTCGGCGTGGCGGAGCACGGGCACCACCAGGCCGTCCTCGAGGTTCACCGCGAGGCCGAGGTTGACGTCGGCGACCACCTCGACCGCGCCCTCGACGACATGCGCGTTCAGGCGCGGGTGCTCTCTCAGGGTGAGCGCCACCGCTCTTAGAATTAGGTGGGTCAGCGAGACGTGCGGCTCGGGGCCGAGCCGCTCCTGGAGCGCCTTCCGCGTCGCGAGGCAGGCCGTTACGTCCACCTCGAGCCCGGCCGCGACACGCGGCACGGTTTGCCAGGCAGAGGTCATGTTGCGGGCGATGATCCCGCGCAGGCCGCTCAGCGGAATCCGCTCCGTCACGGCGGCCGCAGCGGCCGCGGCGGGCGGTGGGGCGGGCGCGGCCGGGATGGCCGGCGCCGCGGCCGCCCCGGCGGCCGGCCACGCGACACTCGCCTCCTCCAGGAGAGCGAGGTCCTGGTCGCGCCCGAAGGTTTCCTGGGGGGCGACCAGGATCTTCGCGATCCGGCCTGCGGCCGGCGCGGCGATCTCGTAGTTCGTCTTCACGAGGACCGCCGTCGCGACGGGCTGGCCGGCCGCCACCACGTCACCCTCCCGGACGAGCCACTGTTCGAGGAGCGCCTCGGTGCCCTCCTCGACGCCGTCCCACGCCTCCGCGGGGATGCGGACTCCGACCACCGGCCGACCGGAGCCCGAGCTACGCGACGCGCGCCGCCATCAGGCCGCGCACGGCCTCCGCGATGTGGGCGGCCTGCGGGATCGCCGCGCGCTCGAGCGGGCGGCTGTACGGGATCGGCACGCCCGGGACGCCGAGGCGCCGGACCGGGGCTTTGAGCCGGATCGAGTCGAGCCGCTCGGCGACGAGCGCCGCGATCTCCCCGGTCAGCCCGAAGCCCAGGTAGTCTTCGTCCGCGACGAGCAGGCGGCCGGTCTTCTTCACCGAGCGCACCACCGCGTCGACGTCGAGTGGGACGAGCGTGCGGAGGTCGATGATCTCGACGTTGATGCCCTGCTTGCTGAGCTCGTCGGCCGCGATCGCCGCCTTGTGCACCATCTGGCTCAGGGTGACGAGGGTCACGTCCGTGCCCTCGCGGACGACGCGCGCCTGGCCGAAGGGCACCGTGTAGGTCTCCTCCGGCACCGGCGTGGTGCTGCCCTCGAAATACGCCATCCACGGCAGCCCCATGATCCCCTTGTGGAAGAAGTACATCACGGGGTTGTCGTCGCGGATCGCCTGGATCATGAGCCCCTTGGCGTCGTACGCGCTGGACGGGACGACGACCTTGAGCCCGGGCAGGTGGGCGAAGGTCGCGTAGAGGCTCTGCGAGTGCTGAGCGGCGTCGTTGTAGCCGCCGCCGATCGCCGTCATCACCACCACCGGCAGCCGCACGCTGCCCCCGGACATGTACGTGTTCTTGGCCAGGTGGTTGTAGATCTGGTCCATGCACACGCCGAAGAAGTCGACGAACATCAGCTCGGCGATGGGACGCATGCCCTCGGCCGCGGCGCCGATGGCGGCGCCGATGAAGGCCGACTCGGAGATCGGGGTGTCCATGACCCGCTCCGGGCCGAAGCGCTTGAGCAGGCCCGCGGTGGCGCCGAAGATGCCGCCGTAGATGCCCACGTCCTCGCCCATGACGAACACGTTCGGGTCCCGCTCCATCTCCTGGCCGATCGCCTCGGCCACGGCCTGCGCCATGGTGAGCGTCCGCGTTGCACTTGCGACAGCCATGTGAAGGCCCTCCTCTCTCTCCTGGGCCGGCTAGCCCACGAAGACGTGCTGGAACGCCTCGGCCGGGTCCGGGTAGGCGCTCGTTTGGGCGAAGTCGTACGCCTCGGTCACGCGCCCGTGGGCGCGACGGCGGATGCCCTCGTCCTTCTGGTCGTCGAGCAGGTTGCGCTTGCGCAGGTGCGCGGCGAGGGCCGGGATCGGATCGTGCCGCCGCAGCTCTTCCACCTCGCCCTTCGGACGGTACGCCTCGGCGTCGCCCTGGAAGTGCCCCATGTAGCGATCGGTCTTCACCTCGATGAGCGAGGGCCCCCCGCCGCGTCGGGCGCGGGCCACCGCCTCGCCGGCCGCCTCGAAGACCTCGAGGGCGTCGTTGTGCTCCACGCGCACGCCGGGCATGCCGTAGGCGCCCGCCCGGTCCGCGTTGGACGCGATGGCGGTCGAGACGGTCTTCTCCACGGAAATGGCGTACTTGTTGTCCTCGCAGACGAAGACGACCGGCAGCTGCCAGCGCGCGGCCAGGTTCAGCGATTCGTGGAAGGTGCCGGCGTTGGCGGCGCCGTCCCCGAAGAAGGCCACGGCGACCCAGTCCTTGCCGCGCTTCTTGGCGGCGAGGGCCGCTCCGCATGCCGGCGGCAGCCCCGCCGCGATGATGCCGCTGCAGCCGAACTTGTGCTCGGGATCGAAGAGGTGCATGTGGCCGCCCTTGCCCCGCCCGAGCCCGGTCACCTTCCCGAAGATCTCCGCCGCCATCTTGTCGAGCGGCACGCCTTTGGCGATCGCGAAGTGGTGGGGCCGGTGCGTCCCGGTGACGGTGTCCTCCTTGCGCAGGTGCGCGCACACGCCCACCGCCACCGGCTCCTGTCCGGCGGCCAGGTGCATCTCGCCCGGCACGGGGCCGCCGCCGATGTCGAAGGCGAGCCCCTTCTGGATGTGGGGCGGTAGCTTCCCTTCGAGATACACCTTCGCCATGGTCTCCTCGAACTCCCGGATCACCAGCATGGTCTCGTACATCCAGAGCAGTTGTTCAGGTGTCGGCTCCATCGGCCAATCCTCCATTCAGTAGCGCCCGCCGCAGGGAAGAACCGCCTCGAATGTTCCCCCAGCGGCGGCGCACGTGCAACAAGTTTGTGCCCCCGCGACGACCGCGACCCGGCGACGGCGCCGGTGGCCAAGCGGCGCCGGACGCGGGACCGTCACGGCGCATAGGAAACATTAATGCCACTTCCCGCCACGCGACCCGTGCAGCGGGCATCCAGGCCCCCCCCGGGAACCCCTGGGTCTCCTCGGCCGAGCGCCAGACACCGCCCGGCTCTGATCCGGCTCCCGCGGTGATCCTGGTGATCCTGCTCCCGCGACAGGGGCGGCGCAAGGGCCGCGTGAGCGGGGCAGACGGCTGCCCTGGCGGCCGTCGCCGTTGATCGGGGAGACCTCTGAGAGGCCCGCCTGGCCGCCCGGGCGAGAGTGACAGAGGTGGCCGCGGTGTGGTCGGGCTGGGGCG
>MGBT01000123.1:0-403 GCA_001788395.1 Candidatus Rokubacteria bacterium GWA2_70_23
TAGTGCAGGGCCACGTCGGCGGGGCGCGGGCGCTGCCTGGCGACGAAGGTGCAGACCCGGAGCGAGGCGGGGTGCCGCGTCTCGAAGTTGCGCAGGAGGGAGGAGAGGGAGAGCCCGCTGGCGCAGATGCCCTCCACCACCTGCTCCGGTTGCCTCGCACGGTTCCGTCTGCCGAACGCCAAGTCGTCCGCTGCCCCAGTGTGCATCCGCGGGGTCAGACCTTACAATCTTGTGAGTGTGTCAGTTCTTGATCTCCAATTCGCGCAACGGCACGACAATGCTATGACCGGTCAACTTCTTGATCATCGCCTCATCAGCAGTGATGAGCGGATATCCCACTTGCTCGGCCAGGGCCACATAGAGGGCATCGTAAATCGTGATCTTGTAGGCCCAGGCGATGGCG
>MGBT01000123.1:423-21974 GCA_001788395.1 Candidatus Rokubacteria bacterium GWA2_70_23
AAACTCGGGAGGTCTTGTTTCGAGATGCAGATCCTGAAGTGCCTCCAGTGCCGTCTCGCTGTCCTCTTCTTTTGCTTTTGGGCTGAACCGGATAGCGTTGAGAACTTCCAGCAAAGCAAGCTGTGGTATGAAAATCGTTGATCGACCTGAGATGTGAAGGTTCCGCAACGCTAACGCGCGGTCACGGTTTGCCTCTTGTTGATGAAGAAACCATTTCACCAAAACGGACGCGTCAACTACGTATCCGGCGTGATGAGCAGAAATCACGAGTCGCCCTTCAAGTTGGTGTCCCGAAATCTTCGGATCGTTGCTTGAGGATCCCATTTCCCCAACTTCTTGGCCAACGCATCTATTTTACGGGAAGCCTCCTGCATCTTCTTCCGCTTTTCCTCCTCCTCGCGCGCACGCCGCTTGGCTTCGATGTATTTCTCCAAAGCAGCCTGGATGAAGGCGCTGCGATTGGTTCCCTCTTCCTTCGCTTCCTCGTTGATCTCGTCGAGCAACTTATCCTTTAAGAAAACGTTCACGCGACCCATAACATACCTCCTGAGGCATCACTCGACCACACTGGTGGTGTGTTGTCAAACATGAATACGCACACAAACCTGAGGAGTGCTCGACAGCGACAGGCAAGGAGGTGGTAGACCGGTGAGGCCACTGCTACCTCCAGGGGGCCCGCAGCGTGGACGCGGACCTGATCCACTCGGCGCGCTTCCTCGGGGCGAGCGAGGGGCAGGTCATGCGCACCGTCGTGATTCCCTCGGCGCTGGCCTGGACCTTCGCCTCGCTGACGCCGTCCGTCTCCTTCGCGCTCGTCGGGGTCGTGGTGGGCGAGTTCATCGGGGGCGAGTCGGGCGGGGGGCTCGGCTACCTGATCATCCAGTCGCTCGGCACGCTCAACGCGGCGGACATGATGGTCGCGCTCCTCGTCCTCGGCGTCATCGGCATCGTGATGGCGCTGGGCATCAAGCAGGTGGAGAGCCGCCTCCTGCGCTGGCGGCCGGAGTACCAGAAGCGCTGAGGGTCCCCGCCCTTCAGGCGAGCCGGGCGATATAGGGGAGGTGGCGGTAGCGCTCCTGGGCGTCGAGGCCGTAGCCGACCACGAAGGTGTCCGGGATCTCGCGTCCGAGGTAGTGCAGGACCACGTCGGCGGGGCGCGGGCGCTGCCTGGCGACGAAGGCGCAGACCCGGAGCGAGGCGGGGTGGCGCGTCTCGAAGTTGCGCAGGAGGTAGGAGAGGGAGAGCCCGCTGGCGCAGATGCCCTCCACCACGATGACGTCCTTCCCCTCGATGGGGTCGTCCAGGTCCTTGCGGATGCGGACGACGCCCGACGAGGTCACCTCGTGGCCGTAGGGGACGATCGAGATGAAGTCCATGGTGGCGGGCACCGTGAGCGTGCGCGCGAGGTCGGCGATGAAGACGGCGGCCCCCTTGAGGACGCCGATCAGGTGGGGCTGGCGGCCGGCGTAGTCCGCGGAGATCTGTGCGCCCAGGCGGGCCACCTCGGCGCGGATCGTGGCCTCGTCCACGAGGATCTCTCCGACGCCGTCCGACGAGCGGAGCATCAGGCGAACCGGGTGGCCCGGACGAACGCTCGGGCCGTCCCGGCGAGCCCGGCCGGGACGAGGCCCGCGCGCTCCAGCTCGTCCAGACATTGCGAGATCGTGAGCACCGCGTGGAGCGTGTATCCCCTGGCCGCCAGCCGCTCGCGGCCGCCCTGCTCGCGGTCGATGAGGATCACGAGGTCCTTGACCACGAGGCCCGCCTCCTCCAGCGGCTGGATCGCCTCGAACTTGCTCGCCCCGTCGGTGATGATGTCGTCGATGACGACGACCTGCTCGCCGGGCGTATAGAGCCCCTCGATCCGCTTCTTCGTGCCGTAGGCCTTCTCCTCCCGCCGGGGGTAGATCAGGGGGACGTTGCCGGCCAGGCTCGTGGCCACGGCGACCGGCAGCCCGGCATAGGGGATGCCGGCGATGCGGTCGGCGCGGCAGCGCGAGACCGCCTGCGCCATGAGGGCGCCGATCCGCGCGAGCACGTCCGGGTGCGAAATCACGACGCGGAGGTCGATGTAGAAGGGCGACGTGATCCCGGACTTGAGCGTGAACTCGCCGAACCGCAGCGCGCCGATCTCGAAGAGCCGCCGGACCAGCGCGCCGTGGTCGGGGCGTGTGGTCACGCGCGGATCTCTTCCAGGATGGCGCGGGTGGCGGCGGCGGGATCGGACGCGGCGGTGATCGGCCGTCCCACCACGAGGTAGTGTGCCCCCGCGCGGGCCGCCGCCCCGGGCGTGGCCACGCGGGACTGGTCGTCGAGGGCGCTGCCCGCCGGGCGCAACCCGGGCGTCACGATCACCCAGGCGGCGCCGAGCTGGGTCCGGAGCGGGGCGATCTCGTTGGGCGAGGCGACGCAGCCGTCGAGCCCCGCCGCGCGGGCGAGCCCGGCGAGGTGGAGCACATGCCCCTGCACCGAGGAGGGCACCCCGACCTCCCGGTGCAGCGCCGCCCGGTCCAGGCTCGTGAGCACCGTCACCGCGATCACGAGGGGGCGCCGCGCCCCGGGCGAGGTCGCTGCCGCCGCGGCCTCGGACGCCGCCTGCATCATCGCCCGGCCTCCGGAGGCGTGGACGTTGAACATGAAGACGCCCAGGCGCGCCGCTTCCCGCGCGGCTCCCGCCACCGTGTTCGGGATGTCGTGGAACTTGAGGTCGAGGAAGACCACGCCGCCGCGCGTGTGCACGGCCTCCACCGCCGCCGGACCGCAGGCGGTGAAGAGCTGCGAGCCGATCTTGAAGCGCCTCACGAGCCCGTCGAGCCGGCCCATCAGCGCCAGGGCGGCGTCGAGCGTGTCCACGTCGAGGGCCACGATGAGCCGGTCCTGGGGGTCACGGGGCGGCATGGTATTCCTGCAGCGACTGCACGGAGATCTCCCCCTTGAGCAGGGCCTCGATGCCGCCGATGGCCGCCTGGGCCCCGTCCACCGTCGTGTAGTAGGGGATGCTCTGGGTGATGGCCGTCCGGCGGATGACGGAGGAGTCCTTCCGGGCGCGCCCGTCCTCCGGCGTGTTGAAGACCAGCGCGATCTCGCCGCGCTTCATGAGGTCCACGATGTTGGGCCGGTAGCCTTCGGCCACCTTGTGGATCGTCTCCACCGTCATGCCCTGGAGCGACAGGAGCTTGGCCGTGCCCGTCGTCGCCACGAGGCTGAAGCCCATCTCGCTGAGCCGCTTGGCGATGCCGAGGACGGCGCGCTTGTCCCGGTTCTTCACCGAGATGAACACCGTGCCCGAGGTGGGCAGCGGCGAATGCGCCGAGAGCTGGGACTTCACGTAGGCCTTCCGGAAGTCCCGGTCGATCCCCATCACCTCGCCGGTGGACTTCATCTCGGGGCCCAGGACGGCGTCCACGCCGGGGAACTTGACGAAGGGGAACACCGCCTCCTTGATGGCGATGTGGGACACCTCGCGCTCCTCGCCGAACCCCAGGTCGGCAAGCCGGGCGCCCAGCATCACCTTGGTGGCGAGCTTGGCCAGGGGGACGCCGATGGCCTTGGAGACGAAGGGCACCGTCCGCGAGGCGCGCGGGTTCACCTCGAGCACGAAGATGGTCTCGTTCTTGATGGCGAACTGGATATTGAGGAGGCCGATCACGCCGAGCTCCCGGGCCAGCGCCCGGGTCTGGGCCATGATGCGCTGGATCTGGTCGTCGCCCAGGGAGTAGGGCGGCAGGGCGCAGGCCGAGTCGCCCGAGTGGATCCCCGCCTTCTCCACGTGCTCCATGACGCCGCCCACGACCACGCGCTCGCCGTCCGCGATGGCGTCCACGTCGATCTCGATGGCGTCCTCCAGGAACTTGTCCACGAGGATCGGGTGCTCGGGGCTCACCCGCACCGCCTCGCGCATGTAGCCGCGCAGGTCCTCCTCGTCGTAGACGATCTGCATGGCGCGCCCGCCGAGCACGTACGACGGCCGCACCAGCACGGGGTAGCCGATCGTGGTCGCGATGCGCGCCGCCTCCTCGAAGGAGCGCGCCGTGTCCCCGGGGGCCTGGGCGAGGTGGAGCCCCTCCAGGAGCTGGGCGAAGCGCCGGCGGTCCTCGGCGCGGTCGATGGCATCCGACGGGGTGCCGAGGATCGGCACGCCGGCGGCCTGGAGCGCCACCACCAGCTTGAGGGGGGTCTGGCCGCCGAACTGGACGATCACGCCGCGCGGCCGCTCCCGCTCCACGATGTTCATCACGTCCTCGAACGTGAGCGGCTCGAAGTACAGGCGGTCGGAGGTGTCGTAATCGGTGGAGACCGTCTCCGGGTTGCAGTTGACCATGATCGCCTCGACGCCGATCTCCTTGAGCGCGAAGGCGGCGTGCACGCACGCGTAGTCGAACTCGATCCCCTGGCCGATGCGGTTCGGTCCGGAGCCGAGGATGACGACCTTGGGCCGCGGGGTGGGCGGCGCCTCATCCTCGTCCTCGTAGGTCGAGTAGAGGTAGGGCGTGTAGGCGACGAACTCGGCGGCGCAGGTGTCCACCATCTTGAACGTGGCGCGGATCCCCGCGGCGAGCCGCGCGGCCCGCACCTCGGGTTCGGTCGTGCCGGTGAGCTCGGCGATGCGGCAGTCGGCGAAGCCCATCTGCTTGGCCCGGCGTAAGACGCGGGCATCGGCGAGCCCGGCGGCCCGGATGCGGGGCTCGAGCTCGACGATCTCGCGCACGTTCTCGAGGAACCACGGGTCCACGGCCGACAGCTCGGCGATCTCCTCGGTGGTGAGCCCCTGCCGGTAGGCCTCGGCGATGGCGAAGCAGCGCTCGGGGGTGGGCACGCGGACCTTCTGGCGGAGCGTCTCGAGGTCGGCCGGCGGCCGGTCCAGCGTGAGCCCCCACCGGTCCTGCTCCAGCGACCGGACCGCCTTCTGCAGGGCCTCCTTGAACGTCCGCCCGATGGCCATGACCTCGCCCACGGACTTCATCTGCGTGGTGAGGGTCTGGTCGGCTTCCGGGAACTTCTCGAAGGCCCAGCGCGGGAACTTGACCACGCAGTAGTCGATGGCGGGCTCGAAGCAGGCCGGCGTCTCGCGTGTGATGTCGTTCCGGAGCTCGTCCAGCGTGTAGCCCACCGCCAGCTTCGCCGCGATCTTGGCGATGGGGAACCCCGTGGCCTTGGAGGCCAGCGCCGAGGAGCGCGAGACGCGGGGGTTCATCTCGATGACGACCATGCGTCCGTCACGGGGATTCACGGCGAACTGGATGTTCGACCCGCCCGTCTCGACGCCGATCTCGCGGATGATCGCGAGGGCGGCGTCGCGCATGAGCTGGTACTCCTTGTCGGTCAGCGTCTGCGCCGGCGCCACGGTGATGGAGTCGCCCGTGTGGACGCCCATCGGATCGACGTTCTCGATGGAGCAGACGATGACGACGTTGTCCTTGAGATCGCGCATCACCTCCAGCTCGAACTCCTTCCACCCGATGACCGACTCCTCCACCAGCACTTGCCCCATCGGGCTCTGCTGCAGCCCCCACTTGATGGCGGCCTCGAGCTCGTCCGGGTTGTAGGCGATGGAGCCGCCGGTGCCGCCCAGCGTGAACGAGGGTCGGAGGATCAGGGGGAACTGCATCCGGCGCTGGCGCATTCCCTCGAGGGCCTCGGCAGGGCCCCCCGCGTAGAAGCCCAGGGGCATCTCGAGCCCGATCCGGGCCATCGCCGCCCCGAAGAGGTTGCGATCCTCGGCGGTCTTGATGGCCGGCAGCGTGGCGCCGATGAGCTCCACCCCGTAGCGCTCGAGGGTGCCGTCCTCCGACAGCGCCACCGCGAGGTTGAGCCCGGTCTGGCCGCCGACGGTGGGGAGCATGGCGTCCGGGCGCTCGCGGGCGATCACCTTGGCCACGAACTCCGGCGTGAGCGGCTCCACGTAGGTGCGGTGGGCCATCTCGGGGTCCGTCATGATGGTGGCCGGGTTCGAGTTGACCAGCACCACCTGGAAGCCCTCCTCCCGCAGCGCCTTGCAGGCCTGGGTGCCCGAGTAGTCGAACTCGCAGGCCTGCCCGATCACGATGGGCCCGGAGCCGATGAGGAGGATCTTCTCGAGGTCAGTCCGCCTGGGCACGGTCGTCTATCCGCCGAGCTGCCTGACCAGTTCGGCCTTGGGGATTCCGCTGTGAATGCTCACGGCGGACAGGACGTCATTCAAGGTGCCTTTGGCCATCACCCGGTGGTCCGGAACAGTGATGTGGTGGTCACCGGCGCCCGTCTTCTTCCTCAGGCGCACGTGACTACCCCTTTGCCTCACAACGACATAGCCCAGGGACTCGAGCAACTTGATCAATCTCCTTCCGCTAACCTGCGGCAGTCTTACCACGCGGGACCTCTGTCTCCGACAGCAACAGCAGGGTCAAGGCCTTCCCCCGCGGCCGCGAGCCGGCGAAATGCAGTCCAGCCGCTTCTTTCGCATTGCGCAGGAGCTCGTCCAGCGTCCTGCCCTGGGTAAAGAAGTCGGCACCGATGCCGCGGGCGCACCAGAACTTGCCATCGTAGTACGCCTCCGCCTTCACGAGCATGTTAGCCTCCCGTGACCAGCCCATAGATGATCGAGGCCTCGGGCGCCGCTTCCTCCCGCTTGTAGAGCACGTCGTCCAGGCGGCCCGAGCCGACCCACACGACGTCCCCCTTGCCCCAGAGCTTCTCGCCGAGCACGCTCATGCGCTTGTCGACGCGTTCCTTGACGGCGTGGGCCTCGAGCGCCAGCTCGCTCTCGGTGGTGAAGCTGGCCCACTCGGGCTTCTGACCGACCTCCTCGGTCTTGCGGTACGAGATCAGGTACTTCGGCATGGAGAGGTCACCCTCCTTTCTCGCCTTCCATCAGGGCGATGAAGGCCTGGAACAGGTAGTCCGCATCATGCGGGCCGGGAGAGGCCTCGGGGTGGTACTGCACGGAGAAGACCGGAAGCTCCCGGTGCCGCATCCCCTCGCAGGTGCCGTCGTTGAGGCTCACGTGCGTCGGCTCGACCCCGACCCGCTCCAGCGACCCCGGGTCCACGGCGAAGCCGTGGTTCTGCGACGTGATCTCCACGCCGCCGGTCAGGAGGTTCTTCACCGGGTGGTTGGCGCCGTGGTGGCCGAACTTGAGCTTGTACGTCGTCCCGCCGAGAGCGAGTCCCAGGATCTGGTGGCCGAGGCAGATGCCGAAGATCGGCACCCGGCCGGCGAGGGCCCGCACGGTCCGGATCAGGTACTCCACGGGCTCCGGATCGCCCGGGCCGTTGGAGAGGAAGATCCCGTGGGGCTTCATCTCGAGGATCGCCTCGGCGGGGGTGCCGGCCGGCAGCACCTGGAGCGCGCAACCCAGCGAGGCGAGGCGGCGCAGGATGTTCCGCTTGATCCCCGCGTCGAAGGCGACCACGCGGAACCGCGCCGCCGCCGGCTCGGTGTAGCCGCGGCGGAGATCCCACGTGCCCTCGGCCCACCCGTAGGCCGCCTCCGCCGTCACCTCCCGCACCAGGTCACGGCCCACCAGGCTCGGGACGGCCCGCACCCGCTCCACCAGCCGCGCCGCGTCGCCCTCCACCGACGAGATGATGCCCGCCTGGGCGCCCTGGTCGCGGAGATGGCGCGTCAGCGCGCGCGTGTCGATGCCCTGGATGCCGACGATCCCGTGTTCCTTCATGTACGCGTCGAGCGAGGTCCGCCCGCGCCAGGAGGACGGGTAGGGGCACGCTTCCTTGACGATGAAGCCGCTGAGCCAGGGCCGACTCGACTCCATATCCTCTGGATTGATGCCGTAGTTGCCGATGAGCGGGTAGGTCATGCAGACGAGCTGCCCCCGGTAGGAGGGATCGGTCATGATCTCCTGGTAGCCCGTCATGGCGGTGTTGAAGACGACTTCTCCCGGAGCTTCACCGGTGGCCCCGCAGGGCTCCCCCCGGAAGACCCGTCCGTCGGCCAGCGCCAGCAGCGCCTGCGTCATGGCGTCACCACGGTGC
This sequence comes from Candidatus Rokubacteria bacterium GWA2_70_23, assembly GCA_001788395.1. GTDB lineage: Bacteria > Methylomirabilota > Methylomirabilia > Rokubacteriales > CSP1-6 > UBA12499. The sequence continues at coordinate 8,394 of MGBT01000123.1, forward strand.
CGCCGACGATGGTCATGATCGGAGCGCCGGTGCCCGTGACACCCCGGAAGGGGGTGTTGCGGCTGCGCGAGTGGAACGCGGCCGGGTCCACGGTGAAGGGCCGCTCGAGGTCCAGGATGGTGATGTCCGCGGCGGCTCCGGGCGCGAGGCTCCCGCCCGGCAGGCCGAGGACGCGGGCGGGGCCAGAGGACATGCGCGCCACGAAGGTGGAGAGGTCGAGGCGTCCCGGTCTCACCAGCCGGTCGAGCAGGAGCGGGACCGCTGTCTCGAGCCCCACGACGCCGCTGGCGGCCTCCGCGAACTCGCCCTCCTTCTCGGACAGGGCATGCGGGGCGTGGTCGGTGGCGACGCAGTCGATGGTGCCGTCCAGGAGCCCCTCGAGCACCGCCTCCACGTCCCGGTTGGAGCGCAGCGGCGGCTGCATCTTGGTGTTGGGATCGTAGTCGCGCACCGCCTCGTCGGTGAGCAGGAGGTGATGCGGCGTCACCTCGGCGGTCACCCGGACGCCGCGGGCCTTGCCGTCGCGCACCAGGCGCACGGCCCCGGCCGTGGAGAGGTGCGCGATGTGCACATGCGCGCCGGTCAGCTCGGCCAGCACGATGTCCCGCGCCACCATCACGTCCTCCGCCGCGGCGGGCTGCCCCGTCAGGCCGAGGTCCGTGGAGACGAACCCCTCGTGCATGACGCCGCCATGCGCCAGGTGGCAGTCCTCGGCGTGGCTGATGAGCGGCGTCCCGAAGGGGAGCGCGTACTCCATGGCCCGCCGGTAGAGGGCGGCGTTCATCACGCACCTGCCGTCATCGGAGAAGGCCACGCAGCCGGCCTCCGCCTGCTCCGCCATCTCGGCGAGCTGCTCGCCCCGAAGCCCGCGCGTGACGGCGCCGATGGCGTAGACACGCACGACGCCTTCCACGCGGGCCTTGGCGAGGATGTAGTCGGTGACCGCGCGATTGTCATTGACGGGGACGGTGTTGGCCATGCAGGCGACGGCGGTGAAACCGCCGGCCGCCGCCGCGCGCGTGCCGCTGGCCACCGTCTCCTTGTACTCGAAGCCCGGCTCGCGCAGGTGGACGTGGATGTCGATGAAGCCGGGGCAGACGACCTTGCCCGCCGCGTCGATGACCTGCGTCCCCTGCGGGGCCCGGAGCCCTGGGCCCACCGTCCCGATGCGCCCGTCGACCACCAGGACGTCCTGGACGCCGTCGATGCGGCTGGCGGGATCCACGACCCGCCCCTGCCTGATGAGGAGGCTCATGCCGGCTGGCTCCCCGCCAGCAGGTAGAGGACGGCCATGCGCACCGCCACGCCGTTCGTCACCTGGTCCAGGATCACCGAGTACCGGCTGTCGGCCACCTCCGGGGACAGCTCGACGCCGCGGTTCACCGGTCCCGGGTGCATGATGAGCACGTCCGGCCGGCAGTGCTTGAGCTTGTCGAGCGACAGCCCCCAGACGCGCGAGTACTCCCGGAGCGAGGGGATGAGACCACTCTCCATCCGCTCGTGCTGGAGCCGCAGCATCACGATGACGTCGGCGTGCGCGATGGCCTCCTCCAGCCGGTGACTCACCTTGACGCCGAGCTCCTGGCACGCGGGCGGGATGAGCGTGGGCGGCCCCGCCACCGTCACGGTGATGCCCATCTTCTTCATCCCGTGGATGTCCGAGCGCGCCACCCGGCTGTGGGTGATGTCCCCGACGATGGCGACGCTGAGGCCCTCGAGATGCCCCTTCTTCTCCCGGATCGTCAGGAGATCGAGCAGTCCCTGCGTGGGGTGCTCGTGGGCGCCGTCGCCGGCGTTCACCACGGCGCAGCGCAGATGCCGGGCGAGGAGCGCGGGGGCCCCCGAGGCCTTGTGGCGGACCACGACCACGTCCGGGCTCATGGCCTCGATGTTCTTCGCGGTGTCGAGCAGGCTCTCCCCCTTCTCGGCGCTGGAGCCGGAGGCCGAGAAGTTGACGACGTCGGCCGAGAGCCACTTGCCCGCGATCTCGAACGAGGTGCGCGTGCGCGTCGAGGCCTCGAAGAAGAGGTTCACCACCGTCTTGCCCCGGAGGGTCGGCACCTTCTTGATCTCGCGGGTGGCGATCTCCTTCATGGAGCCGGCCGTGTCCAGCACGTCCCGGATCTCCGCGGCCTCGAGGTCCTGCAAGCTCAGGAGGTCTTTCCGCTTCCAGCCCATGCCTCGGCTCCTCCGGTCCCCGCGCCTATGAGTCGGTCGGTTCTTGAATGACGACCCGGTCCACGCCGTCGTGCTCGCGCAGCATGACGGCCACGGACTCCCGCCGGCTCGTCGGGAGGTTCTTGCCGATGTAGTCCGGGCGGATCGGCAGTTCGCGGTGGCCGCGGTCCACCAGCACGGCCAGGCGGATGATCCGGGGACGACCGAGGTCCATCAGCGCGTCCATGGCGGCGCGGATGGTGCGGCCGGTGAAGAGCACGTCGTCCACCAGCACGACCGTGCGCCCCTTGATCGGGAAGGGGATCTCGGTGCCGCGGACGGCCGGCTGCTCGGCCTTGAGCCGGAGGTCGTCCCGGTACAACGTGATGTCGAGCGCGCCCACCGGGGGCCTGGTGCCCTCGATCCCGGCGATCTTCTCCGCGATGCGCTCGGCCAGCGTGACCCCGCGGGTCTTGATCCCGACCAGCGCGACGCCCTCGCCGCCGGCCTGCTCGACGATCTCGTGAGCGATGCGGGTCAGCGCGCGGTCGAGCGCCGTGTCATCGAGCACCTGGGCCTTCTCGCGGGAGGTCACAGGCCCGGGTCCAGGCAAAAAAAATCCCCCGACGGGGGCTGGGGACCACGGCGGAGGAGAACCAGGGACTTCATCATCTGCTCCTTGCCGGCCTCGCGGGGCCTGCTTAAAGGAGTCATCCAAGTTGTTGTCTCACCCTACCCTCGGACCCCCACCGTGTCAAGGCCACGGCTCAGCCCTTGGATGGCGCGATGCCGTAGCCCTTGAGCTTGCGGTACAAGTGGCTGCGCTCGATGCCGAGCTTCTCGGCGGTGCGCGTCACGTTGCTGTCGTGGGCGCGCAGCTCCGCCAGGATGTAGGCGCGCTCGAACGCCTCGCGGGCCTCCTTGAGCGTCTTTTCCCGCTGGACCTCCTCGGCTCCCGCGAGGGCCTCCTTGGGGCGCAACGGTGGCGGCAGGTTCTCCGGGCCGATCACGTCCCGCGGCGCCATGATGACGAGCCGCTCGACCATGTTCCGGAGCTCCCGCACGTTCCCCGGCCAGTCGTACGAGAGGAAGTAGGCGAGGGCCTCGACCGAGACGGTCTTCGGGCGCTTGCCGTTCTCGGCGGAGAAGAGCCCGACGAAGTGCTCCACCAGCGCGGGGATGTCCTCCTTGCGCCGGCGCAGCGGCGGCACCTCGATGGGGATGACGTTCAGCCGGTAGTAGAGGTCCTCGCGGAAGCGCCCCTGGGCGATCTGTTCCTTCAGGTCCTGGTTGGACGCGGCGAGCACGCGGACGTCCACGCGGATGGTGTCCTTGCCGCCCACCCGCTCGAAGGCCTGCTCCTCGAGGACGCGCAGCACCTTGGCCTGCGTCTTGAGGCTCATGTCTCCGATCTCGTCGAGGAAGAGGGTGCCGCCGTCGGCGACCTCGAACTTCCCGCGGTGGCGCGCCACCGCGCCGGTGAAGGCGCCCCGCTCGTGGCCGAACAGCTCCGACTCGATCAGCTCCTCGGGGATCGCGGCGCAGTTCACCTCGACAAACGGCAACTCGCGCCTCGTGGAGAGTGCGTGGATGGCCCGGGCCACCAGCTCCTTGCCCGAGCCGTTCTCACCGTGGACGAGCACCCGCCCGTTGGTGGGCGCCGCGGTGGCGATCTGCTGCCGCAGCTCCTCGATGAGCGGGCTCCGGCCAACGATCTCCTGGCCGCGCTGGATCTGCTCGCGGAGCGCTCGGTTCTCCCGCTCGAGCCGCGAGTGCTCCAGCGCGCGGGCCGCGGCCAGCAGCGTCTTCTCGAGCGAGAGCGGCTTTTCGATGAAGTCGTAGGCGCCCAGCTTGGTGGCCTTGACGGCCGTCTCGATGGTGGCGTGGCCCGAGATCATCACCACGGCGACCTCGGGCCGGAGTCGCATGATCTCGGCCAATGCATCGAGCCCATCCATGCCGGGCATCCAGATGTCCAGGAAGATCAGATCCGGGGACTCCTCCGCTAGCCGGCCGATGGCGTCCTGCCCGGAGCCCACCGCCGACACGTGGTAGCCCTCGTCCTCGAGCACGCCCCGCAGCGTGGTCTGGATGGCGCGCTCGTCGTCGACGATGAGGATGTGCTCGCCGGCCATGGGCTCTCCGGGCGCTCCTGTCAGGCCTGCACGGCGGCCGGCGCGAGACGGCCCGCCGGCAGCTCGAGGACGAAGCGGCTGCCCTGCGGCAGGTTGTCCTCGAGCCAGATGGTGCCGCCGTGGTCGATGACGATCTGGTGGACGATGGGGAGCCCGAGGCCCATGCCCGTGGCCTTCGTGGAGAAGTACGGGAGAAAGAGGCGCTCGCGGTCCTCCTGAGCGATGCCGGGGCCGGTGTCGGCCACGACGATCCGCGCCCGCCGCGCCTCCGGAAGCCACACGGTCTCGACGGTCACCTCCCCGGCCTGGCCCACCGCCTCCACGGCGTTGTCCACCAGATTCAGGACGGCGCGCTTGATCTGGTTGGGATCCACCTCGATCTGGGGCAGGTCGGGCGAGAACGCCGACGTGATGGCCAGCGCCGGGTGCGACTCGCGGTACAGGACGATCACCCCGTCGAGGAGACGGGCCAGATCCGTCGGCCGGAGCGACAGGGCCGGCATGCGCGCGAAGCGCGAGAACTCGTCCACGAGCTGCTTGAGCCCGTCGACCTCCTGGATGATGGTGGAGGTTGCCTCCTCGAGCAGCTGCTTCTCCTCGGGGCTCCGGTCTCCCGCGAGCCGGCGCCTCAGGCGCTGGGCGGAGAGCTGGATCGGCGTGAGCGGGTTCTTGATCTCGTGCGCGATGCGCTGGGCGACCTCCCGCCACGCGGCCAGGCGCTGGGCCTTCAGGAGCTCGGTGAGGTCGTCGAACACGAGCACGAGCCCCATGTCGGCCCCGTCGGGACCCCGGAGCGCCGTGGCCGAGGACAGGAGGGTGATCGCCTGCCCGTCGCGCCTCAGGTGCACCTCGTGCTCGACCGTGCCCTCCTTGAGCCGCGTCATGCGCTTGATCAGGGCCGCGATCTCGCCGAACTCGGGCCGCCGGAAGACAGCGGAGTCGGGCTGTCCGAGCGCCGCCTGCGCGGGGATGCCCAGCATGCGCTCGGCTGCCCCGTTGATGGTGGTCACGCGCCCCTCGGGATCGAGGGAGACCACGCCGGTCGCCACCGCCTCGAGCACGGTCTCCGTGTAGCGGCGCCGCATCTCCATCTCGCCGTGCTTGGCCTGCAGGTCGAGGTAGGCCTCCTCGAGCTTGGTCCTCGAGGACGCCAGGTCGCGGGTCATCCGGTTGAAGGAGTCCACGAGGATCCCGATCTCGTCGTCGGCGCGCACCTGCACCTGATAGCCGAGGTTCCCGGCCGCGACCGCGCGCGTGCCCTCGGCCAGCAGCTGGATCGGGTCGGTGATGCCCCGGGCCAGGTAGAGACCGAACCACGTCGCCGAGAACACGATGATCAGGGTCATGAGCAGGAACAGCAGGATGTAAATGGCCTTGATGGGGTTCTTGAGGAGCTTGAGCTGCTTGTACTCCTGGAAGGCCTGACTGATCCCACGGAGGCGGTTCTCGAGCCGCTGGCTCACGTGGCTCGACACCACGAGCACGCCCACCACCTGGCGGCTCGAGTCGCGGATCGGGACCACGGCCTGGATCATGTCGCCCCGGTCGAGCTCCTGGACCGTGGTGACCTCCTGGCCGCCGAGCCCCTGGGCGACCTTGTCCTTGTGCATGGAGCGCGTGGCGACGGCGGCGAGCGCCGGGTCCTTGACGTAGAACTGCTCCTGCCCGCGCCGGTCGAAGACCGTGATGGCCGACAGCCCGAGGCGCTCCCGCTGCTCGTCGAGGAACGCGGCCAGGGCCTCGCGCCGCTCCTCGCCCAGGAGCCCCTCGCGCTCTGCCACCCGGGCTATGTACCGAGCGTGCCTGAGCGCCGTGCCCTCCAGCGTCTGGTAGTAGGTCTGCGCCACCTGCAGCGCCTGGTCCAGCGGCCGCTCTACCTGGGGCTTGAACCATCCCTCGATGGAGGTTGTGATGAAGTTGGAGGCGATGATGAAGATCAGGATGCCCGGTGCCAGGGCCAGCGAGAGGAAGGCCAGGACCAGCTTTGTCTTGAAGCGCGCGCCGAGCACCTTGTGGCGGCGCTCGAAGGAGAGCTTGACCAGGTTGCGGAAGAGGAGGATCAGCAGCAGCAGGAAGACGACCAGGTTGAGGTTGAGGAGGGCCAGCACCAGCAGGTTGGAGGCGAGCGGGATCTGGGGCGTCCGGATCCCCACCTCGAACACGGTGCCGACCACCAGCAGGATGAGGATGCCGCTGATGATCAGGAGATTGCGCTTGCGCTTGCTCTGTTCAGCCGGCCGATCCTGGAGCAGTGGCATCACTGGCTCCGGTTCACGGTGAGCAGGCTCGACTGCACCCACGGGGTCTCGGCGGCGTCCCCTGCGATGCGCGCCACCCACGAGTTGACGCCGCCCAGGGACACGTCCGCCCGCACGCGCACGTAGTAAAGCTCCTGGGCGTCGAGGGAAGAGACCGGCACCAGCCGCGAGACCCTCAGGTCGGACGCCACCCGCTGCGCCTCACGAAGGTTCTTGGTCAGATAGGGCTCCCGCGGCTCCCCCGCGAGCGACGCGACCTTGTACTCCTTGGTCAGCACGTTGTAGGTGAGCTGCCGCTCCACGACGCGGACCTGGACCCGCCGCTCCACCCAGAACCGGCTGTACTGCCAGAGCTCGACGTTGAAGCGCACGTGAATGGCGACGCCGCTGTGCAGGCTCTCGTGCAGGGACGGCGGAATGGCCCCGAGGAGCACCACCTGGACCGTGACGTCGAGGTCGTTCAGGAAGACGGACAGGTTGCTGATCCTGATCTCGGCGCCGGCCGCTGCCGGCAGGGTCAGCAGCCATGCCACCACGAGAACGGCCGTGATCGGCCCGATCAGCAGCTGCCGCGCGGGGAGGGGAAGTGCGGGCGCCATTTCTGGGCCCCCGCAGGTGGTGGACGCTCGAGCCCGCAAACACACGCCCCATTATAGCGTCCGGCTTCCGGGCAGGCGGAGGAAGTCGCGCCGGCCGGGCGGGGGGTCGGGAGGGTCGGCTAGCGGGCGGCGGTGCCGGGAGCCACGGGGCAGGCGCTCTCGAAGGCTGGCGCCATCGCGGTAAGCGCGAGCGGCGTCACGGCCCGCATCCGGGCCCTGCGCCGGTCCGCTGTCATGGCCTTCTGGATGGCCACGAGGATCTGGTAGTTCAGCGCATGCCCGGCGTTTCGCGCCACCACGTGACCCACCAGGGGACGGCCGAGGAGGAAGAGATCGCCCACGAGATCCAGGATCTTGTGGCGCACGAACTCGTCCGCGAAGCGCAGGCTGTCGTTGAGCACCGAGCGCTTGCCCACCACGATCGCGTTGTCGAGGGAGCCGCCGCGGGCGAGGCCGTTCCGCCGCATCGCCCCCACGTCACGCAGGAACCCGTAGGTGCGGGCCGGAGCCACCTCGTCCACGAAGGTGGTCTCCGTGATCTCCAGCGACGCGACCTGGAGCCCGATGACCGGGTGATTGTGATCGAGCGTGTAGCTGATGCGGAAGGTGTCCGAGGGGACCACCTGGATGAACCGATCCCCGTCCTCGACGCGGATCGGCTCGTCGATCATGAGGGCCTTGCGCGGCGCGGGCAACGATACCCGCCCGGCCCGCTCGAGCATCTCCACGAAGCCCTTGGCGCTGCCGTCCATGGCGGGGAGCTCGCCGGCGCTCACGTCGACCAGCAGGTTGTCGATCCCCAGGCCGTGGGCGGCCGCCATCAGGTGCTCGACGGTCCGCACTCTCACGCCGAAGGCGCCGAGGGTCGTGGCAAAGTGGAAGTTCACCACGTGGTCGGTGTTCGCCGGGATCAGCGTGCCGTCGGCTGCGCGGAAGAGGATGCCGGTGTCGGAGGCTGCGGGAGAGAGGGTGAGCGTGACCGGCTCCCCGCTGTGGAGCCCGACTCCCTCTATGCTGACCTTCCTCCGGATCGTTCGCTGTGATTCCATGACCCGGAGCCCAGGGTTGCAATCACGCTGCCACGGGGTGTCATGTGGCGGAAGGGCCTGATGTCATTGGCAAGGCAAGGCCTGTGGTGTTCCCCTCTGGGGGCTCCCTGTGGTATCAAAGACACGCAACTCAGTCCCTCGTGTCTCATTTCCGTGACAGCAGGTCTTGGGGATCAGATGACCAGGGTCAGCCGGGCCTCGAAGCCGTCGCCCGCGGCGCCCACGGTGACGTGCTTGCGGCCTGCCCCCATGGCGCTGTCGCCGTGGGGCCGGTCAGTCCCGGGGAACGGCGACGAGGTCGCCGTAATGCGCCTGGAGTAGCGCCAGCCCCACGGGCCCGGCCGTCTCGGTCCTGAGCACGCGGGGACCGAGGCCGGCCACCACCGCGCCCGCCTCTGCGAGGCGCTCGACCTCGTCGGCGGCCAGCCCGCCCTCGGGCCCCACCACGAGCGTGGCCGCGGCGACGGGCGCGGGCGGAAGCCGGTCCGCGAGGCAGGCGCGCTCGTCTTCCCAGAGGCAGAGCAGGAGTCCCTCCGGGCTTCCGTCGCCCAGCCACTCGGCGAGGGCGCGCGACGGAGCCACCTCCGGGATCACGGCGCGGCCGCACTGCTTGGCCGCTTCCCGTGCGACACGCTGCCAGCGGAGGAGCCGCCCCGCCCCGCGCGTCGCGTCCGCCCGCACGACGGTACGCTCCGTGATGACGGGCACCACGCGCGTCACGCCCAGCTCCGTGGCCATGCGGATGATGGCCTCCATCTTGTCTCCCTTGGGGAGGCCCTGGACGAGGGTGAGGAGGAGCGGCGACTCGCTTCGGCCCGCCTCCCGGCCCAGGATCAGGCCCTCGGCCGACCGCGTGCTCACCTGCGTGAGCCTCACGGTGAGCTCCTGCCCCTGGCCGTCCACGGCGTGGACCACATCGCCCGGCCGGAGGCGGAGGACACGGGCCAGGTGACGCGTCTCCTGCGCGTCGAAGGTGACGCGCGGCCCGCTCACTGCCTCGGCGCGAAGGTAGAACCTCGGCACCGGGGACTCAGGGCTCCCAGAACGACATCAGGAGCCGAAGAGCTTCTTCATCCGTTCGACGAAGGACGACAGGAGCGGCCCCGACTCGTTCTGCGAGGCCTGCTTGAGCTCCTCGAGGAGCTCCCGCTGCCGGGCCGAGAGGCGCGTGGGGACCTCGATCACGACCTGGTACACCGCGTCTCCTCGGCCGCGCCCGCGCAGGTGCGGCATGCCCTTGCTCTTGAGGTGCAGCTGCTGGCCGGGCTGTGTGCCCGGGGGCACGGTGAGCGTGGCCGTGCCGCCGAGCACCGGCACCTCCACCTGGTCGCCGAGCGCGGCCTGCGGGAAGCTGAGCGGCAGCTCGCAGAGGAGATCGGCGCCGTGCCGGACGAAGATCTCGTGGGGCTTCACGTGGAGCACCACGAACAGGTCCCCGGGGGGCCCGCCGAAGAGCCCGCCCTCGCCCTCCCCGGACAGCCGCAGCTGGTTGCCATCCTCGACCCCGGCGGGGATCGTGATCTTGAGCAGTCGCTCCTTGCGCTGCCGGCCCTGGCCCTGGCACTCCCGGCAGGGCGATCGGTTGATGCGCCCCTCGCCGCCGCACTGGGGACACGGGCGGGCCACCGTGAGGAAGCCCTGGGAGAAGCGCACCTGCCCCTGGCCGCGGCATGCGCTGCAGACCTCGGGTGACGTCCCGGCCTGCTGGCCCGAGCCCCGACACGTCTCGCAGGTCTCGTGCCGCGGGATCTGGAGCTTGCTCTCCAGCCCCTCGGCGGCCTCCTCCAGCGAGATCTCGAGGTCGTAGCGCAGGTGCTCGCCGCGTCGCGCCCGCGTGCGGCGGCCGCGCTCCGCCTGGCCGAAGAAGCCTTCGAAGAGGTCCTCGAAGATGCTGCCGAAGCCCGTGTCGGCCTGGCCGCTCGCGCTGGCGGGTCCGGGGACGGTCCCGAAGCGATCGTACTGGGCGCGCCTGTCCGGGTCCGAGAGGACGGCGTAGGCCTCGCTGATCTCCTTGAAGCGCTCCTCGGAGGCCTGGTCGCCGGGGTTCTTGTCGGGGTGGTACATCCGCGCGAGCTTGCGGTAAGCCTTCTTCAGCTCGGCGTCGTCGGCCTGCCGGGAGACGCCCAGGATGCCGTAGAAGTTCTTGGCGGCCACCGCTTAGGAGGTGTCGCCGACCGAAGCGTCGGGCTCGGGCGCCATGGCCACCATCACCAGGGCCGGGCGGAGCACGCGGCCGTGCAGCAGGTAGCCGCGCGCCGTCTCGCCGACCACCGTCATCTCCGGCTCGCCCGAGGCGGGGACGCGGGCGATGGCTTGGTGGTGCTCGGGATCGAAGAGAGTGCCGAGGGACGAGAAGGGCGTGACGCCGGACTTCTCCAGCACCCGCAGGAGCTCCCGCTGGATCAGCTCGACGCCGGCCGTCACCGCCGCCGCCCCCGCGTCGCCTCTGGCGGCCTGGAGCGCCCGCTCGAAGTTGTCGAGGACGGGCAGGAGCTCGCGGAGCAGGGCCTCGTTGGCCGTGCGGATGTACTCGTCGCGATCCCGCGCGGCCCGCTTCCGCGCGTTGTCGTACTCGGCCACCGTGCGGACGTAGCGCTCCCAGTTGGCCTCCGCCTCCCGCGTCTTGGCCTCCAGCGCCTCGCGGAGCTGGCGGAGCTCGGTCTCGGGATCGGCCGCGCCATCGGTGGGGAGATCGGGGGGGACCAGCGCGTCGTCAGGATCGGTCTCGTGTTCGCTCATGACACGTCCTGATTATAGCAGAGGGTTTTGGAGGCTGCGGGCCCGCCGGGGCGGCGGCGAGTCGCTCGGAGACCCGTGGGGTATCGTGGTCGACGAGGGGCTCGCCGCCGCCCCGGCGGGCCCGAGCGTCAAAGCGGGAGGTAGAGCTCGCGCCGGACACGCGACAGCGAGCTCGACACGAGCCGCGCCGTCTCGTCCACCAGCGAGATGACGTCCGAGTAGGGCATGCGGCGCGGCCCGACCACGCCCAGCACGCCGAGGACCTGATCGCGGTAGGTGTAGGTGGAGGTGATCAGACTGCACTCGCGCATCTCCTCCACCGGGTTCTCGCCACCGATGAGGACCTGGATCCCGCGCTCCTGCGCCAGGCGGGAGAGGAGGTCGATCAGACGCGCCTTCTCCTCGAAGGCACGGAGCAGCCCCCGCATGGTGGTCACGTCGGACAGATCCGGGAGATCCAGCATGTTGATGGCCCCGCTGATGTACAGCGTGCGGGCGCGGAGGAGCGAGACGATCTGGTCGAGGATCGGGCGGCCGCGCGTCCAGAGCGGATCCAGCGGGTCGGCCGGCGCCGTCAGGTCGTCCACGATCTCCTGGAAGGTCTTGCCACGGTAGCGGCGCGACAGGGTGCGGCCGATCTCGCGCAGCTCGTCCGGCACCAGCGGGGAGTCCACGGTGATCGCCTGGGTCGTGACCCAGCCGGTGTCCGTCACGACCACCGCCAGCGCGCGGCCGTCGCCCAGCCGCAACACCTCGATGCGGTCGAGCGCCGTCTGCTTGAGCGGCGGGGCGAGGAGGATGCCCGTCATGTGCGTGCCCATGGAGAGCTGTGCCGGGGTCTCCGCCATGAGCCGCTCGGCGCCGCTTGGCGGCCCCGCGGGCGGCTCTTCGCGCGCCGGGGACGACGTGGCGCCCACCCAGGGCACGCGCCGCATCGCGTCCACATAGAAGCGATAGGCCTTGTCGGTGGGGACCCGGCCGGCGGAGGGGTGAGGATGGGAGAGATAGCCCATCTCCTCCAGGTCCGCCATCACGTTGCGGATCGTGGCCGGGGACAGGCCGCGCATGTGCCGCCGCGCGATGGAGCGAGACCCCACGGGCTCGGCGCTCTCCACATACTCGGCGATCACGGCCAGGAGGACCTGGCGGTGGCGCTCGTTGAGGCTCGAATCCATCATGGCTCCACTCGTATCCTACACGACTCTCCCTACAGCAGCTCCACGAACAGCGCGTCGGACAGCAGGAAGCCGGTCTCGGTGAGATGGCTGCGGCCGCCCCCGCTCACCAGCAGGCTCCGCTCCCGCCAGGAGTCGAGCAGCGCGGGAAGGCGTCCCGGCTCGAGAGCGACGCGCTCCGCGAGCCAGGCGTCGGGAACGCCCTCCGAGAGCCGGAGGCCGAGAAGGAGCCGCTCGGCCAGACGCTGGCGTGCCGTGAGCGTCTCGTGCGTGGCGATGGGGAGCGTGCCGGCCTCGAGCATGGCGCAGTAGCGCTCGGTGGCCTTGACGTTGCCGTAGCGGGTGTCGCCCAGGAAGCCGCAGGCGCCCGGGCCCAGCGCGAGGTACTCCTCGGCGCGCCAGTAGATCTGGTTGTGCGCGGAGCGTCGTCCCGGGCGGGCGTAGTTGGAGATCTCGTAGTGCTCGAAGCCGGTCTCGGCGGCGCGCCGTGCCAGGACCCGGTACTGCTCGGTGACGGTGTCCTCGGCCGGGAGCCCGGTCATCCCCGTCGCGTGCCAGCGGCTGCCCTCGTCCAGCGTGAGCCCGTAGGCCGAGAGGTGATCGGGCCCCCAGTCGAGCAGGCCGCGGACGGTTGTCTCCCACGTGGCCAGGTCGAGTCCCGGGAGCCCGTAGATCAGGTCCGTGCTGACGTTGTCGAAGCCGGCCCGGCGCGCCGTCTCGAAGGCGGCCCGGGCGCCGGCGGCCGAATGCGCGCGGTCGAGCGAGGTCAGTACCCGGTCGTCGAGGCTCTGGACTCCCAGGCTGATGCGTGTGACCCCGGCCGCACGGTACCCGGTGAGCCGCTCCGGCGAGACGCTCTCGGGATTGCACTCGACCGTGATCTCCGCGTCCGGCGCGACGGCGAGCCGCGCGCGGAGATGCTCGAGGACCGAGACCAGCTGAGGGGGTGTCAGGAGAGAGGGGGTGCCGCCGCCGAAGAAGATCGTGGAGATGGGCACCGCCGCCGCCCACGGCGCGCCGGCCGCCAGGTCGATCTCGCGGGCCAGCGCCGCGAGATACCGCGGCACCGCCGCCTCCCGGTACAGGGCGGTGTTGAAGGAGCAGTAGCCGCAGCGCTTGACGCAGAACGGGACGTGGACGTAGACCCCGAGCGCCGGACCCCGAGGTGCCCACAGCGTGGCGGGACCGCTCCCCTCTAGCATGCGCACACACCCCGCAGGCCGCTCAAAAAGGTCCAGATGCAAGGCGGCGCCCGACGGCCGCACGCGAGGCGTACTCGGCTTGGCGAGCCGAGCCGGAGGCGAGGTGAGCGCATCCGCAGGTCCGGGCGAGCGTGAGCGAGCCACGTTGAGCGTGCGGCCGAGGGCGCCAACGCCGCAGCTGGGCCTTTTTCAGCCCTCGCAGGCCGCTCAAAAAGGTCCAGATGCAAGGCGGCGCCCGACGGCCGCACGCGAGGCGTACTCGGCTTG
>MGBT01000123.1:21984-26825 GCA_001788395.1 Candidatus Rokubacteria bacterium GWA2_70_23
CCGGAGGGCGCGGCCGGGACGGAGCCGGGCCGCACGTACGGCTCCTCCAGGGGCTGGCCGTTGACGAACGCCCGGTTGTCCAGGACCTGCACGGTTTCCCCCCCCACGGCCACGATGCGCTTGATGAAGTCCCGCGACTCGTCGTTGGGGTACTTGAAGACGATGATGTCGCCGCGGGCCGGGGCGCGCAGCCCGGGCAGGTGCGTGTCCGTGAAGGGGATCTCGGGGCCGAAGAGGAACTTGTTGACCAGGATGTAGTCACCCACCAGCAGGGTGTCCATCATGGACCCCGACGGGATCGTGAACGCCTGCACCACGAAGGCGCGGATCACGAGCGCCAGCAGCACCGCGACGATGATGGCCTCGCTGTACTCCCGGACGAGGGACTTGCGGCGCGGCGTGGCCGCCTTCTCGGCGACCGCCGCCTGCGCCTCGGGACGGGTCTCGCTGTCGCGCATGGGCATCAGCTCTTCAACACCGACAGGAACGCCTCCTGCGGGACCTCGACCTTCCCGACCTGCTTCATGCGCTTCTTCCCTTCCTTCTGCTTCTCGAGCAGCTTGCGCTTGCGCGTGATGTCGCCGCCGTAGCACTTCGCGGTGACGTTCTTGCCCATGGCCTTGACCGTCTCCCGGGCGATGACCCGGCTGCCGATGGCGGCCTGGATCGCCACTTCGTAGAGCTGACGCGGAATGACCCCGCGCAGCTTCTCGGTGAGCGCCTTGCCCTTCTCGTAGGCCTTGTCCCGGTGCACGACGACGCTGAGGGCGTCCACCGGGTCGCCGTTGAGCAGGATGTCGAGCTTCACCAGCTCGGACGGCCGGAACTCCAGGAACTCGTAGTCGAAGGACGCGTAGCCCTTGGAGACGGACTTGAGCTTGTCGTAGAAGTCCACCACGATCTCGCTCAGCGGGAAGTCGAAGAGGATGTGCACCCGCTTGCCCAGGTACTCCAGCGACCGATGCTCGCCGCGCTTGTCCTGCGCGAGCTTGTAGATGGCCGTCATGAATTCCGTCGGGACGAAGACGGAGCCGCGGACGTAGGGCTCTTCCAGGCGCTCGATCTTGTCCGGCGGCGGGAGCTTGGCCGGGTTGTCGACCTCCAGCACCTCGCCCTGGGTCGTGAGCACCTTGAAGCGCACGCTCGGGGCGGTGACGATCAGCGAGAGGTTGAACTCGCGCTCGAGCCGCTCCTGGACGATCTCGAGATGCAGCATGCCCAGGAAGCCGCAGCGGAAGCCGTAGCCGAGGGCCAGGGAGGTCTCCGGCTCGAAGCTGAAGGCGGAGTCGTTGAGCTTGAGCTTCTCGAGCGCGTCCCGGAGGCCCTCGTAGTCCGTGTCCTCGATGGGATAGAGGCCGGCGAAGACCATGGCCTTGGCGTCACGATAGCCCGGGCACGGCTCGGCCGTGGGCCTGAGCGCGTCGGTGATGGTCTCGCCCATCTTGGCATCGGCCACGCGCTTGATGGCGGCCGTGAGGTAGCCCACCTGCCCGGCGGACAGTTCCTTGACCGGGCGCATGTCTGGCGAGAAGACGCCGGCCTGCTGGACCTCGTAGACCTTGCCGTTGGACATGAGGAGGATGCGCTGTCCCGCGCGCACCCGGCCGTCGATGAGCCGCACGTACACCACCACGCCCTGGTAGGAGTCGTAGAAGGAATCGAAGACCAGTGCCTTGAGCGGCGCCTCCGGGTCGCCCGTGGGCGGCGGGATGCGCGCGACGATGGCCTCCAGGACATCCACCACGTTGGTGCCGTGCTTGGCGGAGATGGGGATCGCCTCGTCCCCATCCAGCCCCAGGATCTCGGTGATCTGGTGGCGCGTCCCCTCCACGTCGGCCGCCGGGAGATCGATCTTGTTGATCACCGGGACGATCTCGAGGCCCCCGTCGGCGGCGAGGTAGAAGTTGGCGAGGGTCTGCGCTTCGACCCCCTGGGCGGCGTCCACGATGAGGACGGCCCCCTCACAGGCGGCGAGCGAGCGCGACACCTCGTAGGAGAAGTCCACGTGCCCCGGCGTGTCGATGAGGTTGAGCGTGTACTCCTTCCCGTCGCGGGCCGTGTAGAGGAGGCGGACCGTGTGGGCCTTGATCGTGATGCCCCGCTCCTTCTCGAGATCCATGGAGTCGAGGACCTGCCCCACCGCCTTCTTGGCGTCCATGGTGCCGGTGAGCGAGAGCAGGCGGTCGGCCAGGGTGGACTTGCCGTGGTCGATGTGGGCGATGATGGAGAAGTTGCGGATCAGCGCGGTGGCCATCTGATGAAGGATAACACGCCCACGGGTGGGGCAGGGACGGAGGCTACGCGGGCAGGCGCGAGCGGTCGGGCACCTCCGCCCCGGCTTCCAGGACCACGCCCGCGCCGACATGCGCGCCGGCGCCGATCCGGGCCCCGCTGGCGACGATGCAGTCGCGGAGCTCCGCGTGGGCGCCGATGACGACGCGATCCCACAGGATGGCGCCCTCCACCGCGGCGCCTGCCCCCACCGCGCATTCCGGCCCGAGCACCGCGCAGGGCCCCACGCGGCAGCCTGCTCCGAGCCGGCTGCCGGCGCCGATCACCGAGGGCCTCGCGACACGGGCCCCGGGGTCCATGGCGATGCCCTCGGCCGCGAAGCTCCCGTCCGTCAGCCCGCCGGCCGGCTTCACGGTGGTCGCCACGCGCCCGGCCAGGAGGTCCAGCTGGCCCTGCCGGTACTTGGCGGGGCTGCCGATGTCGAGCCAGTAGTGGTCGCCCACCCAGCCGAAGAACGGGATCTGGTCGGCGAGGAGCCCCGGGAAGAACTCCCGCTCGACGGACACCATGCGCCCCTCGGGGATGCGGTCCAGGAGCCGCCGCTCCAGAAGATAGGCCCCGGCATTGATCGTGTCCGTGGTGATCTGCGTGGGGTCCGGCTTCTCGATGAAGCGCCGGACGCGTCCCCCCTCGCCGAGCTCCACCAGGCCGTAGGCCGTGGGGTCGGGCACGCGCGTGAGGTAGATGGTGGCCGCCGAGCGCCGGTCCGCGTGGAAGCGCAGCATCGCGCCGAGATCGGCGTCGGTGAGGACATCGCCGTTCAGGACCACCACGAGCCCGCCCACGAGGTCCACGGCGTTGCGCACGCCGCCGGCGGTGCCCAGCGGCTCGACTTCCACGGCGTACCGCAGCGCCACGCCGTGGCGCTCGCCGTCTCCCATCGCCGCGCGCACCTCCTCCACCATGTAGGAGCAGGAGAGGACCACGTCGTGGATCCCGTGCTGGCGCAGCAGGGCGAGCTGATAGGCGAGGAAGGGGACGTTGAGCAGCGGGACGATGGGCTTGGGCCGGTGGTACGTGAGCGGACGGAGCCGGGTGCCCTGGCCCCCGGCCAGGATGACGGCGGTTACGCTGCCGGGGTCCAGGGCTCCGCCTCGCCGATGAGCATCACGGGGATGCCGTCGCGGATGGGGTAGGCCTTCTTGCACGCCGGGCAGATGATCCGCGCCTCCTCGAAGAGGAGGTCGCCCTTGCAGGCCGGACACGCCAGGATGGAGCGGAGCTCTTCGTCGATCATGGGCCGAACTCCTTCTTGAAGAATTCGAAGGTGCGAGCGAGGCCCTCGTCCAGCGACACCGTAGGCCGCCAGCCGAGCGCATGGGCGGCGCGGCCCGGATCGAGGCAGCTGCGGCGCTGCTCGCCGGGGCGCGCCGGGCCGTGGGGGGGCGGGGCCGTCACGCCCGCCGCGCGCGCCAGCCGCGCATAGAGATCGTTGACGGAGGTCTCGATCCCCGTGCCGACGTTGACGGCGCCCGTCACCGCGGGGCGCTCGAGCGCGCGCAGGTTGGCGTCCGCCACGTCTTCCACGAAGACGTAGTCGCGGGTCTGCTCGCCGTCGCCGTTGATCACCGGCGCCTGTCCGGTCAGGAAGCGGTGGCTGAAGATCGCCACCACCCCCGCCTCGCCCACGGGGTTCTGGCGCGGCCCATAGACATTGGCGTAGCGGAGCGCGAGGCCACTGATGCCGTAGATGCTGCCCCAGGCGGCGAGGTAATGCTCCATGGCCACCTTCGCGATCCCGTAGGGCGAGGCGGGGAGCAGAGGGTGGCCCTCGGGCGTCGGGATCACCTCGGTGTCCCCGTAGCCTGCGCCCCCGCTGGAGGAGTAGATGATGCGCCGGACGCCGAACCGGCGACAGCTGTCGAGCAGGTTGAGGCCGCCGAGGATGTTCACGCTCGCGTCGAACATGGGATCGGCGACGGAGCGGCTCACCGCCGCCTGGGCCGCCAGGTGGGCGACCACCTCGGGGCGCTCGGCCTCGAAGAGATCGCCGAGGCGCGCGCTCCGGAGATCCAGACGATGGAAGGTCGCCCCGGGATTCACCCAGGCCGGATTGCCGGTGGCGAGATTGTCCAACACCGTCACCGCGTGCCCCGCCCGCACGAACGCATCCACCACATGCGAGCCGATGAACCCCGCGCCGCCCGTGACGAGGATCTTCAAACCGTTGGAGCCGCCGCAGGCTGTATCTTCACGTCTGGCGCCCGGGGCGGCGGTACCACTCGATGGTCTCCCGGAGCCCGTCCTCCACCGCGACGGTCGGCTCCCAGCCCAAAAGCTGCCGCGCCCTGGTGATGTCCGGCTGCCGCACCTTCGGGTCGTCAACCGGCAGGGGCGTGAAGACGATCTCGCTCCGGGAGCCGGACAGCCGGACAATGGCCTTGGCCAGCTCGAGGAGGGTCATCTCCCTCGGGTTGCCGATGTTGACCGGCTCGTTGACGGGCGCCCCCATGAGCCGCCAGATCCCGTCCACCAGGTCCGAGACGTAGGTGAAGGATCGGGTCTGGGAGCCGTCGCCGTTCACCGTGAGGGGCTCGTTCCGCAGCGCC
>MGBT01000124.1:0-5197 GCA_001788395.1 Candidatus Rokubacteria bacterium GWA2_70_23
AACGATCTCGGGCGGTTCGACGAGGCCGTCGCCTGCTACCAGCAGGCGCTGCGGCTCGGGCTCGATGTGGCCGAGGCGCATGCCAATCTCGGCAATGCGTTGCTGAATCAGGGCCGCGTCGAGGAGGGAGTGGCGAGCTACCGGCGGGCGCAGGCGCTCAAGCCAGATCCGGCGCACGAGATCATCATCGCCACTGCTCTGCCAGTCATTCCGGAGTCCAAGGCCCACATGCTCGCCGCGCGACAGCGGGTCGAGGAGAACGTGGAGCGCCTGCTGGGCTCGGGTCTGACCCTGACAGACACGAGCCGGCCCGTGGCCAGCCTGGCGTTCTACCTCGCCTATCATGGCCTCGACGATCTCGATCTCCAGCGGAAGCTCGCGCGCCTGCACCTTCTGGCCAACCCCTCGCTGGGCTGGACGGCCCCGCATTGCCGGGAGGGGGCGGGGGGCGTCTCGGAGCGGATCAGGATCGGGTTCGTCTCCCGCTATTTCCACGGCCATACCGTCACCAAGCTCACGCGCGGGCTGATTGACACGCTGTCCAGGGACCGCTTCGAGGTCGTCGTGTTTCACGCGCGCGGCCGGACCGATCAATCGCCCCGGAGCCTCGACCAGGCCGCCGTCCGGGCCATCCGACTGCCCGACAACCTGAACGAGGCGCGGGTGCGGATCGCCGGCGAGGAGCTGGATATCGTCGTGTATCCCGACATCGGC
The DNA here is from genome assembly GCA_001788395.1 of Candidatus Rokubacteria bacterium GWA2_70_23. GTDB lineage: Bacteria > Methylomirabilota > Methylomirabilia > Rokubacteriales > CSP1-6 > UBA12499. The sequence continues at coordinate 715 of MGBT01000124.1, forward strand.
ATGGATGCCATGACCTATCTCCTGGCGTTCGCGCGGCTGGCCCCGGTGCAGTGCGTGACCTGGGGACATCCGGTCACGACGGGCATTCCGAACGTGGACTACTTCGTGTCGAGCGCCGAGCTCGAGCCCGACGGCGCGGAGGACCACTACAGCGAGCGGCTGCACCGGCTGTCAAGGCTGCCCGCGTACTATTACCGGCCGCCGGCGCCGACCCAGCCACCAGATCATGGCAGGCTCGGCTTCGGAGATGACGCGACGCTCTACGTCTGTCCGCAGTCGCTGTTCAAGCTCCACCCCGACTTCGATGCCGTCCTCGCTGACCTCCTGCGTCGAGATCGGCGAGGACGGGTGGTCCTGATCGATGGGCTGTCCGCCCAGTGGACTCGGTCGCTGTGCGAGCGATTCGTCCGATCCTTCGGCGATGTGAGCGACCGTGTGCAGTTCGTGAGCCGCCTGTCCTCCCAGAGCTTCCAGAATCTCCTGCGCGCGGCCGACGCCCTGCTCGATCCTTTCCATTTCGGCGGAGGCAACTCGACCTATGAGGCGCTGGCGCTGGGAGTGCCCATCGTCACCTGGCCCGGCCGGTTCATGCGTGGGCGCGTGACCTACGGATGCTACCGCCAGATGGGCGTGGAGGACTGCGTGGCCCGTAGCCCGGAAGAGTATGTGGAGATCGCCATCAGGCTCGGCAATGACCGGGAGTGGCGCGAGGCGGTCAGCGGGCGGATCGTGGCGGCCAGCCACCAGCTCTTCGAGGACATGGCCGCGGTGCGGGAATTCGAGGCGTTCTTCACCGAGGTTGTGAGGCTGGCCCAGCCCGGGAGGGCGGCAGCGGATGCGACCCGAGGCTGAGTCCGGGGGCGACTTGCGGGAAGCGACCTGCCCGGCCTGCGGACACCATGGGGCCGTCGGCTTCTTCGACGGCGGAGCCCAGCCGCTGGCCACCCTCGGCTGGCCGCCGAGCGCAGAGCAGGCCCGCGCCATGCCCCGCCTGCGGCTCGACTTCGTCCGCTGCGTGGACTGCGGGCATGTGTTCAATGCCGCCTTCGACTACGCCGCCGTGCCGTATTCGGACAAGCCCAATCTCATGTTCAACCGCTCGGCGGGCTGGTCGGATCATCTGCGGGCGCTGCAGCAGAGGATGCTGAGCACGCTTCCGGAGCGGCCGGTGGTGGTCGAGATCGGCCACGGCGACGGCCATTTCCTCCGCGCCCTGGCCGCGGCCCGGCCGGCAGGACGCTATGTGGGCTTCGACCCCCACGGCGCTCCCGAGGCGGCGGCCGGGCCGGTGGAGCTTCGGCGCGCGCTGTTCGTGTCCTCGCGCCACGTGGCGGACTACCGGCCCGACCTCATCATGAGCCGCCATGTGCTCGAGCACCTGGGCAATCCGCTGGGGTTCATCCAGAGCCTGTCCTTCGCGGCGGCCTGGGCCGAGATCCATCCGGCGCTGTTCCTGGAAGTGCCCTGCATCGACAGGGCGCTGGCCACCGGCCGCACCGTGGACTTCTACTACGAGCACAACTCGCATTTCACGACCGAGTCGTTCATGCGCATGCTCTCGCGCTCGGGAGTCGTGGTGGACTTTGTCGGACACGGCTATAACGGCGAGGTGGTCTACGGCTTTGTCCGCCTGGGCAAGAGCCGGGAGCAGATCGAGCGCGCCCGGGCCAGCCTGGCCTTTGGCGACCGGGCCTCCCGCGCAGGCGCGGCCATCCGCCGCCAGCTCGAGGAGCTGTGGGCGTCCGGACGGTCGGTGGCCGTCTGGGGCGGCACCGGCAAGTCCGCCGCCTTCATGAACCAGATGGGCATGGACGCGATCCGATTTCCGGTGGTGGTGGACTCGGACCGTGACAAGGCTGGGACCTTCGTGCCGGGCACGGGACAGGAGATCCGCAGTCGTGACTGGCTGCTGGCGCATCCGGCGGATGTGGTGATCATCCCGCCCCAGTGGCGGGCAGGGGATATCGTGCGGGAGATGGCCGGCTGCGGGATCAGGCCCGCGACGGTGTTGATCGAGTTCGACGGCCGGCTCGCCGACTACTTCGCTGACTCGCACCCGTATCGCCCCGGCGGCGAGCCCGCTCGGTGGGCGCTGGAGGCGGTCCCGGCGTCCCACTGACCCCCGGGCGAGGGCGCGCCCGCGCACCCGATCCCGCTTCGGCGAAAATGCTCTGCGCCGTGGGGTGCCCGCTCGTCGCGCCACCCGCTGGCCCACGCGCTCCGGTCCCGCCTTCTCGCTCTGCTCGATCGTCTTGAGCAACCATGGAGCCCAGGAAGCCGGTGGTGGCCTACTGCCGGGTCTCGACCCTTGAGCAGAAACGGCGGGGGTACGGGATCGAGATCCAAACCCGCGATGTGACCATTCTCGCCAAGCGCGAGGGGCTTTTCGTGCGCCGGTTCTACAAGGACGAGGCCGAGAGCGGGGCGCGGTGAGCGCAAGAAATGAAAACCTCGCTCTCTTGGGAGAACGAGGCGAAGCGGCAGCACCCGCTACTTCGGGTGGGGCGTGAGGTCGATCAGGTGATAGGCGTCCCCTTCAATCTGGAAGTAGAAGCGCCAACTGCCTGTGGCCCGAGCCTGCCAGAGGTCGCGGGCCTCGTCGTACTTCTTGGCCCGGAGGGAAGGGTGGCGGAGATCCTGGAGCAGGAGGGCGACGCGGCGGTCAGCAGCGCGCTGGATCTCGGGAGGAGAACTCGCGTAGCTGTCCAGGAATCGTTGGGTGTAGACGGCGCGCATCAACGCTTCTTGAGCTTCCGAGACTCATGGTGGAGCGACCGAACAAGGGCCTTGGCCGAGCTGAAGGGGCCGTATACGCGGCCCTTCTTGACATCCTCGAGCCCCTCGGCGAGCCGCTGCTCAACGAATGCGCGGTCGACCGCCACCTTGGGAGTGAAGGTGATCCTCTTGCCCTGGACGGTGGCCTCCAAGAGATCGCCCACGTCGACGCCGACCTTCTGCCGGATTGCAGCAGGAAGCGTCACTTGAAACTTCTCTTTGACCTTGACGAGCGGCATGTGGAGTTCCTCCATAGACAGTAAGAAAGTTAGAACATTGTACCCTCCCTTCAGACTAGGAGGTAGCCGAGGATCCGTCAAGGCGCGCGCGCGAGTCTGTGGATTACCTGGCGCGTGGGATGTACTGCCTGTGGTTGCCGTGGGGTGCCCGCTCGTCGCGCCACCCGCTGGCCCACGCGCTCCGGTCCCGCCTTCTCGCTCGGCTCGGGGGAGCCCCTTACCCGCTCGCCTCGGCGCGGTTCGCGCTCTCTCGATCCATCTGGCTCGGCTCGCCTTCGGCGGCGCTTCGCGCTACGGCTCGCCCTGCAGGCGGGCCGGCAGGAGCTGCCGCCTCGCTTCCGCCTCCCATCTCTACGGCCACCACGGATGGGGGTGCAACCCTATGGACAGACTAGCCGAGGCCCGGAAGCTGTGGCGCGCGCTCCTGGTACGGTGCTTGCTTTTGACATCGATCGTGCTGCCCGATGGCGGCACGGAAACCGACAGCGTCAGACGGCCGCGGTCTCGTGGCGGCCCAGAGGAGGATCGACCATGGACGGTAGAGGAATGACGGCGGCGCCGCCGGCCTCGGCGATCATCGCGCTCAGGGAGCTGCCCATCGCCCAGCGCCTGCTCGGGCTCTACGAGTACGGCCTCGATGGCTGCGACCGGCAGAGCGACGAGCAGGTGCGGGCCGTCATCGAGGAGCTGATCGGGTCGCTCGACTTCAACTTCGGCGACATCACCGAAGGCTTCGCCCGCGTCTACGGCTACTGCCTCCGCAAGGTGGCGGAGAGCGATTTCGACCGCGTGGCCTGGATCCTCCGCGAGCTGCGCGACACCTGGGCGCGCGCGCTGATGGAGGCCCCCGCGGGGAGCCCCGAGCCGCCCGTCGATCCTTCCGCGGCCCGCTGAGCCGCGCGCCTCCCGTCCGGGCGTCGCCCTGCGCGAGGCCGGCAGGCGTCCGTCACCCCACGCGATCCAGGAAGACCGGGCTTGTCGGGGCAGCGCCCTGATAGGCCTCGTGCAGCTCCCGCCCCCGTGCGAGCTGGCCCAGCTCCTCCCGCACCGCCGCCTTCTGCGCCTCGAGCACCTTCACGATCTCCCGGTCGAGGTCCTGGATGCGGCGAATGGCCGTCGCGCTCCGCTCCCAGTAGTTGTCCAGCAGGTCCCGGCCCACCGAGGGCAGATCGGGAATCGGCCCGAGGGCGTCGAGCGCATCCACGATCCGCTCCCGCCGGCCCGCGAACTCCTCCATGCGGCTCTCGTCGCCCCCCCGCAACTCGGCCCAGAACGCTTCCATGAGCCGGGCCAGGTCCTCGTAGAGCCTTGCCTCCTCCGCCGCCACGAAGAGGGCCCTAACGTCGCTCATGGCGGATGGCCTTCGCCGCGCCCTCGAATCCCTCGCGCAGCGGCTGGAGGAGGGCGAGGACCTGCTCGAGGTGGCCACGGCTGCGCTCCCCCATCGCCTTCGCCAGGTGGCGCAGCAT
>MGBT01000124.1:5348-5875 GCA_001788395.1 Candidatus Rokubacteria bacterium GWA2_70_23
CGCAGGAAGCGCGCGGCGCCGTCGAAGAGGAGCAGGACGAGCCGGGCCGGCTCGGCCGTCGTCGCCTCGACCCCCTGGTACACCGCAACGTGGCTCTGCACGGGTGACATCCTTCCGTCTCGGTTCAGCCGCTGGAGCGGGCGTTGAGCTGGGAGAGCTGGCTCAGCAGGGCCGTGCCGGTGCGCTGCATGGAGGCGATCACCTGCTCCAGGCTCGTGAATCTCGCGCGCAGGATGCGTTCGGACACGTCGATGCGCTCGAGCGAGCGGTCGATCTGCTGCTGGGTGGCGCGGATCGTGCTGCTGAGCCCGTCCTGGCGCGCCGCGATGGCCCCCGTGATGGTCTTGGTGATGCCCTCCGCCGCGGTGTAGACGAGGTCCGCGATGCCGTCCTTCGAGGATGTCCCCGCCAGGAGATCGCTCACCGCTTGCGGATCGGCGGTCAGCGCCGACTGGAGCTTGCTCCCGTCCAGGGTCAGGGTGCCGTCCTTCTGGGTCGTGACGCCGATCTCCGCCAGCGTCTTGTAG
>MGBT01000125.1 GCA_001788395.1 Candidatus Rokubacteria bacterium GWA2_70_23
CCCGAGATCCCGACGATGACGGCGTCCGCCGGCAGGAGGGGCAGCAGCTTGTCCGCCCACTCGATCATGGTGACGCCGTCGCCGTGGAACATCTCCTCGACGCCGAGGTCCAGGACCTCGCTCAGGCTCTCGGTGCGGTAGGCGTCCAGGTGGTAGACCGGGACGCGCCCCCGGTAGCAGTTCACGAGCACGAACGTCGGGCTCGTCACCTCCGAGGTGACGCCGAGGCCGGCGGCGAGCCCCTGGAGAAAACAGGTCTTGCCCGCGCCCAGCTCGCCGATGCAGCCGACGACGGCGCCCGGCCCGAGCCGAGCCGCGAGGCGCGCACCGATCGCCCGTGTCTCCTCCGGGCTCCGGGAGACCACCGTCTCGGCGCCTCTCATCGCGAAGCGCGGGGGCGCAGCGCCTCCGGGATGGCCTCGATGATGTCTCCGGCGATGAGGCCTTCCTCCCCCCACCGGGCGCAGGCGAGGTCGCCCGCGAGCCCATGCAGGTACACGGCCGATTGCAGCGCCGCGAGAGGCTCGAGCCCGCGGGCGAGGAAGGCGCCGGCCATCCCGGTGAGCACGTCTCCCGACCCGCCTGTCGCCATCCCTGGATTGCCCGTGGGATTGATGAAGACGCGCCCGTCGGGGGAGCCGATGACGCTCCCCGCCCCCTTGAGCACGGTCCAGGCGTGGTGGCGCGCGCAGAAGGCGCGGACGACCTCGATGCGGTCGGCCTGCACTGCGACCACGGCACACCCCAGCATGCGCGCCATCTCTCCGGGATGCGGAGTCAGGAGGCGCGGACCCGCCGCGCCCGCGAGCGTCTCGAGAGAGCCTGCCAGGGCAGTGAGCGCATCGGCGTCCACCACCATGGGCTTCCCGACGTCCCGGATCAGCTCCCGGATCAGCGACTGGGTCTCCGGGTCGAGGGAGAGTCCGGGGCCGAGCGCGACAGCGTCGCTGCGGGAGGCCAGCTCCAGGATCCGCTCCTTGCTCTTGAGCGACAAGCTCTGCGCGGATGTCTCGGGAAGCGGCTCCGTCATGGGCTCCATGCCGAGCGCCGCCACGATGGGCTGCTGCGAGGCGGGCGTGGCGATGGTGACAAGCCCCGCGCCGCTCCGGAGAGCCGCGCGCCCGGCAAGCGCCGCCGCCCCGGTCTTCCCCACGGAACCGGCCACGACCAGGAGATGGCCGTAGCTGCCCTTGTGCGCGTCGCGGTGGCGAGCCGCAAAATGCACCCGGATGTCCGCCTCGTCGAGGAGCCACGTCTCGATCCCGCGGCCGACCTCGGCGGCCGGGATTCCGATGGGAATGACCGTCACCGCGCCGGCCCAGGCCGCGGCCGGGTGAAGGAGGAGCGCCCGCTTGACGCCCGCGAAGGTGGCGGTGAGCGTGGCCTTGACGACAGGGCCAGCCAGCTCGCCGCGGTCGGCGTTCGAACCGGAGGGGAGATCGAGCGCCACGACGGGCTTGCGCGATTCGTTGATCGCCTCGATCACGGAGGCCGTGAGCCCGCGAGCCGGCCCGTCGAGCCCAGTTCCCAGCAGCCCGTCCACGACGACGTCAGCCTCCCGGAGCGCACCCACCACGGTTGCGGACGGGGCTGCGGTGACGACCTCCTCGACGCGCCCGCGCCAGCGGCCGAGGGCCTGAGCCGCGTCCCCGCTGACCTCAGCCCGCCGCCCGACCAGCAGGACCTTCACCCTCGCCCCGCGGGCTTTCAGATGGCGAGCGACGACGAAGCCATCGCCTCCGTTATTCCCCTTCCCGCAGAGGACCAGCACGCGCGTGCCCTTGATCGGTGCGAAGCGCGCGGCGATCAGCCGGCCGGCGCCCGCCCCGGCCGCCTCCATGAGCCGCGGGCCGGAGATGCCGACCTCGGTGATGGCCCGCGCGTCGAGGGCGCGCATCTCGGCGGCGCTGAACACAGGCCGCACCGCTACCGCCCCGGCGGCACGAAGAGGCGCCCGGCCTGGGTAAGGAAGTCGGCCAGAAGCACCGTGTAGGCCTCGCGATAGGTGATGCGGGCGGCGCGCGGCAGCTCGATGTGGAGCGCGCGCTCCGCCGTCTTGAGGACGCCCTGCTCCTTGGTGGCCGAGGCCGTGTAGTGCAGGCGGTCGAGCGGCTCCACGAGGACCTCGAATCTCGGCAGCCCCTCTCGACCGCGCACGTGGACGTCCCGCACCAGCTCGAGCAGCACCTTGAGCCGCCAGGCCTCGTCGCGATTCAGGCCCACCGTCGCGATCTCGATGCGCCCCGCGCTCTCCTGCCGGCCATTGCCGTGGACCTCCACGTAGAAGCGGAGCGGCCCCTGCGAGGCGGCCGCCACATGGGCCCGGTATGCCTCGTAGACCTCCTGGGCGGCGGGGGTCCGGGTCTCGAGCTGCGGCGCCTCTCCGGGCACGCTCTCGGTGGGCCGATTCACGTTGAGGCGCCGGCCCCCCGAATCCAGGTGAGAGAAACCCCGGGCCACGACGGCGCCCCACCCGGTGAGACGGGCCAGCTCGGCGCCGATCAGATCGGTAGCGCTGTCGGAGGTGCCGTGGGGGGCCGCGATCACGAGGCCGGGACGCCCGCGCTCGATCGCGAATGTCCCCCCCGAGGGCGCGGGTCCGGGGGTCGGCGCCTTCACGGCGGGCTCGGGGATCGCCCCTCGCCCCGGGATCAGCCCGGCGCACCCCTGGAGGAGCAGAGCGAGGCTCAGCACGAGGCTACCCGCGCTCCGCATCGCCATCCGGCTCTCCGCCGACGAGCACGACCTGGGCCAGGGCATAGTCGCCCTCGTGGGTCAGCGACAGGAACGCCCGGGTCGCGCCCTTCGCGCGCGCGAGGGTCTGGGTGCGCCCCGACAGCACGAGCGTCGGCGCCTGGCCCCGCTGGCGTCTCACCTCGAGCTCTTTCCATCGCACTCCCATCCGAAGCCCCGTGCCCAGCGCCTTGAGCCCGGCCTCCTTGGCGGCGAAGCGGGCCGCCAGGTGAGGCACCGGGTCCCGCCGGCGCTGGCAGTAGGCGATCTCCTCGTCGGTGAAGACGCGGCGGAGAAAACGGTAATCCCACCGCTCGATCACCTTGCGCATGCGCGGGATCTTCGCGAGATCCACGCCGATCCCCTTGATAGATTCGGGGCTCACGGCGACCCGATCTCGCGCCGAACGATCCCCGCGAGCTCGGCGGCGATGCTGTCGATGCGCGCCTGGTCCTCCCCCTCGACCATCACCCGCAGGAGGGACTCGGTGCCCGAGTAGCGCAGCAGGATGCGGCCCGCTCCGTTCATCTCCAGGTCGAATCCCTCGGCGCGGGCGGTGAGCCCCGGGATGGCCTCCAGCGGGCGCTTCTCCCGGACCGGCACATTGACCAGCACCTGGGGGAACTTGCTGAGGCACCCGGCGAGCGCCGAGAGCGACTGGCCTGTCTCGCGCATCACGGTGAGGAGCTGGAGCGCCGAGACGATCCCGTCTCCGGTCGTGGCGTGATCCAGGAAGAGAAGGTGGCCAGACTGCTCGCCGCCCAGGTTTGCCCCGAGCCTCAGCATCTCCTCGAGGACGTAGCGGTCGCCGACCTGGGTCTTCGCCGTCCGGATGCCCGCCTCGCCGAGCGCCTTGTCGAGTCCGAGGTTGGCCATGACCGTCGTCACCAGCACCTGACCCCGGAACCGTCCCTGCGCGGCCAGGTGCCGGCCGCAGATGGCGAGCATGTAATCGCCGTCTCGGATCTCGCCACCCTCGTCCACCGAGATGAGGCGGTCGCCGTCGCCGTCGAAAGCAAGACCCAGGTGAGCGCCCAGCGCGACGACCTTCTTCTGCAGCGCCTCGGGATGGAGGGCGCCTGCGCCGCGGTTGATGTTGCGACCATCCGGCCGCGCCCCCAGCACCGTGACGCGGGCCCCGAGCCCCCGGAAGACGCGGGGCGCCACGCGATAGGTTGCGCCATGGGCGCAGTCGAGCACGATGCTGAGCCCGGTGAGGTTCACGGGGCAGGTCCGCGTCGCGTAACCCACGTAGTCCGCCTCGGCGCGCGCGTAGGAGACGAGCCGGCCGATGCTCGCCCCGGTCGGCTTGGGCGCGACGTCGGGCTGGCTCAGACGCGCCTCGATCTCGTCCTCCCAGGCGTCGGGGAACTTCGAGCCCTCGGAGGAGAAGATCTTGATCCCGTTGTCCTCGAAGGGATTGTGCGAGGCGGACAGCACCACCCCGCCATGGGCCTCCAGCGCCCGCGTCAGATAGGCGATGCCGGGGGTGGGCAGGACGCCCACCGAGTGGACATCGCCCCCGGCCGAGAGCGCGCCCGAGACCAGGGCCCCTTCGAGCATGGGGCCGGACAGCCGCGTGTCCCTCCCGACAACCAGCCGCAGCTTCGTGACCCCGTGGTGCTCGAGGAGGGTGGCGACGAGCTGGCGGCCGAGACGGAACGCCAGCTCGGTGGTGAGGGGCTCGGCGTTGGCGACGGCCCGGATGCCATCGGTACCGAAGAGGCGGGTCATGTCCGGCTCCCTTCTGGAACACCCTCGAGCCGCGAAGACCCTGAGGGCCGCACCACGAGCCGCACCCGGGAGGGGCTCACGCGCAGGACCGTGATCCCCGGGGGCACCACGATGTGTTCGGGGAGGAGGCGCAGGACCACCTCGCCCGGCCGCACTCCCGCGAGGCTCACACGGGCCCTCACCTGCTCGGGGCCGAGCCGTGCCAGGAGCGCGCGCAGCCCGTGGAGCTGCACGTCCACGCTCTCGGGTCGCTCGCCCACCACCTCGAGGCCGGGCGGCAGGGCGTCGAGCTCGACGGGGGCCGACAGCACGACCTCGCCCTTCTCCGAGGTGGTCACGAACACCCAGAGCGCGGTGGCGAGAACCAGGGCGGCACCCTTGAGCTCCCAGTGGCGGAAGAGGGCGATCATTTTTTCAGCCACTCGCGTGCCGGCACCCACCAGCGGACGCGACCCGGAGAGGGGCTCGCAGCGAGAGCGAACAGCTCCGCCAGGCGCTCGCGGAGCCGCTCCCGGTCCAGCGGTGTCTCCATCTGGCCGCCCACGGCGAGCGAGATGCGCCCCGTCTCCTCCGAGACCACCAGGACCGCGGCGTCCGTCTCCTCCGACAGCCCGAGCGCGGCGCGGTGCCGTGTGCCCATGGCCCGGCCCAGCTGGGTGCTGCGCGACAGCGGGAGGAAGCAGCCCGCCGCGGCCACACGGGTGTGGCGGACGAAGACCGCGCCGTCGTGCAGGGGCGAGTAGGGCAGGAACAGGCTCACCAGGAGGTCCGCCGACACCAGCGCGTCGAGCGGGACACCGAGCTCGGCGTAGTTCCTGAGGCCCGTGGTCCGCTCGAGCACGATGAGCGCGCCGATGCGCTTGGCGGCCAGCGAGTCGGCGGCCTTCACCACGTCATCGATGACGTGGCTCTGCTGCTCCTGGCCCGCCCGGGTGATCCCCTGGAAGAGCGGGCTCCGCCCGATCTGGGCCAGCGCCCGGCGCAGCTCGGGCTGGAAGAGCACCACCAGCGCCAGCACCCACACCGACCAGAAGTTCTCGAGGATCCAGGTGGTGCTGACGAGGTCCAGCCGGCGGGCCAGGAAGGAGGCGACCATGAGGCCGCCGAGTCCGGCCAGCATCTGCAGCGCCCGGGTCCCGCGGAACATCACGAGCACGCGGTAGACGACGGCGGCCACGATGACAATGTCCACGGCATCGCGCAACCGGAAGGCCTGGAGCACGGGCCACACGGCGCTATCCCGCTTCCCTGGCCCGGTGAACACCGAGCGCCACCTTCACGGCCTGCAGCGTCTCGGCCACATCGTGGCAGCGGATCATGTGTGCCCCACCGAGCACGGCGGCGGCCGTCGCGGCCAGCGAGCCCGGGAGCCGCCGCGCGGGGTCGTCCTCGCCGGCCAGGGCACCGATGAAGGACTTCCTCGAGACTCCCAGGCAAACCGGCCGGCCCAGCTCCCGCAGGCGGCCGAGGGAGGCCAGCACGCGGCAGTCCCATTCGTACCAGGGGATGCCGCGTCGCCTGAAGAAGCCGATCCCGGGATCCACCACGATCCCGTCCGGGGACACGGCGGCCTGGAACGCGATGGCCAGGCTCTCCTCGAGCAGCGCCAGCACCGTCTCCACCGGCGGGACGTCTTCGTGACCGCCGCGCTCCGAGGCCATGAGGATGAGCCCCGCCCCGGCGTCGGCCACCGCGCGAGCCACCCCGGGATCGCCGGTGAGCCCCCGCACGTCGTTGATCAGCCTGGCGCCGGCCTGGAGCGCGGCCCGGGCCGGCAGCGCCCGGCTCGTATCGGCGGACACCCGGGCGTCGAGCTTGGTGACCAGGAGGTGCACGGCGGAGGCCAGACGGTCGGCCTCCTCGGACGCCGGAATATCGCTCTGGAGGTACGGGGCCGTGGACATGGCTCCCACGTCCAGGAAGGCGGCGCCCCCCGCCAGCATCTGCTCGGCCAGGCGGACGAGATCGTCACCTGAACGGGCCACCGAGCCCGGATAGAAGGAGTCGGGGCTCACATTGAGGGCCCCCATCACCGCCACGCCCAGGCCGTCGCCCACCGTCACGCCCGCGAGACACGCTCGGTTCATCGTAGCGTCCACAGAGACAAAAATACCATCCCCCCCCGCACCGATGGGACTCGAAATACCAGGACTTGAACCAGCCGCAAGGGGGAGGCGAGCGAAAGCAGGAACTCGGCGAGCGAGAGCGAGCCGTGGCGAAGCGAGGCGGCCCGGCGGCAGAGCCGGGCCGGATCGCGAGCCAGGCGAGGCCCCGCGGTGCGAGCCGAAGCCGCAGGGGAGGCGAGCGGAGACGGACACCAGGGCGAGCGGAGCGAGCCCGAGCCAGCGCGAGGCGTACGTGGGTGTACGTTGAGCGCTGGCGACGACCGAGAACGTGGTGGGGCGAGCCGGAGCCGCAGGCGAGGCGAGCGAAAGCAGGAATTCGGCGAGCGTGAGCGAGCCAGGGCGAAGCGAGGCGGCCCGGCTCAGGCGGGGGCGGGGGCTTCCTGGTACGGCCGCGCCCGCAGGATCCGGGCGATCTCCTCGCCGTCGAGCGACTCGCGCTCCAGGAGCGCGCGAGCCAGGGCGTGGAGCTTCTCGAGGTTCGCCTCCAGCATGTGCCGGGCGCTCGAGGCGGAGTCCGTCACGATCCGCTTGATCTCGGCGTCGATCAGGATGGCGGTGTCCTCGCTGTAGTCCTTGGGCCGGGACATCTCGCGCCCGAGGAAGATGTGTTCCTCGCTCTTCCCGAAGGTGAGCGGTCCCATCTTCTCCGACATGCCCCACTCGCAGACCATCTTGCGCGCCATGTCGGTGGCCTTCTCGAGGTCGTCGCCGGCGCCGGTGGTCTGCTGCTGGAGGACAATCTCCTCGGCGGCGCGGCCACCCAGCAGGATCGTGATACGGTTGACGAGGTACTCCTTGGAGTAGTTGTACTTGTCGTCGGTGGGCAGCTGCTGCGTCAAACCCAGAGCCCGACCGCGGGGAATGATCGTCACCTTGTGGAGGGGATCGGTGCCCGGCAGGAGATCCGCCACGAGCGCGTGGCCGGCCTCGTGGTAGGCGATGATCTTCTTCTCGGACTCCGAGATGATCATGGACCGGCGCTCGACTCCCATGAGCACCTTGTCCTTGGCGTTCTCGAAGTCGATCATCTCCACCGACTTCTTATCCTGGCGGGCGGCGAGGAGCGCGGCCTCGTTCACGAGATTGGCGAGGTCCGCGCCCGAGAAGCCGGGCGTGCCGCGGGCCAGCACCTTGAGCTCCACGTTGGGCGCCAGCGGGATGCGGCGGGTATGGACCTTGAGGATCTCCTCGCGCCCCTTCACGTCCGGCCGGGCCACCACCACGTGACGGTCGAATCGGCCGGGCCGCAGGAGCGCCGGATCGAGCACGTCGGGTCGGTTGGTGGCGGCGATGAGGATCACGCCCTCGTTGGTCTCGAAGCCGTCCATCTCCACGAGGAGCTGGTTGAGGGTCTGCTCGCGCTCGTCGTGGCCGCCGCCGAGCCCTGCGCCCCGGTGCCGCCCGACCGCGTCGATCTCGTCCATGAAGATGATGCAGGGCGCGTGCTTCTTGCCCTGCTCGAAGAGGTCGCGGACGCGGGAGGCCCCCACGCCCACGAACATCTCGACGAAATCCGAGCCCGAGATGGAAAAGAAGGGCACGTTGGCCTCGCCGGCGATGGCCTTGGCGAGCAGCGTCTTGCCCGTGCCGGGCGGCCCGACCAGGAGCACGCCCTTCGGGATCTTGCCCCCGAGCTTCTGGAACTTGGGGGGGTCCTTCAGGAACTCGATGATCTCCCTGAGCTCCTCCTTCGCCTCCTCCACGCCCGCCACGTCCTGGAAGGTGATCTTGTTCTGCTTCTCCGAGATCAACCGGGCGCGGGCCTTGCCGAAGGAGAGCGCCTTGGCGCCCCCTCCCTGCATCTGGCGCATGAAGAAGATCCACACGCCAATGAAGAGCAGCATGGGCACCCACTGCAGGAAGATCGCGAAGTACCCTGGGGCGCCGTCCATCGTCTTCACGCTGATCCGGACGCCGCGGTCCTTGAGGGTCTTGATCAGATCGGGGTAGTCGGCCGTGGTGGTCCTGAAGGCCTCGCCGCTGGCGAGCTTGCCGGTCACGGCATTGCCTCGGAGGATCACCTCGCGCACCTCGCCCGCCTCGACCTTCTTGAGGAAGTCGGAGAAGACGACCTCGTCGCGGGGGGATTCCTTGGCCTGGAAGAGGTTGAACAGGAGGATGACGATCAGGCCGATGACCATCCAGAGAGCGAGGTTCTTGTAAAACGGGTTCATCGTGCGAAAAGTATAGCATACGGCCCCTGGGCGGGGCCGGTCACACCCGGGGCGGGGGCTCGAGCACGTGGATGTCGGGCAGGCTGCGGTAGAGCCCTCCGAAGTCGAACCCGTAGCCGACCACGAAGCGGTCCGGAATCACGAAGCCCACGTAGTCGAGCTTCACGTCCACCTCCCGCCGTTCGATCTTGTCCAGCAGCACGCACACCGAGAGGCTCTTCGGACGGCGAGTCGCGAAGTTGCGCCGGAGGTAGCCGAGCGTCCGGCCCGAGTCGACGATGTCCTCCACGATGATCACATCCCGGCCCTCGATGGACACCGACAGGTCGGCGGTCAGCCGGACGGCGCCGGAGGACCTTGTGGTCGCCCCGTACGAGGAGACCCCCATGAAGTCGATGCCGATGGGGGCCGGGATGGCGCGGATCAGGTCGGCCAGGAAGATCACCGCCCCCTTGAGCACCCCGACCAGGAGCGGGTTCCTGCCGGCGAAGTCGCGGCCGAGGGCCCGCCCCAGGTCGACCGTGCGGGCCGCGATCTCCTCGCGGGGAATCAGGACCCGGCCCGCGCGGTGCTCCATGGCGACGGTGGCCTCTCGGCTTCGGCCGGGCTAGTTCGTCGTCACGTAGGTGGCCAGCGACCGTTCCGCGCGGAGCCGCTCGGCCACCCGGTCCGCCTCGACCCGCGCCTTGAACGACCCCACGCGGACCCGGTAGCGCGCCTGACCGTCGTCCGCCGTCAATGCGCTGACCTGGGCGGGAAACCCGGCGCCGATGAGGCCCCGCTGCACAGCGTCGGCCTGCTTGCGATTCTTGAAGGCCCCGACCTGGACCGTCCACTCGGGAGCACCATCGGCCGCCGTCGGCTTGTCTTCGACCGCGGCAGCAACCTCGGCCGGGGGCCTGGCGTCCGGCTTAGGCCTGGCCTCCGGCTTGCCCTTGTCCTCGGGGTTGGCCTTGGCCTGGGAGGTCGCGGGGTCCAGCGGCGCCGTGAGCGTCTGGTAGAAGGTGAGCTTGTCCTGGAGCCCCTTCGGCTTGTCGCTCTCCACCTCCCCGAGCCCGATTCGCCGCGGCGCCACGGCGCCCTTCTTGGTGGTCTCTACGGTCGCGACCTGGGGGCCAGGGCGGGTCCACTGTCGTCCCACGAGCATGCCCAGCGTGAAGGTGAGGCCGAGGATCACCACCGCCGCCGCAACAACGCCGGCGCGCTGGAAGAATCCCGAACCAGTGCCCGATCCGTTACGCGTCATCGAATGCCTCGCACGCCTCGCTCCGCTCGGGGGATCTCCCTCTTCGCTCGCCTCGCCGTGCGGCACGCCTCGGCTCGCACGCCTCGCTCCGCTCGGGGGATCTCCCTCTTCGCTCGCCTCGCCGTGCGGCACGCCTCGGCTCGCACTACATGCTCTCTGGCGCCGACACGCCGAGGAGGCCGAGGCCGCTGCGCAGCACCTGGCCCACGGCCGCGCACAGGCCGAGCCGCGCCAGGCTGAGCGGCCGGTCCTCGGTGAGGATCCGGTGCGCCTTGTAGTACGGGTGAAAGATCCCTGCCAGCTCGCTCAGGTAGTAGGCGATCCGGTGCGGCTCCCGAGCGCGGGCGGCCCCTGCCACCAGCTCGGGGTACTGGAGCAAGCCCTTGATGATCGTCTGCTCCTCGGGCAGCGCGAGACGGCCGAAGTCCACCTCGCGCCATGGCGGCACAGCGACACCCTGCTGGGCGGCGGTCCTGAACAGGCTCGTGACGCGCGCGTGGGCGTACTGGACGTAGAAGACCGGGTTGTCGGCGCTCTGGCGCGTGGCCACGGCCAGGTCGAACTCCAGCGGGCTGTCGTGGCGCCGGGTGAGGAAGGTGAAGCGGGCGGCGTCCCGGCCGACCTCCTCGAGCAATTCCTCCATGAGCACGAACTCCCCCCTCCGCTTGGACATCGGGACGGGCTGGCCGTCGCGCAGCAGGGTCACGAGCTGGACGATGAGAACGTCGAAGGCCGCCTCGGGATGGCCCAGGGCCGTCATGGCGGCCTTGAGCCGCGGGATGTAGCCGTGGTGGTCGGGGCCCAGGAGATCGATCACGCAGTCCACGTCGGCGAACTTGCCGAAGTGGTGGAAGCCGATGTCCACGGCGAAGTAGGTGAGCTCCCCGTCCGACTTCCTCAGCACGCGATCCTTGTCGTCCCCGAGGGCGGTCGAGCGGAACCACAGCGCGCCCTCGGCCTCGTAGATGAAGCCCGCGGCGCGCAGCTCGTCGATGGCTCGCTCCGGGAGCCCGGCGGCGCGCACATCGGTCGCCTCGTACGTCCAGCGGTCGAAGGCGGTGCCGTACTCCTCGAGGACGCGGCGCTGGCCGGCGACCATGGTGTCCACCGCCAGGCGGCCGAGCCGCTCGAGTCGCTCCCCCGCCGGCAGCGCCAGCGCCGCGCGGGCGCCGGCCGGGTCCCGCGCGAGGTAGTCCTGCGCCAGGTCCACGAGGTACTCGCCGGGATAGGCGTTCTCGGGCAATTCGGCCGACTCGCCCAGCGCCTGACGCAGCCGCACCTCCATGGAGGAGGCGAGGGCCTGGAACTGGGTCCCTGCGTCGTTGACGTAGTACTGGCACGCGACCTGGAAGCCCTGGGAGCGGAGGATGCGCGCCAGGGCATCCCCGACGGCGGCCGCGCGAGCGTTGACGATGACCAGCGGCCCCGTGGGATTGGCCGAGACGAACTCGATCCGGTAGCGGCGCCCGCGGCCCAGGTCGCTCTGCCCGTAGCCCTCGCCGGCGAGGAGGATCTCCCGCAGCGCCTCGGCACACCACCGCGGCGCGAGGAAGACGTTGAGGAAGCCCGGCCCTGCGATCTCGACTCGCTCGATCGCCGCCACGGCGGGGAGATGCCTCACGATCGCCTCGGCCACCTGGCGCGGCGGCCGGCGCGCCGGCCTGGCGAGCGTCATGGCCACGTTCGTCGCGTAGTCGCCGTGCTCGGCCTCACGGGGAATTTCCCAGGCCACGGCCTCCGGCGCGGGCAGCGCCGCCGCGTGGAGCGCAGTCTTGACCGCCCCGGCGAGAAGTTCCGTCACGTTGAGCGCCATGCCTTGGATAGTGAGACAAGACTCGCCGCACATGGCGGCGACAGGTCATGATACCGCCGGGCTCCACCAGCGACGAAGAAATTAGATGGTCTGGTCCTTCGTCATCCCAACACGTCGTGCGTTCCGACCCGAAGGAGGACGTAGGCATCGGCCTCGAGCGTGAAGATGAGGCGGTAGTTGAGGGTGACGCGAAGCTCCCATCGATTCTCGTAACCCTTCATCTTCTTCACGTGCAGCGACGGGTGTCTGGGGTTCGAAAGGACAAGCTCCAGCGCCTTGTCCACCCGGCGCTGGAGCAGGCCCGTCAGCTTCGCGTACTCGCTGGCGAAGCGGGTGGTCGGGCGAAGGGTCATGCGCTCACGCGGGGCCGCTTCCGGATCGCCTCCTTCATGGCCGCGACCGACTCAAAGGACCCGAGGACCCGCCCCCTCTTTCGGTCCGCTTCCGCCTCCCGCTCCCCCCGCTGCCACTCCTCGGTCCACCAGTACTTCTGGTCGGGGTCGATGAGACCGGCCTTGGCGGCGACCTCGGCCTCCTCAGTCGAGAGCCCCCGTGCCGAGCCGAGGTCCTCTTGGATCCTCGCGATCTTCGCCCGGGTGCGCGGAAGCCGCCGCTGCTCAGCAGCAGAGAGTTTCGCCGCCGGCGCCTTGGCGGCCAGCTGGAGGGGGCTGAGAATGATCTGTCCCCCGCGCGCCTCGGCGTCGAGGAAGTCGCCGACGCCGAGATGCAGCGCCTCGAAGACCTCGCGCGGAATGGTGACTTGATGCTTCGGCCCGATCTTCACCGCTGCCATGGGTGCTCCTCGTTGTGTGCTCGCCTTCGACCCATCCATACTTTCTTACTGTAAGTCTGCTGGGAGCAGATCAGCCTGTCAAGCCCGCCTTGTAGCCCCATCTGCTTGCCATCGCCGGTCACCCAGGCGTTGAGCGACATGTTCTGGGACTTGAAGGGCAGCACCCGCAAGCCCTGCCGCGCCAGGAGGCGGCAGAGGCCGGCCACGAGGACGGTCTTGCCGGCATGGGAGCTTGTCCCCTGGAGCATGAGGGCGGGAGTCCGGCCGCTCATCGAAGGATGGCCAGCGCGAGCGCGGCCGCCCCGAGGCAGAGCCCGCAGGCCCAGCGCGCGACGGCGAGGGCCCGCTCGATGTCCGCGGCATCGGGAGCCGGTCCCGCGCCAAGCCGGTAGTGGCCGTGCTTGGTGAGCGTCACGCCGAGCGCGCCTGCCATGGCGGCCATGGTCTGCCCCGCATTGGGGCTCGCGGTGAGACTGCCATCCCGCCGCATGGTTCGCCACGCCCCCCGACCCGACTCCCCCGCGCACCACGCCCCGGCCACGAGCGCCGACGCCGCGAGCCGCGCCGGCAGCAGATTGAGCGCGTCGTCGAGCCGCGCGGCGAACTTGCCGAGATGCTCGAGCCGGCCGCGGCGGTAGCCGATCATCGCGTCGGCCGTGTTCACCGTCCGGTAGGCCCAGGCCGCCGGCAGGCCGCCGATGGCGAAGAAGCCGAGCGGCGCCACCACGCTGTCCGTGAGGTTCTCGGCCAGCGACTCGACCGCGGCCGAGGCGACGGCCCCTTCATCCAGATCCCCCGTGGGCCGGCTCACCAGATGGAGCCCGAGCGCCCGCCGTGCCCCCTCGAGATCGCCCCCCGCCAGGGCCTGCTGCACCTCGCGCACGGAGCCGAAGAGCCGCCTCACCGAGAAGGCGCACTTGAGGAGCCACGCCGCGACGAGCATGCGCAGGAGCGGCCAGGGGCTGGCCCACCCCGTCACCAGCCAGGCCCCCGCAGCCGCGGCTCCTGCCACCAGCAGGACGAGGAGCGTGCCGTGGAGCAGCAGGAGCCACGGCGGTCCCTGAGGCGCGAGCCGGGCACCATGGCCGAGCAGGCAGCCGATCCACGCCACGGGGTGCCAGCGGTTGGGCGGCTCGCCGAGCGTCAGGTCCAGCGCCAGGGCGACGAGCAGCACCGTCATGCCAGGACGGATCAGCGCAGCTCGAAGACCAGCGGGAGCTTCACCCTGAGTGGTCGCGCGGGGAGCGTCTCGGGCATGGGGACCGGCGCCATCTGTCTCACCGTGTCCACGGCCGCCTCGTCCAGGAGGGCGTGAGACGAGGAGGACGAGACTTCCACGTTCTGGATTCGGCCGCCCGGATCGATCAGCACCTCGATCTCCACCGCGCCGGACAGCCCACGTCGGCGCGCAGCCAGTGGATAGACGAGCGCATCCTGAACGCGCTGGCGGAAGCGGGCGAGATAGGGGCCGTACTCGGCGGGGACGCCCCCCCGCCCCTCTGCCGGGAACGCCAGCGCGAGCCGCGATCCTCCACTGACGCCAAGCCCCTTCCCTCCGTCGCGCCCGCCCGGCGCTACTCCCGTTGCGCCACCGCCCGCGGCGCCGGTTTCCGCCCCGGATTCGGTCCGAGGACCCGAGGACGCCACCTGCGCGCCGGGCGCGGAAGCTCCTGAGGCTCCGTCGCTCACACTCGCAGGCTGACTCCCGGACGACCCGGCGCCAGCGTCGGCTCTGCGGGCGAGGAGCGCTCCCGACCACGCCTCGAGCGGCGCGGCGTGGCGCTCCCATGGCCGCACCACCTCCGCGCTCCCCGCCAGGGCGCCGGAGGGCCGTGTCTCGCCTGGGCCAGCCGCCGGCACCGGAGCGATAGCAGACGCGGGGGCGGTGGGCACGCTCGCGGGGACGCCCGGAGCCATGGGGGCGCCGGCCGGGCTCGCGGGAGCGCTCCCCGGGATGGGGGCCGGGTCCGACGCTCGGGCGGCGGGGCCGGCTCTCCGGGCCGGCCCATCGCCCGAGGCGCCTCGAGCGCCAGCGCCGGCGGGCGCCCGCGGGCTGGCGGCCTCCCATGCCGACAGGTTCACCACGAGCGCCGGGGGAAAGCCCGCTTTCACGGCGACGAAACTCAGGAGCGCGAGCGCCGCCGCGTGGAGTCCCGCCGAGCCCAGCAGGAGCGCCGCCCACCGCGCGCTCACGGATTGCGCTCCTTCCAGCCACGAATCCCGTTTGCGAGAGCCTCCCGAACCGCGCGCCCGATCACCCACCCCAGCTCGCTCGCGGGCCCGCCGAAGCGCGCGCGGGGGCCGCGCCCGGTGGCGGCGATCACCACCGCATCGGTGGAGGTGCCCGTCGCCGGGCCGCCGTCGCCGTCGCCGATGCTGGCCTCCATGAGCGCCAGCGCTTTCACCTCGGTGGCGGTGATCACGGCGTTGACGAGGGCGGCGGGCTCGGGATCGGCCTCGACCACCACGATGGTGTTGATGGTGGAGGGCACCCAGGGGCGGGCCGCGCTGCGCCCCGCGGCGATGCGGTTGCTGAGCCCCACCGTGGCCACGGCCACCGCCTGGAAGCCAAAGCCCGCGGCCTCGCCCACCGTCGCGTGCTCGGTCCAGGCAGAGGTGAGGAGCCCCACATAGGGCTCGTGCACAGCCGCGCGCCGGGCAAACGTCTCGATCAGCCCTGGCGGGTCCACGCACGGGTCGTCCTTGGCCACGTGCAGGTTGATGACGGCGCGCGCCTCGGCCAGCCCGCCCCCCACGACGGCGGAGGAGAGCACGCGGAGCAGCAGCGGCCAGCGCAGCACCACCGCCTCGCGGCCGATCTCGACGGAGAGCCCCGGGATCATCCGCCGCCTCTCAGAAGCTCGCCCTGACGCCCACGAGGGCCTGAGTGCCGAGCGCCGGGAAGCCGCGGACCTCGGCGTACCCCTCGTCGAGCAGGTTCTGGATGCGCGCCGTGAGCTCCAGCGCCTGCAGCCAGCCGTAGCGATCGAGGACGCGGTAGGTGCCGCCCACGTCCACGCGCGTGTGGCCGCGGTTGTAGCCCACCGTCTCGCTCTCGAACTGGCGCGAGCTGGTGTGGACCTGGGTGAAGAGCGACAGCCGCCGGATCGGCTCCCAGGTGAGCCCCACGTTCCAGCGGTGGCGCGGCTCGCGCGCCAGGGGCCGATGCGACCCCTGCGTCTCCGAGTCGGTATACGTGTAGTTCACGGAGGCCACGAGGTTCTTCAGGAGGTCCACCTCCGAGGTGGCCTCGATGCCCGCCGTCCGCGCGCGGGCCAGGTTCACGACGGCCACGAAGGGGGCGACCGGGATGGACACGAACCGGATGAGGTTCTCGAAGTCGTTGTGGAAGTAGGTGAGGCCGAGCCGGATCCGCTCCTGCCAGAGCTTCTGGTCGGCGCCGACCTCCCAGGAGAAGCTCTTCTCCGGCTTGAGCGCGGGGTTGGAGAAGCCCGGGTAGAAGAGGTCGTTGAGCGTCGGGGCGCGGAAGCCGGATCCGGCGCCGCCGCGCAGCCGGGTCCCCCAGCCCTTGATGGCATAGGCCAGCGAGCCGCGCTCCGTGGTCTCCGTGCCGAAGACGCTGTGGTCCTCCACCCGGAAGCCGCCCGTGAGGAAGAGCCGGTCGAAGAAGCGGAGCTGCTCCTCGAAGAAGACGGACTGGGTGTTCGTCCGGGAGCGGAAGACCCCCTTGTTCTCCCCCTCCTCGTGGCGGTACTCGAGCCCGACCGTGCTCGTGCTCCACTTGCCCACGTGGAAGGCGTTGAGCCACTCCGCCTCCCGCCGCTCCACGTTGATCTGCGAGAAGGAGGGGAAGTCGAAGGCGTAGCCCGGGTCCACGGGATCCTGAAAGCCCATGCTGTTCTCGTAGCGGGAGATCCGCCCCCGGCTCTCCCACCACGGCACGGGTCGCGTCTTCCCCTCGAGCGTCAGGACGAGCGTCTCGCTCTGCTGCCGCTGGTTCACGTCGATCAGCGGCTCGACGGCCAGCGGGCCGCAGCAGACGAACTTCACGGGCAGGTCCGTGTCCGTGCGGTTCCAGCGGGCGACGAAGGCGAGCTGGCTGTCCCAGGGCAGCGCGACCCCCAGCCGGCCGGAGAGCGCGTTCTCGTCGGAGCCG
The DNA here is from genome assembly GCA_001788395.1 of Candidatus Rokubacteria bacterium GWA2_70_23. Lineage (GTDB taxonomy): Bacteria > Methylomirabilota > Methylomirabilia > Rokubacteriales > CSP1-6 > UBA12499. Next base: position 16,737 of record MGBT01000125.1, read on the forward strand.
TCGTTCTTGAACTGGCCGTTGCTTTCCAGATGCGAAGCGGCGAAGGAGTAGTCGAGGATCTTCCACTGCCCGCCCCCCTGCACCCGAGAGCGGAGGGTGTCGTAGTTGCCAACCTCCTGCTGGACGGAGGCGCTGAAGGGCCCCTTCCCCCGCTTGGTGATGATGTGGACCACGCCGCCGATGGCGTCGGCGCCATAGAGCGTGGACTGGGGCCCGCGGATGATCTCGATGCGCTCGATGAGGTCCGGGGAGATGTCCGACAGGTCGGCCTGACCGGTGGTCGGGCTCTTGACTCGCACGCCGTCCACGAGCACCTGCACCTGGTTGGCCGTGGCCCCCCGGATGGTGATGCTCGTGGTCTTGCCGAGGCTGCCGGAGCGGCGGATCTCGAGCCCCGGCACGGTCCGGAGCGCCTCGTCCACCGTCGCGTAGTGATACGTCTTGAAGTCTTCCTCGGTCACCACGCTCACGGAGACGCCGATCTCCGCCGCCGGCGTCTCGATCCTCGTCGCCGTCACCACCACCGGCTCCACCCGCTTGCTTTCCTGGGCCGGGGCCGCGGGCGGGAATGCCGCCAGCAGCATTCCCGCCAGCGCCCAGCCGCTGATCCGTCCGTCCACTGTCATCACCACTCCTCCTGCCTCGAAAGGGTGTGAGGTCCATGCGCCCCGGACAGGTCTCCTGACTCGTGGATCGTCGCCGCATGTCCGGCCTTCCCAGGATCGCTCCCAGTGGCTCCCCGGAGGCCGCTGCCGCCGGGGCTCGGACGTGGCTCCCCACTCACAGTGGCGGGACCGTGCCGGATTCAGCCCGAGGATCGGGCCTCCACCGGCTTCCCTTCGACCGGGGCGCCTCATGTCGCATGCCGCGTGTGTCGCCTGTGCTGTGTGTCCCGCGATCACCCCTTCCGCGCCATATCGGGCTCGGGCCAGACCACATGCACGACGGGCCGCCGGCTCGACGGGTGCTTCTCGACGGTGACGCGGCAGCCGTAGACGGCCTCGAGCGTCTGTTCGTCGAGCACGGACTCGGGCGGACCGAGGCTGACCGCCGAGCCCCGGTCGAGCAGGAGGAGACGGTGGGACACCTCCGCCGCCAGGTTCAGATCGTGAGACACGAGCACCACGCCGAGGCCGGCCTCCGCGTTGAGGCGGCGCAGCAGTCCCACCGCCTCCGCCTGGTAGCGGAGGTCGAGATGCGCGGTGGGCTCGTCCAGCACCAGGAGCCGCGGCCGCTGGGCCAGGGCCCGGGCCAGCACGACGCGCTGGCGCTCGCCGCCGCTCAGCCGGTCCAGGGGCTCATGCGCGAGGTCGAGCACCCCGGTCAGCTCCATCGCCTCGCGCGCTGCGGCCCGGTCCTCGTCGCTCTCGAAGAAGCGCCCGGGCGCATGCGGGAAGCGCCCCATGAGGACCAGCTCGCCCGCCGTGTACGGGAACCCCCGCGGCACATCCTGCGGGACCACGGCCACGCGCTGGGCCACGGATGCTCGCGTCAGCCGGGTCAGCGGTGCGCCCTCGAGGAGGATCTCGCCGCGCGCCGGCGCCACGACCCGGGACAGCAGGCGGATGAGGGTCGTCTTCCCGGACGCGTTGGGGCCGATGATCCCGAGGATCTCGCCCTCCTCGACAGCGAAAGACAGTTCGCGGATCTGGAACGGGGCGCGCCCGCGTCCTTCCCCGGGCGAGGGGTAGGCAAAGCTCACGCCGCGCAGCTCGAGGAGGGGAGTCACGCTTGCCCCCTCGCCCCTCGTGAGCGGAGCAGGGCGACGAACACCGGGGCCCCGCAGAAGGACGTGATCACGCCCACGGACAGCTCCGCCGGCGCCACCAGGCTCCGGGCCACCGTGTCCGCGGCGAGCAGAAAGACGCCGCCGCCGAGCAGAGCAGCCAGGACCAGCACGCGGTTGTCCGGCCCCAGGAGCATCCGCAGCGCGTGGGGAACGATGAGCCCCACGAAGCCGATGGGCCCGGCGAAGGCGACCACGGCCGCGGTGAGGAGCGCTGCCCCCACGAAGACCCGGCGCTTCACCGCCTCGGCGTCCACCCCGAGCTGGAGCGCCGCCTCCTCGCCGAGCGCGAGGAGGTTGAGCCGGCGGGCCTGGCTGCCGATGAGCGCGACGCCGATCGCGGTGAGGGCGGCGAAGACGAGCAGCGGGCCAGGGGGAATGGGCGCCACGCTGCCGAGGAGCCAGTGGATCACCCCGCCCAGCCGGTTGGTGTCCACGATGGAGATGAGCACGGTGATGGCCGAGGAGAAGAAGATCCCCACGATGACGCCCGCCAGGAGAAGCGTGTGCACGGGCAGCCCGGCGGCCGTCGAGGCGATCAGGTACACGGCGCCCCCCGCGACGAAGGCCCCGGCGAAGGCGAAGGCCGTGAGCCCGATCGCCTCGAGCACGCTGAGGCCGAGCCCGAAGAGCTGCCCCGTCACGACGCCGAAGGCCGCCCCGCTGGCGACGCCCAGCACCGAGGGCTCAGCGAGCGGGTTGCGGGTGAGCGCCTGGAACCCCACGCCCGCCACGGCGAGAGCGCCGCCGGCCAGGGCCGCCACGATGATCCGCGGCAGCCTGAGATCGAGCACCACCACAACCGCCACGGCCTCCGCCCTCTCACTGCCGGCGAGCACCGCCAGGACAGAGGCCGGGGTGACGGCGGCGCTCCCCACGAAGAGGGCGGCCGTCCCCGCGAGCCCCAGGACGAGCCCGAGGGCGCCGACGATCGCCGCGAGCCGCGCTCCGGGCGTCATGTATCTCGGCTGAATGTGGATGACTTCACTTTGCGGTTTGGCCTCTTCGCCCTCATCGGGCTCATCGGGGCGCCCGAGCGACCGCGGGCCTCTTCGCGCAAGCGCTCTTTTATCTCGCCTGAATGTGGATGACATCGGGTTGCGGTTGGGCCTCTTCGCCCTCATCGGGCTCATCGGGGCGCCCGAGCGACCGGGGGCCTCTTCGCGCAAGCGCTCATCGGGCCGAGGCCCGCGGGAAGGCGTCGGGATGGATCAGGCGCGCCAGCTCCTGGAGCGCGTCCACGATGCGCGGCCCGTAGCGGTGGAAGAGATCGCCATCCACGGTGTGGAGCCGGCCGGACCTGATGGCGGGCAGGTGCGCGACCCGCTCCCACCGGTCGCGGGCCACGGGCCCCGTGCCCGCGCCGTGGCGGGCCAGCAGGATCACCTCGGGAGCCCGGGCCACCGCCGCCTCGATGCTGTAGCGCGGGTAGCCCTCGCCGGCCTCGGCGGTCACCGACTCGCCCCCCGCCAGCGCGATCAGCTCGGAGACGACGGCGCCTCGCCCCGGGACGATCAGCGGCTCGGGCCAGAGCACGTAGAGCACGCGCGGGCGCGGGCGCGCCGCAACCCGCTCCGCCACGCTCTTGATGCGTTGCCTCAGCCTTGCCACCGCCTGTCCCGCCGCCTCGCGACGCTCGGTGATCTCTCCGAGCCCCTCCATCATCCGCAGCACGTCGCCCACGCTCGCGGGGTTCACCAGGTAGACGGCAATCCCGAGCCGCTCGAGCTGGGCGACGGTTTCCTCGCGGTTGCCGGATGTCGTGGCCACGACGAGATCGGGCTTGAGCGCGACCATGGTCTCGAGGCTCGGGGCCAGCATCCCTCCGACGCTCGGCTTGCGCCTGGCCTCGGGCGGATAGTCGCAGAAGTCGGTGACACCGACCAGGCGATCCTGGGCGCCGATGGCGAAGAGCATCTCCGTCGCCCCCGGCACGAGCGAGACGATGCGCTTCGGCAGGGCGGGCAGGGTCAGCGAGCGCCCCGTCTGGTCGGTCACCGTGAGCGCGCTGGCGCCGACAGGGACGAGCGCCGCCAGCATCACCAGGCCCGCGATCAGCGCCCCCCTCACCTTCATCCTCTCCCCCACGGAGAGCGTGATCGTGGTCTTCCCCACGCCGCTCGAGACTGCGGCGACGACCATCACCGGGACGCGAGGGGATTCCATCATGGCGGGGTGTCCGCGGAGCGGTCGGACACCCCCGCGGACTTGAAGGTGGCCATCTCGGCGAGCACGGCGACCGCGGCGCGCGCGAGGCTGATGCAGAGCGCGGCTCCCGTCCCCTCGCCCAGGCGCATCCCGAGATCCAGGTAGGGTTCGAGACCCAGCGCCTCGAGCACGTGGCGGTGGCCGGGCTCTACCGAGCGGTGCGAGGCCAGGAGGTACTCCCGCGCCTCGGGCTTGATCGTGACGGCGGCGAGAGCCGCGGCCCCGGCGATGAACCCGTCCACGATGACGGGCATGCGATGCGCCGCCCCGGCCAGGATCACGCCGGCGAGCCCCGCGATCTCGAAGCCGCCGACACGCGCCAGCACATCGAGCCCGTCGCGCGGATCGGGGCGGTTCACTTCCAGCGCGCGCGCGACGGCCCCGACCTTGCGCCGCCAGCCATCCCCGTCGATGCCCGTGCCGAGGCCGGTGACCTCCTCGGGTCGCGCCCCCGTGATGGCTGCCACCATGGCGCTCGCCGCGGTGGTGTTGCCGATACCCATCTCGCCGGTGCCGACCAGGTCCGCTCCGCGGACCATCTCGGCCTCCACGAGCGCCGCCCCCGCCTCCACGGCGGCGAGGGCCTGCTCGCGGGTCATGGCAGGACCCCGCGTGATGTTGCCCGTCCCGGGGCCGATCTTCCTCCCGGCGAGGCCCGGCTGAGTGGCGAGGGGCGCCGCCACTCCCAGGTCGGCGACGACCACACGCGCTCCAGCGTAGCGGGCCAGCACATTGACGGCCGCCCCGCCCCTCAAGAAGTTC
>MGBT01000126.1 GCA_001788395.1 Candidatus Rokubacteria bacterium GWA2_70_23
CCAGCTCCACCGCCTCCAGATGCTGGATCGCCAAGTCGTAGTCGTTGACCCGCCACACCGAGAACGAGAGCTGGGCCGGCGCCGGGGCGCCGGCCTCTCCGCTGGCGACTCCTTCCAGCTCCGCCTGCCACGGCCCTCGCGCCGCTTCGATCTGCTCCTGCATGATGCCCTGCAGCCGCTTGCTCGTCGTCTGGATGGCGCCCTTGTTGATGTCGCAGCCGATCCAGCGTCGCCCCAGCCTCTGCGCCACCGCCGCCGCCGTCCCCGAGCCGATGAAGCAGTCGAGGACAACGTCACCTTCTTCACATCCCATAGCGACTACTCTCTCCAGGAGCGCTTCGTGCTTCTCAGTCTTGAAGTCGTGCTTGTAGCTGTAGGCCTCGATGTCGTTCCACAAGCTCCCAATAACGCCCACATCCTTGGGGGGGATCCAGTACTTGATGTTGTGCGTCCCATCCCAGTGAACGAACTCCAGACGATGTGCAGTCCTCGCTTCGTAATCCTTGTGCCGCCTAAGCCAAGATTGCTCAAGATCTTGCTCGCCAGAGCGTAGGAACTCCTGATAGTTGGCGGCCGCCCTGAGACCGCGTTCCTTGCTCCAGAGAAGCTGACCTGTGGCTGGCTGAGGAAACTTCAACACTTCGATCGGATACCGCATCGAAGGCCGATCAACATTGCCCCGCCAGAAGTCCTTCCACTTGGATTGCGTCGCTCGAATCGTGCTCTCAACCTTCGAAAACCCTGCGACGCCAGAACGGCTGTACAGGAGCACGGCGTCGGTCTCAGAGCCAAGAGCGTCGATCACCTCGAACTGCCCTTGCAGGTTCTTCCTTCTGCCGCGCTTGACAACTATCTCGTTGCGAAATGAATCTTCCCCAAACACCTCATCCATCAAACAGCGAAGGTGATGGTGCTTGTGCCAGTCGCAGTGCAGGTAGATGCTTCCGTCCTCCGCCAGCAACTCCTTCAGCAGCAGCAGCCGTTCGTACATGAACTGGAGGTAGTTGTCGTTGGCCCAGATGTCCGTGTACTGGAGCTGCTCGCCCAGCGTGTAGGCCTCGCCGTCGAGCTTGGCGGTGCCCTTGGGGCCGCGCAGCGTCACCTTGCGCACGTAGTCGGCGCCGGAATCGAAGGGCGGGTCGATGTAGACGAGGTTGACCTTGCCGCGGAAGCCATTGGCGAGGAGATGGCCCAGCACCTCCTTGTTGTCACCGTGGAAGAGGAGCCCGCCGCGCGGGTAGCGGTCAGGCCAGTCCTGCCATGCGTCGCCGGCACGTTTGCCGGCGTCGCCTGCCGGGTCGAAGCTCTCGACGAGCTGAGCGGGGAAGGCCGTGACGTGGTGGAGCGGACGCTTGCCCACCCAGGTGAGCATGGGTCGCCCCTTGGCCGCGGTGACGGGGACCTCCTGTTTGAGGCGCTCGTCCGTGGATGGCGCTTGGGCAGGCGCTTCGCCCGCCGCTCTCCGACGCTTCTTCTGCCGGGCCTTGGCCATCCGCGCTCCCTGACTTCTAGTCACCCAGCCGCTCGCCTTCCAGGTACGCCTGCAGCAGCGTGCGTACGTGAGCGGCTGCTCGCCGCGCCACATCCAGCCGCGCGGAGGCATCCTTCCGCCCCAGCGGAGGGTCCTCGCCGGGATACCGTGCGTCCACAGCATAGGGCGTCAACACCTCCACACCCGCCAACTGCTGACCGATACCTGGAGCAACCCGCTCGGCAACGCCCAGAAGCCCCCTCATGTCGTGGGTCTTGCCGAACCTCACCTGATGCCTGACCAGGAGCGCCTTCAGCGCCTTCTCCGCAGCCTGCTGGGCGTGAAACCCGACCGGATCGTACGACGGCATTGCCGCATCGAGGAGCGCGCCGGCCGCAAGCATGTCCTCATCGGCTTTGGCGAGCCACGCCTTCACGAATTCCCGGCGAACCTGGTCAGGCGCCTTCATAGAGCAGCACCCCTTCGGTCCAGGCAGGATACGCCAGGCCACCGATGACAGACCTGGTCTCCTCGAACACTTCTTCCCCCATCACATGAGGTTCGACCACGGCCCCACACGGTCTGACAACGTCGTAGAGCCGGACGAGCATGCCATGCCTTTCCTCCGGCAGGAGCTTGTCGAGCACCACCAGGACGTCGTAGTCGCTGTCGGGCAACGCGTCGCTGCGGGCGCGGGAGCCGAAGAGAATGATCTTCTTCACGCGGCCGCCCATCGCCCGCAAGATGCGCTCCTTGAGCTGCTCCGTTACCGCTGAATCATAGGCGTAGATGCGCTCCGGCTCGCGCACGAAGCGCTGGACCGGCCCGAGCTGGTCGTAGGTCAGGCTGTCCCGCACGAACAGCAGCTCGTACTTGAGGCGGTCCGGGTTGAGCCGCTCCAGCCGCCGGAGCGCGATGGCCTTGCGCCCCTCGCGTGATCGGGGCTCCTCCCCGCGGGCGAGACGCGCCTCGTCCTCCGCCGTCTCCCGCTCGAAGCGGGCGTCCTTGACCTCGACGATGAGCACCCGTCCGGCCCCCGGCCGGGCGCCGCGCTTGCGGATGACGAAGTCCGGCGTGTAGCGGTGCCACCGACCGTCCTCTCCGCGATACTCGACATGGAAGTCGGTCTTGGCCGGGTCCGTGATCCCGCCCGTGAAGTACACGTCCTCGACGTCGCCGGGATGGAGGTTCAGCTCGTGCAGGACCTGCTCGAAGAAGTCGCGCTCGGGGTTCGAGTCGAAGTTGTAGGGGTCGTAGTGGAAGCCGAAGCCCGCCTGGTTCTCCTTCACCTCCCGCCCGCGCAGCAGCAAGTGTTCGCGGTCCTTGGGATAGGTGATCTCGGCGGTGTAGACCTCGGCGCCGGCCTCGTCCCTGTCCTTGCTGAACCCCTCGGGGCGGACCAGGGCCAGTGCCCACTCGACCCGCTCTTCCCTCACCGCGTAGCGCCGCGCCTGCTCGGCGACCTGCCGCGCCAGCTCGGGAAGATGCGCCACGGGAAGGTCCTCGCCCTCCGGATAGAGCCGCCCCAGCTCGTCGTAGACGGCCCAGAGATCCGCGTGACATGAGCCGGCGAGGGCGACCGCCGCCTCGTAGCGCCCTACCGTGTCCGGCTCGGCTTCGACGACCACGATCTCGCCCACCTGCTGGAGCAGGCCGCGCCGGCCCGGGCGCTCGACGATATCGAAGACCGCCTTGGTGAGGACCGGCTCGGGGGCCTCCACAGCCGGACGCTCCAGGCGAAGGGGCTCCGCGCCGGCGGCGAGCGGCACGACCGTGCGCACGAGACGGGTGAGCGTCACCGGCGGAAGGTCCAGCTTGCGCAGGACGAGACGGGCCGAGCGCAGCTCGCGCGCCGCCCGATCCAGGTCGGCGATGGTCTCGCCATACGTCTCCTGGAGCTGGCGGTCGAGAATGGCCCGGTTCTCGCGCGAGAGGTAGATGCGGGCCTTGCGGCCATTGCCCGGCACCTGACGCAGGCACCGGCTCGCGGCCTGCAATACGAAGTTGTTGCTGGTCTTCAGCTTGCGAGCCAGCGCGCAGGCGAAGAGGCTCGGGCAGTTCCAGCCCTCGGTGCCCTTATTGACCAGGAGGATCACCCGGTGGGGAGCGGCCGGGTCGTTGAGCCGGTTGAAGGCATCCACTTCTTCCTGCCTGGACTCCGACGTGTTGCGGAGGCAGACGGCCGGGCTCTGGCCGACCCTGCCCATGGCAACGTCCACGGCCGGACGGAGCGCCTCCAGATCGTCAGTCTGCGGGAAGTAGATCGCCAGCTTCGCCGGCGCCCCATTCGGCAGGGACACCTCCCCATAATCCCGGAAGAAGTCCTCGATCACGTGGCTCACGTAGGCTTCGGCCCGTCCCTCGAAGTCGAAGGCCTGGATATTGCCCGAGACGTCCTTGAGGATGCCGTCGCGGATGCCCTCGGAGAGCCCATACCAGATCACCACGTCCTTGAGGGGCTGGCGATTGAAGTACGGGGTGCCGGTGGTGTTCACGACGGCGATCACGTTGGTGCTCGCCGCCAGGTAATCCACCGTCTTCCGGACCTTCTTCAGCCCGGCTTCGAGCGACTGGCCATACGTGTGGTGGGCCTCGTCCGAGAAGACGGCCAGGTGGGGGAGCGAGCCGATGGCCTGGAGCCTGAGGTTGGCGACCTCGGCGCGGGCCTCGTCCTCCCGGCCCCGGATGAAGAGGTCCCCGAGGTCGCTCTTCCGGACCTGTTCCTTCTGGATCCGGATCTTCTCCGTGTTCGTCACCACCACGTTGAAGAGGCTCCCGCGGATGACGGGGATGTCCTTCTCGCCGTCCCGGGTGAAGGTGAGCTTTACTGACGCGGCGAAGGGCTTGTGGAGCCGCGGCGGCAGGATGCGATCGTAGGGGACGGCGGCCAGCTCGCGCAGCGACTCGATGATGGTCTTGCCCGGGGCGAACACGAGGGCGTTCTGGACGAAGGGCCCATCGGGGTACTCGAGGGCCATCGCGAATTCGGTGGCGAAGATGGCGCCGATCAGGATGGTCTTCCCGGCCCCCATGGCAAGCGCCAGGATGTAGCTCGGGTAGTCGAGGGTCAGCGTCTCTCGGAGGCTTTCCAGGCGATGCTCGCGGACGAAGCCGTCGTCGATCCTGATCCGGTCCCACAGCGGGTCGAGCATCCGCCCGACGGCGAGCCGCGTGATCTCCAGACTCGTGAGCCCGAGAGCCTCGATGAGGTCAGCGGGCTCAGGGAAGAGCCGCTGGTACAGCGTGAAGACGTGAGGTGTGCCCTCGATCAGCCGGAGGTACCAGTAGGTCTCGAGTGCCCGGAGCTGCGGTCTCCGCAGAAACCTCAGCGCCCCCGACTCAGCGTCGCTGGCCCACTCGAAGATTTCGGCGATGGCGGGGCACTCGACCGAAGGATAGCCATCCGTCCGCCACTTCTCTACGCGCTGAGCGAGAACCTGGTCGAGATGGCGCATCCTGGGAGAATCTTACATAAGTCCGCGTCGGCCGTACCCTCTAATTGCCCCTGGGCCCCCTCACCCCGCCCTCGCCCTGGGCTCGCTCACGCTCGCCCGGTTCACCATGTTCGCTCGGCTCGCCTCCGGCTGCGCCTCGCCCGGCTCGCTCCGCTCGCCACCCTCTTCCATCTCCGCTCGCCTCGCCTCCGGCTGCGGCTCGCAAAACAATCAGCATGAGCGCATGCAGAGGTCTTCCTTCAGCTCGAAGCCGTGCTCCGCCATGTTTCGGAGCCTGAGCCACCCCTGCCGCCCCGCCCGGGTCTTGATGAGCACCCACCACATCATCTCGGGCCGCGCCCTGACCACGCCGGCGACGCGCGCGGCCGGCGCCAGGGGCTCCCAGAAGGCCTCGAGAGTCATGAGCCGCCCATCGTGCCAGACGTCGTACCTGCTGTCCCCGCGGTACGAGAGGACATAGACCGAATCGCCCTTGCGGAGCATGCGCCCCGCCGGGGCCTCCACCGGCGCCGTGACGGCGACGACGCCGAGCTTGACGACGTGGACGTTTCCGCGCACCGCCGTCACGCGCTCGCCCGGCTTCACGGCGAAGGCGATCTTCGAGGTGTCCCCCTCGGCCGCGTACGCGGTGAGCCGAGACCGGGCGATCCACGTCCCGTAGGCGCAGCCCTCGAACGGACAGACGTCGCGCGTCACGTGGGGCGCCTTGGGCGCGGCTCGGTCTGCGGCAGCCGCCACACTCGCCGCGAGAAGGGCCAGCCACACCCAGGCGGTGAGGCGGATGCGGCTAATAGGTCGCCCGCCCCCCGGAGAGATCGTGCACGGCCCCGGTGGTGAACGAGCACTCGTCGGAGGCAAGCCAGGCGACGAGCGCCGCCACCTCCTCGGGCGTCCCGACGCGGCCCATGGGGATCTTGGAGATGAGCAGGTCCACCGTGCTCTTCTCCATCTGCTTCAGGAGCTCGGT
>MGBT01000127.1 GCA_001788395.1 Candidatus Rokubacteria bacterium GWA2_70_23
CGGCGAGGAGCGGGTCCACGAGCGCCGCCGTGGCGACCATCGCGGCGTCGGCGCCCGCCTCGAGCATCTCGCGGGCGCGCTCGACGGTCGTGATGCCGCCCACCGCCAGGATGGCCCGGTTCCAGGCCCCGGCCTTGCGCCACGCGATGAGCTCCTGCACCTGCACTCGGCAGTTGTCGTAGACGGCCGCTCCCGAGACGCCCGCCAGCTCCCGTCCGGAGCCGGGGAAGGCCGGGACCCCGGTTTCCTTGACGACCCGCCGCTGAAGCCCGTTGACCAGGATGAAGCCGTCGAGCCACGGGGCGAGCCGTGTCGCCAGCTCGTGCAGCGCGCGCGGGCTCGTCGTCGCGCCGAGCTTGGCGATGACCGGGTGGCTCCCGAGGGCGCGGCGCACGCGCTGCACGATGCGGCCCGAGAGATCCTTGTCCTCGAAGATCATCTGCGGGTGCTCGCCCGTGGTGTTGGGGCAGGAGAGGTGGATCTCCACCACGTCGGCGCCCGCCTCCGCCGCCCACTGCGCGCAGCGCACGTAATCCTCGGCGAGCTGCTCCCCGTCACCCCCCGGCATGGGTGTGCCCGCGACGCTGACGATGAGGAGCTGTTCCTTCCCGAGCCGGGCGCGAGCGCGCTTGACGTCGGCGCGCCACTCGTCGGGATCGGCCGAGGGGAGCCCGAGCGAGACGGCCCAGGTGACGGTGGCCGGGTCCGGGTTCCGCGGCGCCTTGGCTGCGGCCGTCGAAGGGTCGCCGAGGCGGCAGAAGACGAGGTTGGGCTGGAGGAACGCCTGGCGCGTCACCGTGCGGACCGTCTTGTAGGTCAGGAGCCCGTAGCCGAGACGCGCGTAGGCCTGGATCCACTGCGCGTTGGGCAGCGGGCCCGCCGCGATGCCCACGGGACACTCGACCCGACGGCCGAACACGAAGGCCGGCGGGCCGGCAGGCAGCTTGCGCGGACGGGCCGGGAGCTTCGGCGGATGGCCTGCGTTCCAGGCGAAGGAGCGCCCCAGGCGGTACGTGATCATCGGGCGGCCTCCAGGGACTCGAAGGTCCATTCGGCCAGCGGGGTCATGGACGGCAGGTCCGGGTCGAAGGCGATCCCGTAGCCGGGTGCCGCGAGCGACGCGACTCCGAGGGCGCCGCGCTCGATCCGGAGGAAGGCCTGCGTCTCGTCGCCCACGTACAGGTCGGGGTGCAGGCGTGTCGCGTCCCGGCGCTCGCGGGGCGAGCAGTGGCGGAGCCCGTGGACGTAGTGGTGGCCGTTCCGCTCCACGTGCGTGATGCCCAGCGCCCGCGCGGTGGCGAGATCCTGCTGCACCGGCACCACGGGGACATTCGTCAGGTCCTCGGCGCTCATGAAGAGGCGCTCGCCGGCCGGGAGGCCGCGGTTCCACCGCTCCACGAGCGAGCGGTTCAGGAAGGACTTGACGATGCCCTTGCAGTTCTTCGAGGACACGCCGCGGTAGCCCAGCCCGATGGCCTGCTTGAAGGAGGCCAGCGTCCCGTCGCTCTCGTCGATGATGACGGGGATGTCGCGGCCGAGCTCGGCGAGGCCCTGCGTGGCCCCGGGGTCGAGGGCGATGGCGCGGTCGAGCGGCTGCTCGATGAAGGCGGTGGAGGCCACGAGGCGCGAGAGCGCCGGGGCGCGGCGCATGGCGTCCACGAGGCGCGCGAAGTCCTCCATGCTCTTGTACTGCTCGTTGCCGTCCAGCGAGACCAGATAGGGCTCGGGGATCAGGCGATCGAGCGTCGCGGCGATGCGCCCGAGACGCTCCAGGTCGGCATCGAGCTGGCCGCCGACCTTGAGCTTGAAGTGGCGGAGCCCCTGGCGCTCCACGCATTCCTCGAGGGTCTGCGGGAGCCCGTCCCGGAGCCACCCGTCGGCCGGCACGTCCGCGGCCACGATGGGGTCGAGGAGCCCCACCGTATGCCGCACGGCCAGCGCGCGTGGCGGCGGCTGCGAGGCCCACGCGAGGATGTCCGCCAGCCGGAGCTCCGAGTGCGCGGCCTCGGGGCGGAGGCCAAGGATGTTCTCGCGCAGCATTCCCACGACGTCCAGCCCGGCCAGGCGTCCCGCGGCATCGGCCAGCGCCCGCTCGAAGAGCGAGGAGCCAAAGGAGGCCGTGAGGGTGTTGAGCCCGAGATCGCGGCAGCGGCCGCGGGAGGCGGCGTAGGCCTCCAGCCAGATGTCAAAGACCGGGCGCGGCGTCCGCGCCGCCGCGAGGTACGCCTCGTGGGCGGCCCGGATGGAGGCGAGCTGGTCCTCCACGTTGTCGCGGAAGGTCCTCGTGGGATCCTTGTCGAACCACTTGGGCGGAAGATTGTCGGCGGCGAAGCCCCGGCCGCGCCGGCCGTCCGCGGCCTCGACCTCCACGGCCAGGTGGAGCAGGGGAAAGTGGGTCAGCGTCACGACGCCGTACCGGAACGGCAGGCGGGTGCGCAGGTTCCTCAGGTGGAACGACGCCGACTTGAGGGCCAGTCTCATGCGAATGCCGGCATGACCTCGCGGGCGAGGAGATCGAGCTCGCGCATGATGTGCGCGTGGGGCATCCCGGGGAAGAAGAGGCGGCAGATGAGATGGGTCATGCCGTACTGCGTGACGAAGGGCCGGAGCGCCTCGATGACGCGGTCGGGGCTGCCGATGAGGAAGCGGTCCTGCATGACCGTGTCGAGATCGGTGGCGATGGCGGCGTCGATGAACGGGTGCTTCCAGCCGCCGGCGTACTCCTTCCGGTAGGACACCATGATGTGCCGCTCCGCCAGCTCGCGCGCCTCCTTGTCCGTGTCGGCGATGATGACGTCGCGCGTGAGGGGCCACTCGGCGGTGGGGGCCGTGAGCCCGGCCCGGGCGCGGTTGTCGAGGAACTGCTTCTTGCCGGCGATGAGCCGCGGCAATTCGGCCGTGGGCCCGGGGATCCAGTTGTCGCCGAGCGTGGCCGCCCGCCGGAGCGTGAGCTCGCCCCAGCCGCCGATCCAGAGCGGCGGGTGGGGCTCCTGGAGCGGTTTGGGCTCGAGCCGTCCTTCCACCTGGTAGTAACTCCCCTTGAAGGAGAGCGAGTCCAGGGTCCACAGGCCCTTCATCACCGCGAGCTGCTCCTCGAAGCGCGCGCCGCGCTTCTCGAGGTCGGCCCCGTAGAGGGCGAACTCGTCCGGCTTGTAGCCGATGGCGATGCCGAGGACGAAGCGGCCGCCGGACATGACGTCGAGCATCGCCACGTCCTCGGCCAGGCGCGCGGGGTGATAGAAAGGCGCCACGAGGATGTCGGTGCCGAGGAGCACGCGGGAGGTGCGGGTGGCGAAGCCGGCCAGCACGGTCAACGGCGACGGCCAGTAGTGGTTCTGGACGGAGTGGTGCTCCTCCATCCAGATCGAGTCGAAGCCGAGGTCCTCGCCGCGCACCACTTCCTCGAGGGCCTCCGGGTAGAAGTGTCCGCCCTCGATGGGGATGAAGCCGATCTTGAGCCTGGCCATGCGCGGTCCTTTCGGCGGTCCTGTCAGTGGAGCGCGGCCCATTCGCGCTCTGGATCCGGCGGGCTCCACCAGGGCGCGAGGCCCAGGTCATCGCAGATGATCCGGGCGGCATTATACCCCGGCAGCCCGGTGATGTTGCCGCCATCCCGTAACACGGTGCGAGCCTCTGCCCCAGGAGGAACTGCTGTGACCGCTCTTGTCATAGAGCCGAGCGCGGTCGACGACGCAGCTACTTCACCCCGACACCCTCACGGAGCCCCAGCACCTCCTCGGCTACCGATTCCTGCTCGACCCACCGTCCGGCGTCACGGATCGCACGGAGAAGATCGCTGCCTACGTCTCCAGGCGGCGTCGAGAGCAGGGACTCGATCTCCTCGCGCTCGCCTTCCGGCAGCGGAAGACCGGCAGCCACGAACCGCTCGAACGTCGCGACGTCCATCCACCACGGCTCGATGGCGAGGCCGCTGCGCCGGCGAAGGCTGCGCAGGATGAGCACGCCGAATCGATCCAGGTCCCCCCAGTGCACGAACGGTACGCCCGGCGCCGCAACCGCGAGCATGCTGAGCAGCCGCACGACCGCCCAGTTCGCCTGGCCCTCGCTCAGCAGGACGATCTCGTCGCGGCCGCGCGCACGCAGCCACTCCACGTAGTCGTTGAACGTGGTCTCGTTCTCGATGCTGACGACGCGCTCGGCGCGCATCTCGACCACCGCCGCGTCCCGCAGGTGGAGCAGCAGCATCCTGCATGGCTCGCCCAGCTCGTGGTGCAGGGCCGCCGCGTTGAGGCGTCGCCCCTGCTTCTCCAAGACCAGCCGGCCGTAGCACAGCACGTCGATCGGCGTCTCGTTGCGGAAGATGCCGAGACACTCAAGAGCCAGGCGCCGGCGCCCCGAGGGTTCTCGCGGCCCATCGGCGCCGACCTTGTCGGCGAGCCCGGGCACGTGATCCAGCAGGGCATCGACAACCCGCGCGTAGCGACGATCACCCGCGCGCAGCCCCTTCGTCGAGCCGGTGGCGCGGCGCGCGAAGTTCGCCAGCCGGACCGGCTGGTCGTTGCGCTCGGCGAGCTCGATGCAGCGGGCCACCACGACCAGCTCCTCTTCGAGGCTCGCCACACCCTCGGAGCGGGCAAGCTCGAACATCTCCCCGCGACAGCCGGCGAGCCGCTCGGCCTGCGCGCGGAGGAACGCGGTTGCCGCACCGGTCCGCCGACCCGCAAGCGCCAGCGCTCCGTCCGCCGCGCGTTCGCCCAGGGCAGCGGCCTCGGCGTGGAGGTTTCGCGGCGTGCGCCCGGTTGCCGCATACAGCACCTCCGAGAGGCTTGGCCAGCCTTCGGCGCGAAGCCGGGCATCCGCGCGGGCGAGGTCGAGCCGAACGACAAGCTCGCCGTCAGCGGCCGCACGCACCGCGGCGGCCGAAAGGAGGCGCACCGCGGCCTCCTGCTCTTCACGCGTCTGGCAGCGAAGCGCCATCTGCTTCGGCAGCGCGCCGCGATGGTCACAGCGGTCGAGGATGGCGGTCACGACGGCGCGAACGGCACCGTCGTGGGCAAGCTGCGCGCGTACACTCTCGACGGGGTCTCCGCTCACGCCCGCTCCCGCCGCGACGCCCCGCTGTCGTCGGGGGGCGTCCCGTCGGCCGGCCTCTCCGCGGCCGCTTGCGCGGATGTTTCGGTGCGCGGCACCCCCAGGACGAGGTCGGCCTCGTCCGGCTCGGCCGGACGGTCGAACAGGCCGGGCTGTGCGCCGGGACGCTCCCAGTGGTAGTCGCTCACGAAGACGTCCTGCTCCGGGGTCTTCTCAACGAACAGCGTGCTCGACGCCGCCAGCGCCGGGGTCACGCCATCGAGCTCCGGGGTCGCCACGATGAGGTCCACCCCGGCGCGGTCCGCGAACTGCATGAGGACCTCCCGGCGGCCGGCGTCGATGCCGAGGAACGCTTCGTCGAGCAACAGGAGGCGCAACCGCGCGTCCGTCCTGTCGTAGAGCAGCGACGCTACCGCGATGACGAGGAGGTACGTGGGAACCGCCTGCTCTCCCGTCGACCCGAAGCGCAGCCTCTGCCGAGGCAGGTCCTGCGCGGCACCGTCGCTGCGGCTCTGGACCTGGAGCATGTACTCGAACCATCGCCGGTAGTCGAGGATCTCTGGGACGTCGCCCTCGCGCGCCTGCCGAAGATCGTCGAGCCGGGCCTGGAAGAAATCCCGAAGTTCCTCGGCAAGTGCCGGCTGAAGAACCGACTGCTCACGAATGAGGTCGAGCAGACGCTGGAACTCCTGTCGCTGCCGGAGCGAGAACTGGAATCGGCTGGTGCCGAAGCGCAGGTCCGCGGCGAGGCGATTGATCCCCTGGATGGTGTCGCGCAGCTCGCGCACCTGTCCCTGCAGGCGTCGGACCAGGCCGGCCATCACGACGCGCTCGAGCAGATCGCGGGTCCGCTCGTCCAGCGCCTTCTGGAGGGACTGGACCTCCGCGTCGCGCTCCTCGAAAACCTGCTCGACAGGACGGCCGGTCTGATCGCGGATCTCGCGGTTCACCTCGTCGAGCCGGAACGCGTACTTCTGCCAGAGGCGCTCGTTGCGAAGGCCGTCCGAGGAGTCAAGCCACTGGAACGCACGCGCCCGCGCGCGGTCCGCCTCCGCGACGAGTTCTGCGACATTCCCGGCCAGGATCTGGTTGCCGCGCATGATGCGGAAGGCGTAGTCCTCGATGTCGCCGCGGTAGCGCGGTTCTGCGAGCGGCAGCAACGCCTCACGCCGGGCCCCCGCAGCATCGGCGGCGGCGTTCAGTGCGGCGGACGCCCCCTCCTCGTCGCGGGCGCGCTCGTCCGCCTCCTTGCGTGCGCGCCCCGCCGTGTCGATGGCCTTTTTCTCCTCCTCGCGCGCGCTCTCGAGGTCCGCTTCGATGCGGGCGATGCGGTCGCGCAGGTCGGAGACTCCGGCACTCGCAACGGCGGCCTCGAGTTCGGCGTGGCGGGCCTTGAGCCTCGAGAACCTCTCCTCCTCCCGCGTGATGCGCTCGCCGGCGTCGTGCTCCGCCGCCTCGCGCTCCGGGATGCGCGCGCGGGCGCTCGCCGCCGCCGTGACCAGCGCGAGAAGCGGCGCTGGCGCGCAGGCACCCAAGAGGGCCAGCGACTGGCGGCAGGAGCCCGCCGCTTCACGCTTCGCCGCCGCGTCCGCCTCCGCCTGTCCGGCGGCGGCGAGAAGCTCGGCGGCGCGGCTTCGGAGCCGCGTCTCTTCTTCCGCCGCGGCGCGAGCACGAGCCTCCGCACCGAGGAACCTCGGTGCTGCGGCGTCGACGCGGGACTCGGCGCCGTGTTCGTGGATGTGACCGTCTGCCCAAACCGCCCGTTCGGTGTCTCCGTGCGCCTCACCGGCACCAAGCACGCGAACGTCGCCCGCGACCCGGTTCAGGTACGCCCGCGCCATGGCCGTCAGAGGCGAAAAACCCGCATCGGCCAGCGCCGCCGGCAGCGTACCGCCGGGCGCACTCTCGCCACCGGTCTCGAACTCGGAGGGGTCCACCACCTCCACGCCGTCGCCGTGCGCGATGACGCGCGCGCGGGCCGCCGCGTGCTGGTCCGGGGGAACGACGATGGCGCCGAGGACACGCGGGCCCAGGACGCACTCGACTCCAGCCCCCAGCCTCTCGGGCACGGTCGGCGCCAGCTCGAACAGCCGGTAGAGCGGCACCGCCTGGGGCGCTGCGGTCTCCAAGGCGTCCAGAAGCGCTTCGTAGCCGCGCAGGTCGGGCAGGACCTCGGCGCGCCGTCGAAGATCGTCCGCCTGCTTCAGGGCGGCGTGCGCCTCGGCGTGCAACCGCTTGGCTTCGCCTTCTGCGACGGCGGCCCGGCCCGCAGCGTCCTCGCGCGCGGCCTCGAAGCCCCTCTGGAGCACGGACAGGAGTTGCTTGACCGCGTCCGGGCTTGTCGGAGCGCCGGGTTCGAGTGCGGAGATGACCCCCGCGAGGACGCCCACTGCAACCACGGCCTCATGGTCGAGGTGTGCGCGGGCGGAATCGGTGACCGACCGAAGCGCCACGACCGCGCGGTCCTTCGCCGCGTCGAGGTCCGCTGCGGCGTCGACAGCATCCTGCACGGCGCGCCGGCGCTCATCTTGGCGCGCGGCGAGGTCGCCCTTGGCGCGCCCCACTTCGCGCTCGGCCTCCCCCGCATCACGCCGGGCTTCCTCCTCCCGGTCGAGCAGCGCCGCGCCCTCGCTCGCCCGCAGGGCACGCAGGGCGGCGTCGCGCGACGCCACCTCGGCGGCCCCAGCCTTCCTCTCTTCCTCCTCCCGCGCAGCGTCCTTCTTTGCGGTCTCCGCCTTCGTGCGAGCCTTCTCGAACGCGTCCGCCGCACGCCGGCGTGCCAGTTCCGCGCCGACGAACTCGTAGCGCGCGATCTTCTCCGTCTCGCGTTGCGCCTCCTGGAGCTTCTCGATCACCCGGCGCAGGACCGCGAGCTCGGCCTCGAGGTCGGTGAGATCGCTCCGGATGCCCTCGATGGCTCGAAGAGCCGATCGGACTTCCTCGAACTCAGACTCGGCCGGCGGCGGCAGGAGGCCGATGAAGAGATCGTCGAGGTTGCGCGCGCGGGCGACCATCTCGCGGTACGCCTTTCCGGCGGCGAGCAGCTCCAGCGCGCGGACGTAGGCGTCGCGGTCCCGGAAGAGGAGCTGCGCGACAGCCGTGCGGTACCTCCCCTTGTCCAGGACGGCGCCGCGACCGAGCTGCTCCTCGAGTTCCTGGCGGTCGCGCGGACGGCGGCGAACGGCGCCTGCCCCGTCGGGTTCCTCGGCGCACAGCCCCACCTCGTCGAGGGTCCGCCCGCGGGCGACGAACCCCCACGCATCCGGTTGCGCGTCCAGAGACGTTGCGAAGGCGCCGGCCCCGAAGGCGTGCGTCGTGCCCGCATCGTCCGCGATCTCGAGCGCGGCATACATCACCGAAGGCCCTCGCTGCGCGACGTCCCGCTCGAGGTCGTAGCGGAGCACGATGCTCGCGAGGTTGCGTCCCGGCTCCGTCCGCGGGCCGAAACGGGCGGCCGCGTTGAATTCCATCTCCACGCCGGCAGACAGCGCGAAGTGCACGGCGTCGAGCACCGTGGTCTTGCCGCTCTGGTTGTCGCCGATCAGGAAGAGGTTCTTCCGCACCTGGAGCGTCTCGTCCACGAGGTTGTGGAAGTTGATGAGACGGATGCGCCGGATGTGGAACGGGCCGCTCACGTCTCCGTCGCCTCCCCGTCCGGCCCCCCGGATGTTTCGGCCGTGCCGGCCTCAGGCTCGTCACCAGGTGAGCTTCGGTATGCCCGAAGCACGACGCTCCGCGCGGCCAGCGACGGGTCGTAGCAACGGATTCCCGGCAAGAACTCGTACAGCAGGTGCTCCGCCATTCCCGCAGGAAGCTCCTCACCTGCCTCGGCCTGCTTCTTGTCCACGAGGCGCGCGAACCGGTGCCGCTCGAGCTGCTCGAACAAGGGCCGCGTCGCCTCGAAGATCCGCCCCTCCTGCGGTGTCGCATCGGTGAGCTCCTCGCGGAAGCGACGGATCGCGAAGGTCACGAAGTCCGCGAGCAGGAACCGGAGGTGCCGGTCGTCGTCGGGCGTCACCCCCTGGCGCTGGCCCTCCTCCTCATGGAATTCGAGCAGGAGGGCGAACAGCAGACACTCGTCGCGGCGCCGGAGGTCGAAGAGCGCGCGCTGCGAGGGACGTAGCGCCTCGTTGTACTGCCGCTCCTTGAGCAGGCGCGCGCACTGCCGGTCCACGTGGAGCCGCCAGCCGAAGTAGTTCTCGAAGAGCTCACGGAAGGCCGCCTGGTTGCGGCGCAGGAAGAAGAACAGGTCGGGGTCGTCCTCCCGGTAGAAGAACGTGGACTCCGTGAGGACGTTGAGCACGGCCCGCACGCGGTCGCGTCCGCGGCGGTCGAGCGCGAGCGCGCGGAGGTCCGCCGCCTCGGTCCCGGAGGGGCGCGGATCGTCAGCCATGGCGAGATCCAGGCCCTGCCCGGGTGAACGCGAGGTCCGGCGCGTCCAGGTGCCCGTCCGAAAGGATGAAGCGGGCGCGCGCGGTGGGCGCCCCGTCGGTCCCCGGTCGGACGACCCGGTAGGAAAGGAACTTTCTCGCCCGGCCCGCCCGGAGGTCGTGCACCTTCACCGCCTCGAGGAGCCAGCGGAAGTCATCGACGCCTGTGAGAGCCGCCGTGCCGAGAGACGCGCGGCGCGCGCCCTGGAGGATCTTGTCGTCCACGAAGCGGCCGAGTTGAAGCAGCCGAAGGCGCTCGAGCGCGTGTGACTGCCCGGGGCTTCCGCGCTTGTCCGCGAGGAACTCCCCGCGGTGCGCGGCGCGACGGGCCTCGTAGCGGCGCGCTGGCCGCGGCAGCGCCGATCGCTCCTCTGGCGTTCCGCAGCGCAGGTCGGTCACGACGTGCGCCGACGCGAACAATCCGTTGACCCACGCGTTGACCGCATCGAGGTCCTCGTCCCGCAGCCGGGCCATCTCGCGCGACCGGTCGCGCAGCGTCTCGATCCGGATGTTGCGGGCACGCACGTTCTCGACGTGCTTGTGCACGCGGCGCACGACATCGCGTGCGGACCCGTGCACTCGTTCGAGCAGCGTCTCGAAGCGACCCCCCGGCGCGAAGAACGGGATCAGCTCACCGACGATCTGCCGCACGTCGCGCACCGCGCCGGGCGATCCGGCGAAGAGCAGGTCGTCGCGCATGCGGCGCTCGACGTGCTCGCGCGAGCGGGCGAGCACGCCGTCGAGCGCAGGCCGGAGCAGCTTGCGCGCCGTCCGGTGCAGGCTGCGCGCTCGCTCGGTAGCTTCCGCCACGTAGTCCTCGACGTACCGCTCCAGGCGGTCCACGACCTCCGCGAGCGCCTCCATGCGGAACGGGCTCACGGCGAAGCCGACGAGCGCCGCGTCGAACGCGGCGAGCTCGCGTGCCGCGTCGTCCACCTTCCGGTCGACCTCCAGGCACAGGTAGGAGAGCCGCAGGAGATCGTCTGCGTGGGCCGCAGCGTTCGCGTCGGATGCTCCGTCCGGGGCCGGCTCGTCGCGCGCGAGTTTTTGGGCGAGCCGGAGCGCCTCGCCGAGCCGCTCGGCGGCGTCGCGCAGCAGGTGGCGGCCTCGGTCCGAGAGGGCGGCTGCCGCCGCACGGGACCGTGCTTCGAGGAACTCGAGGATCGCGACGGTGTCGTCGTCGAGTCGGCAGAGGAACTTCTGGAGGCTCCGATCCGCCAGCGTCTCGATCCGGCGCGGCTCGAGGCGCCGCGGCGCGAGGTTGCTCCAATCCTCGAGCTGCTTCACGTCGCTGCGGAACCCATCGGGCGTGTACGCGCCGGGTTCAACGCTCGGCACGACGGCGAGCGCCTCGATCATCAGGTCATCGTAGTAGACCTCGATCTCGTGGGACCGCCGGTGCCCGAGGAGCATCCACAGGACGGCCGCGTAGGCCCGGTGGCGCTCGGCGGTCAGGAACCGGAGCTTGTCGACCGGGATCGCCCCGACGAGGGCGTGGAGGTCGCCGAGCGCGTCAGCCGCCACTCGCCGCCCCGGCGTGAGCCTCAGAACGGATCGCGGAGAGGCGTCGCTTCAGTCCCTCGAGCCACGGCCACTCGTCCAGCGCGGCTGCGACGTGCCCCTCGGACACCTTGTCGAGCGCGCGCCGCAAGGCGCGTGGCTCGATGAGCCGGGGCCATCGCGGTAGCATCGGGCTCTGCGTCTGCGCGTCGGCCCCGGCCTCGAGCAACTGCACGAGCGGCCGGGGCGGCGCCTGGCCCTTGCCGTCCCGGACGTGGTCGAGGAGCCACCGGAAGGTGAGCCCCTTCCTCTCGTTCGCTCCCATGTACGGTCCGACCATCCGCTCGATGAGCGGGCGGACATCCGCGGCCTTGCGGACCACCGGGATCCAGCCGAGCGTGGGATCCTCCTCGAACTTGATCTTGGCCGCGCAGTAGTCAGCCAGCTTCTCGTGCGAGTTCGCGAGCCGCCGGACGAGCATGGCGTAAAGATGCCGGTCGCCCCACGAGAGCTCAATCCGGTTCGCCGCGAGCTTCGCGAAATCCGCGCCACCGGCGCCGGACGCGCGCTCGTAGAGGTCCGTGCGCAAGAAGATCTTTCCGCGGAGCCTTCGCCAGCGCCGCGTGTGACTCGCCCAGAGTCCGACGAGCCCCTGGGTGGCGGCGCGGATGACCTCCGAGTCGCCGCGTGCGAGCCCGTCGAGGGCGTCGTAGGCGACGAAGAGGTAGCGGTCCTCGTGCACCAGGCGCTGATCCAGGCGGTCCAGCGCGAGAAGCGCGGGCCGCATCGAGGCCCGGAAGGCCTGGACGACCGCGGCGATGTCGCCTCCGTCGGGCGTGAAGATGGGCCCCAGCGAATCCTCCCGGATCTCGTCGCGGAGGACGCGGACGAGATAGGCAAGCCAGACCTCCTCGAACAGCTCGCCGGTCGGCGGCGTGCTTCGGGTGAAGTCCTTGAGGAGCATGGCGCTCGGGAAGCCCGCTCCGATGGGATACGCGGCGAGCCAGCGCGTCCGGTTCGCCGGTAGCGGGGGCAGCCGGACCTCGGGTACGAGGCGCGCCACGTCGGGAAGCCGTCCCAGCTCGATCACGGCGAGGAAGAGCTCCGTCTTCCCCGCGCCGCGGGGACCGACGACGAGGACCACGTCCGGATCGAAGGCGCGTAGGTGCTCGGGCACGGGCCAGAACGACTTCGGCAGCCGATTCCGGTCCTCGTGATCGGCGTGACCCGCGCTTCCCATGCGGCTCATGGCGTCGAGGAGGATCGTCTGGTCGTCGTGCGTGGCCATGGGTCAGTCCTCCCCGCGTGCGAAGCGCTCGGCGATCCGATCGCCGAGTTCGCGAAGCTCCGTAGATTCCGCCAGGTGATCCGCGACGTCGTCGATGCGGCCGTAGTGTGCGAGCCTTGGCTGGTAGGAGGTCGGGACCGGGGCATGCGGTGCATCGCTCCCTTCCGAGTCGCGGACGTACCAGAGACGATTCTCGTCGAGGTCGTCAGGATCGGGCGCGTAGAAGTGGTCCCGAAACTCCGCGAGCGCGCGCTCGGCAAAGCCTTCCTTCGCGGCCGCCGCCGCGTCGACGTCCTCCGGCACCATGGCCTGGACGAGCACGCACTCGAGCTGCGACCGGTCCTCGCGGACGCGGGAGGCGCCGATCCGCTCGAGCACCAGCCGCAGCCCGCGCCAGCTCTGCTCGATGGTAACCACCGTGGACTCGAAGACGGCCTGCGCCTCGGCCACCCACGATGCTGCGTCGGCGGCCGTCACCGCCCCGGGCTCCCGGTATCGGATCGTCTCCCGCCATCCGCCAGTGGCATCGCAGAGCGAGTGGCCGGGCGTCATCCGAGGAACGTAGCGTGCCGTCCTCGCTCCGGGCAGGGCGGCGAGCCGGAGGGCGTCTGCCGACAGGGCGTTGAGGCCATGGCGAAGCCTGCGCGCCTCCGTGCCCGCAGCATCCAAGCTCATGTGAAGGCTGAGATGGCGTTCGAGGATCACGATGCACTTGAGCGCGCACTCCACGACATAGCCGCTGAGGTAGGCAGCGCCGTCCGCGCGGCCTGCGCCAAGCAGAGCCGAGGCGTCTGCGACGTGCTTGCCCGCGGCTTCCGGATGATCGTCACCATTTGGGAGTTTGATCTTCGACATGGTCAGAACCCGTCTCTATCGGGGCCCGCGAGCCGGATCAGCCCCTTCGAGACCATCCCCCGGAAGGACCGCCGCACGTCGGCCTCGGTGTAGCGCGGCTTCCACCCCCGGACCTCAGCGATCAGGTCCGTCTCGCCGACGGGCCCGGAGCGCACGAGGTCCCTCCAACACTTGTGGATCGTCGCCCAGCGCTCGAGGCCCGCCGTGCCGAACTCGATCCCGTTGAAGAACGCGCACAGCTCGCGCAGGGCATCGGCCCTGGTACCCAGCTTCCGCGCGGCCTGAGCTACGGCTTCGCCGATCTTCGGGCCCACGCGGAACACGGAAGCCGTATCGTGGCCGCCGCGCTGCTCGACGACGAGCCAGCCCTTGCTCGTGGCGAGCTTCTCCACCCTGTGCTTGAGCGCGGGGTCCCAGGGCCCGGCCGCCTTGCGGGCGAAGCTGAGCCCGAGGTCGACGGCGAGGTGCTCCTGCGTGAAGTAACCGAGTGCGCCTCATCGACGATCACGAGATCCCATCGCTTGCGGATCGCGCGCTTCCGAACCGTCTCCTTCTTGAGGAAGTCGATGGACGTGATCACCCGGCCCAGCATGTCCCAGGGGCTGGCGCCCGCGGGAAGTCGCGCCTGCTCGCGAGCGAGACCCGTCGCGTTCTCGATGAGGATGAACGCGAAGCCGAACGTCTCGAACAGCTCGTCCTTCCACTGCAGCAGAAGCCCAGGAGGCGCGACGACCAAGATCCGCCGGACGCGCTGCCGGGCGAGCATCTCGAGCATCGCGAGCCCCGCCTCGATGGTCTTGCCCAGGCCAACGTCGTCGGCGACAAGCAGGCTGGCGCGGGGCTTGGCGAGAAGCCGAAGGATCGGCGCGAGCTGGTATGCCTCGAGCGCGACGCGACCGAAGCGCGCGCCGGTCACGAGCCCCGTCTCGCGGGTGAGCGTCGCCGTGAGCAGCCGAAGGTTCGCGCTCCACGGAAGGAACGCATCGAAGCCCCTCGGCTCGAAGTGCAGCGCTTCACCCGGGAGCCGCTCCACCTCCTCTGGGGGAGCGACAACCGAGAGCCGGTCCGCTCCATCCCCGCCAACGGACTCGATCTCGAGGACGACTTGCGCCTGCGCCAGCGTCGTCAGGCGCGCCACGCGCCACACACGGTCGCGCACCCGAACCCGGTCGCCGACGGCCACCGCAAGCGTCATTGCCGCCTCTTCGTTGAAGTCCTGCGCTTCGTGTTTTGACGGGACCCCGAAGGCGGCGCGAGCCCTCCTTCTGTCTGGTCAGATCCAGCCCACGCGTCGAGTTCGGATGTCTTGAACTTCCAGAACTTCCCAATCCGGTGCGCCGGCATGCGCTTCGAGGCGATCCAGCGGTACACCGTCTCGCGCGACACGCCGAGGCAGGCCGCGACCTCGTCCACAGAACGCCAGCGTTCTTCCATTCGAGGTTCGCTCCGCCGGGCCCGGGGCCTGATGGCTGACGTCAGGCAACGCTGGCGAACGTAGGCCAACGCCACAGCGCGGTCAACAGGGGACTTCGGGATGTCGGCCCGCCACGGACGAGGAAGCGGCACGCCAGCTCGCGGCGTCGCAGCTCGGGCCAGAGGGGCGCCGGCCGGCGATGATGACGTCGCGCGTGAGGGGCCACTCGGCGATGGGCGCCGTGAGCCCGGCCCGGGCGCGGTTGTCGAGGAACTGCGTCTTGCCGGCGATGAGCCGCGGCAATTCGGCCGTGGGTCCGGGGATCCAGTTGTCGCCGAGCGTGGCCGCGCGCCTGAGCGTCAGCTCGCCCCAGCCGCCGATCCAGACCGGATCGAGGGCCTCCCGGTAGAAGTGTCCGCCCTCGATGGGGATGAAGCCGATCTTGAGCCTGGCCATGCGCGGTCCTTTCGGCGGTCGGTTCAGTGGAGTGCGGCCCACTGGCGCTCCGGACCCGGCGGGGTCCACCAGGGCGCGAGGCCCAGGTCGTCGCAAATGATCCGGGCGGCATTATACCCCGGCAGCCCGGTGATGTTCGCGCCGGGGTGGATGGCCCTGCCGCGCAGAGAGAGGCCGGGCACGGGCGTGCGGTAGTCGTCGGCCCCGGGAAAGGGGCGCTCCTCGCGCCTGGCCCGGCCCCATCCGTCCGGCGTCGAGGTCGCCCCCGACGGGGTTGGCGAAGTGGCGATCATGCCGGTTACGCGCTGAGCCTGCCAAGGGTTAAGATACCTGGGACCGTTGGAGGGAGGCGTCTGCAGATGGCAGAGCGCTCGCGGGACTGGCTGAGGCAGGCCGAGGCCGACCTTCGCCACGCCCATCACGCCAGGGAGGACAAGGACTACGACTGGGCCGCTTTCGCCTCCCACCAGGCGGCGGAGAAGGCGATCAAGGCGCTCTTCCAGAAGCTTCACCTCGATGCCTGGGGCCACACCCTGAGCGTGCTCCTCGCCAGTCTTCCCGAGTCGGTCCGACCGGACGAGGCGCTGATAGACCACGCGAAGGAGCTGGACAAGCACTACATCCCGACCCGGTACCCCAGCGGCTTCGAGCGGGGCGCGCCGGCCGACCTCTACACCCGCGGCGAGGCCGACCGGGCCATCGCCCTTGCGGAGGCGATCCTTGGCTTCTGTCGAGATCAAGTCAATCGATGAAGCCGGTGTCCGCCGGGCGCTGGACGCCTACGCGGCAGACATCCTCCGGACCCGTCCCGACGTGGAGGAGATCGTCGTCTTCGGATCGTTCGCGACGGGCACCTGGGCCCCGGGCAGCGACGTCGATCTCTTCATCGTCCTGACGGCCGCCGCCAAGCCGCCTCGCGACAGGATTCCCGACCTTCTGCCCGGGGCATTCCCGGTGGGAGTCGACATCTTCCCGTACACGCGCGATGAGATGGCCGGCCTTGAGCCCTCGCCCCTCCTCGACGCGGTACGAGCGAGCCGCTGGCGATACCGGCGCTGAATCGGGTTGCCGCTCGCGCGTCTTAGCCGGCTCGCCTTCTTCCTCGTGGCTCTCGCGCCCTCGGTCTGCGCGGGCCAGGATTCCGTGGGAGGCGAGCCATGGGCCAACCCGGCTGATCCCCTCGAGATCCTGAGCCGCGCCGCCGGCATGGCTGCGGTGTTGCCGTGGCGCGAGCCGCGGGAGTACCTGCTGTGGGAGATCGCGCGGGCTCAGGCTCGAGCTGGAGCGGGCCCCACCGGCGTGAAGACGCTACTCGGTGTCACCTTCGAGGACACTGGCGAGGCGCCGGGTGATTTCACGCGGGAGCGCGCGATCGCCGAGGTAGCGGTGGAGTGGGCGATCCGCGGCGATGCGCCCGGAGCGCTCACGGCCCTCGAGCGGCTGACCCGCGCCGTACTCAGGCAAGAGGGCATAGCCAGGATGGTCAAGGCCTTGGCCGGGACAGGGCAGACCGATGCTGCCCGCCCCCCGGATCGCCCTCCTGAGCGACAGCAGGGCCAGAGCCGAGGCCTTCGCCGACCTCGCCGTCGGCCTCGGCGCGGCCGGGAGACGGGCGGAGGCCGGTGCCGCGCTGGCCGATGCCCTCCGGGAAGCTCGCGCCACCCCCGCTGAGGGTGTGCCGCCGAACGTCTCCAGCTGGCTCGATGACTGGCGTGCCCGTGCCCTCACCAGTGTGGCTGTCGCCCAGGCGAGGCTCGGCGCGGTTCCCGCAGCCCTCAACACGGTCGGCGAGATTCCGGGGGGCGACCTGAGGCGGGCCAGACCCCTGAGCCGCGTCGCAGGAGCCCAGGCTGAGGCCGGCGACGTTGCGGGAGCGCTTCGGACCCTGTCATCCCTGAATGCGTTGTCGTCACTGAGCCCCGAGGATCCCGCGCGGATTGCGCTCGATGCGCGCCTGGCCATTCTGCGGGCCCAGCTGAGGGCCGGAGACCTCGGCGGAGCCATTCAGCTCGCTACCGCAACCAGATCGGCGTCAGCGCGGAGGTTCCTCTTCGAGATCGTGGCCGTCCGGGCCGGGCGCTCGGGCGCCAGGGCGGAGGCGGCGAATGCCATCAGGCAGGCGCTCCAGGCCGCGGAGGCACTCGAGCGGCGCCGCAGATTTCCGGGTGAACTTGTCGCTGTTGTATCGCTGGCACAGGCGCGCTCAGGCGACATTCCTGGAGCGATCCAGACCGCCTCCGCCATCGGCGATGAGAGCTACCGACACTGGGCTCTCAAGGACATCTCGAAGGTCCAGGCGCTGGCCGGTGACATCGACGGCGCGGTCCGGACCGCCAGGCTGATCTCGCGTGATGTGAGCCGCACCGGCGCCCTCTGGGGCGTGGTCGTTCTGCAGGCCCACGCGGGGGACGGGCTCGGGGCCCTCAGGACGATGGAGGCCGTCCTCCCGGGGCCCCCTGATGGCCAGGCAGTGCGGGCGATAGCGCGGGCCCGGGTCCGCGGTGGAGCGGTGGCGGAGACGCTGGCCTGGGCCATGGGCCAGGCCAGCTCGGAGCTCCGCGTGCAGGGGCTACTCGGCACGGCCGAGGGGCTGCTGGCGAGCCGTGGCATCGCCCCGCCCTGCCTCTTCCTCTACACATGCGCCGCCTGGCTGCGTGAGCCCGACTGACCCGTCGGTAGCCCTTGCCCTGCGCCGCTACTTGCAGTCGAAGAACTCGTTGGTGTAGTAGTCGGCCGGCGCCTTCGTCTCGATATTGCCGTAGGTCTTCTGGAGACTGAGGAGGGTGTCCCAGTCCTCCTTGGCCATCCAGCCGGCGGCCTTGCCTCGGGTGTTGGCGGTGTACATGAGCTGGACCGTGTCCTTCCACTGCGCGAGGTTCAGCTCCACGGCGCCCGCCTTGGGGAACATCTCCACGAGGATCTTCGCCGCCTCCTCGGGGCTCCTGGCGGCCTCTGTCCACGCCTTGCTGCTGGCCCGGACCATGCGGCAGTTGAGGTCCTTCTCGCCGAGATACTTGGCGTTGACGAGCAGCCCCTGGGAGAGCGCGTTGACGCCGAAGTCCACGTAGCGGAAGTAGGCGGCCTTCTTCTTCGTCTGGGCCTCGATCTGTCCCGCCTGCGTCGTGTAGTAGCCGCCCATGGCGTCCACCTGCCCGGCCATGACGGCCGTCATCTTGCCGCGGGGGTCGAAGTACACCTCCTGCACCTTCGACTTGTCCACGTTGTTGACCTTGAGCAGCGCCTGGAAGGCCTGGTGGATGGAGTCGCCCGCCGTGAACGACACCTTCTTGCCCTCGAGGTCCTTGGGCCCCTTGATGGGCTTGTCGGCGAAGTAGATGATGCTGAGCGGGCTGGTCTGGACGAAGGTGGCGATCATCTTCACCGGCACGCCCTTGGCGAGGAGGCCGGCCATGGCGTAGGCGTCGGCGTAGCCGAAGCGGTCGGTGGCGGCGCCGATGGCCTGCACCACCGGCCCCGATCCGCTGCCCTCGAGGATCTGCAGGTCGATCCCCTCCGCCTCGTAGAACCCCTTCTTGAGGCCATAGGCGAACGGCGCGTGCTCGCCGTAGGCGTACCAGTTGAGGCGGAGCGTCACCTTGTCCATCTTCTTCTGCGCCTCCGCCGCGGGCGGGAGCCCGAACAGCAGGAGCGCGGCCACGGATGCGAGAACTGCCGCCACGCGTTTCATGATGACTGTCCCTCCCATGGGGTGTGTGTCGCTACAGGGTTCCCGCGGCCGTCTCCACTCGCTGGGATGCGTGCCAGGGGATCAGGAGCCGCTCGATCCAGTCCACGATGACGAACAGCACCGTCCCGATCCCCGCCAGGATCAGGATACTGGCAAACGCCAGCTTGGTGTTCAACATGGCGCTGGCCTGGAGGAGGGCGTAGCCCAGGCCCCGGTCCGCCTGGATGAACTCGCCGACGATGGCGCCCACCACGGCCAGCGTCACCGCCACCTTGAGCCCCGCGAAGATGTTCGGGAGCGCGTTGGGCAGCCGGATCTTGAGGAAGACGCGCCACTCGCTGGCGCCCATGGAGCGCGCCAGGTGGAGCATCTCCGGCTCCACCGAGCGGAGCCCCGCCACCGTGTCGATGACCACCGGGAAGAAGGCGATCAGGAAGGCCACGAGCACCTTGGGGAAGATGCCGAGCCCCGCCCAGACGATCAGCAGCGGCCCGATGGCGATCTTGGGCACGGACTGCGCGGCCACGAGCAGCGGGTAGATGGCGCGCTCCAGCACCGGCGAGTAGACGATCACGATGGCCAGCGGAATGCCCACCACGATGGAGAGGAAGAAGCCCCACAGGATCTCGTACACCGTGACGCCGGTGTGGAGCGCCAGGTAGCGCCACTCGGCGGCCAGGACCGCGAGGATGCCGCTCGGCGCCGGCAGCAGGTATTCACGAACCCGGAAGCCCACCACCCAGGCCTCCCACGCAACGAGCGTCACGAGAATGGTGATCGCCGGGGGACTCCACTCGCGCCACCTCACGCTACGCTCCCGCGGCCCCCTCTCCCCCGGGGGGAGAGGGCGGGGTGAGGGGCGAGCCGCAGCCGCGAGGCGAGGCGAGCGGAGATGGAAATCCCCCGAGCGGAGCGAGGGGCGAGGGGTCCTCGATGTCGCGGAGCACACCGCGCGCCATGAAGCGGTCACGGATCTGCCGGGTGTAGGCGGCGAAGGCCGGGCCCTCGCGGACGGCCAGCCGGCGCGGCCGGGGCATCTCCACGTCGATGATCCCGTCGATGCGTCCGGGGCGCGGGGTCATCACGATGATCCGGTCCGAGAGGAACACGGCCTCGGTGATGGAGTGGGTGATGAAGAGGACGGTCTTGCTTCCGCGCGCGCAGATGCCCTGGATGTCCAGCGTCATCTGGTCGCGGGTCAAGGCATCCAGCGCGCCGAAGGGCTCATCCATCAGGAGGAGCGGGGGGTCGTGGATCAGCGCCCGGCAGATGGCCACCCGCTGTTTCATGCCCCCCGACAGCTCGTGGGGGAGACGTTTCTCGAAGCCCTCGAGCCCCACGCTGGCGAGCAGCTCCATGGCGCTGTGGCGGTACTGCCGCACATCGAGCCCCCGCATCTCGACCTGCAGCAGCACATTGTCGAGGGCGGAGCGCCAGGCCAGCAGCACGGGGTTCTGGAAGACGATGCCGAGGCTGGTCTGAGGGCGGTCCACGGTGCGTCCACCGACGGCCACGAGCCCCGCGCTCGGGCGCATGAGCCCCGCGATCAGCATGGCGAGCGTGCTCTTGCCGCATCCGGAGGGGCCCACGATGGAGAGGAACTCGCCCTGCTGCACGTCGAAGGAGACGCCGTCCAGCGCCCGGACCTCCCCCTCGGGGGTGGCGAACACCCTGACCACGTCGGAGACCTCGACGAACTTGTGCCCGTTCAGCATGGCTCGGAACGGCCGCATTGTACTCGAAATCCGGGCGCCGAGCGGAGCGAGGGGCGAGCGGGTGCGAGCCTCAGGCTTGGCCGAGATCCTCTCGCACGAGGCTGGCGCCGGCTACCATGGCCTGGAGCTTGGCGTAGGCCACCGCGCGCCGGGTGAACTTGAGCCCGCAGTCCGGGTTGAAGTAGATCATGGTCTCCCGGCGCAGCTCGCCGTCGGTGACCACGTCCACGCCGGCCAGCTCCTGGTCCTTCAGGCAGGCCTTGACGGCGTTGTCGTGGGCCTCGTCCAGCTCGGCATCGCCGAGAGCGCCCGACTTGTGGCCCTCGCGGGCGTGCTCGAGCCAGCGGGGCAGGGAGTAGGAGCCGATGACCGTGGTCGGCAGGAGCGCCGGGATCGGGTCGGGCACTACAGCTCCCCGGCCTCCTCCAGCGCCCGCTTGAGCCGCTGGCGGTCCTCGGGCCCCACGGGCAGGAGCGGCGGCCGCATGTGGCCGTGGGCGAGGATCCCCTGCATCACTAGCACTTCCTTGGACCGGGCGCGGTAGTCGCGCACCGGCGCGGCGAAGACGGCGTCCACCAGCTTCTGGATGCGGTCGCCCTTGGCGCGGGCCGTGGCCCAGTCGCCGCGCATGGCGGCCTCGTACACCTCCACGTGGGTCCGCGTGGTGACGGCGCAGGCGCCCAGCAGCGCGCCCTCGGCGCCCAGGAGGTAGGACTCCCAGATGAAGTTGTCGTTGCCCGTGAGCATGGTGATGCGCCGCGGGGCGCTCCGCACCACGTTGACGATCTCGCGGAAGCGCTTGGCGTCGAAGAGGGCCTCCTTGATGGCGGCCACCTGCGGGATCTCCACGAGGCGGGCGAGCGTCTCGTC
>MGBT01000128.1 GCA_001788395.1 Candidatus Rokubacteria bacterium GWA2_70_23
TGGCGAGCCGAGCCGGAGGCGAGGTGAGCGCATCCGGAGATCCGGGCGAGCGTGAGCGAGCCACGTTGAGCGTGCGGCCGAGGGCGCCAACGCAGCAGATGGGCCTTTTTCAGCGGCCTGCTAGACCTGGAAGAGGGAGCCCACCTTCATGGCCAGGCCCATGTCACCCTTCAGCTTCAGCTTCCCGGACATGAAGGCCATCTGCCCGGAGAGCTTGCCGCCGACCATGTCGAGCCAGTCCTGGGAGGACATGGTCAGCGTCAGGTTCGGGTTGGTCCCGGGCCCGGCGTTCACGGCGCAGGCGCCGTCCTTGATGACGGCGTGCCAGGTGCCGCCCTGATCCCCCGCGATGTCGTACTGGATCGTGGCGTTGATGCCGGCCGCCTTGCTCGCCTGGAACTTGCTGGCCATCGCGTCGAAGGTCTCTGTCACAGTGGGCATCGGTGGTCCTCCTCTTCCTCGTGTGCCGTCAGTGGTCTCGTGCGCTAGAACGTGAACAGATCCATTCCACCGGTCACCGTCAGCACGGCGCCGGTGATGTAGCGGGCGCGCTCGGAGCAGAGGAAGGCGATGGCGTTGGCCACGTCCGTCGGATCGCCCTCCTTCTGCATCGCCACGCGCGTGACCATACGCTCGTACAGCGGGGACAGGTTGGCATTGGGCCCGATGATGCCGGGGGCGATCACGTTGCTCGTGATGTTGTAGCGCGCGCCCTCCAGCGCCACCGACTTGGCGAAGCCCACCACGCCCATCTTGCTCGTCGAGTAGGCGGTCTGACCGAAGCCGCCCATGAGGCCGGCGATGGACGCCATGCAGATCACCCGCCCCCACCTCCGCTCCCGCATGCCGGGGAACACCACCTTCGTGACGTTGTAGGTCCCGGTGAGGTTCACCGACAGGTTGAAATCCCAGTCGGCGTCGCTCATGTCCTTGAGCTGGCCAAGCGTGTAGATGATCCCCGCGTTGTTGACGCAGATGTCCACGGGCCCCACCTCGCTCTGCGCCTTCTGCAGCACCTCGGCCAGCTGCGGCCGGGTGGTGATGTCCACCTCGTAGCCCCGCGCGGTGCCGCCGGCCCCGGTGATCTCCGTCGCCGTCCCCGACGCGCCCTCGCCGTTCAGGTCGAGGACGATCACCTTGCAACCCTCGGCCGCCAGCGTGAGGCAGTCCTGCCGGCCCAGGCTCCGCGCGCCCCCCGTCACCAGCGCCACCTTTCCCGAGATGCCAAGATCCATGGCTACTTCCCTTTGAAGTTGGCGGGGCGCTTCTGGAAGAAGGCCTGGATGCCCTCGCCCGCGTCCTCGGTCTTGAGCACCTTCTCGAAGGCCCGCACCTCGATCTCGATGGCCTGATCGATGGGCGCCTGGATCCCGTCGTCCACGGCCTCGATGATGAGGCGCGTCGCGATCGGCGGGCGCTTGGCCAGCTCGCGCGCCATCGCCTTGGCGTCGTCGAGCGTCTCCCCGTCCTTCGACAGCCGGTTGACGAGCCCGAGGCGATAGCACTCGGCGGCGGGGATCTGGGTGCCGAGGATCAGGTGCTCGAGCGCCAGACCTCGGCCGATCAGCCGCGGGAAGCGCTGGGTGCCGCCATAGCCCGGGATGAGGCCCAGATTGGACTCCGTCTGGCCCATGCGCGCCGTCTCCTTCAGGATGCGGATGTGGCAGCCCATGGAGATCTCGCAGCCGCCCCCCAGGGCATGCCCGTTGATGGCGGCGATCACCGGCTTCGGGAAGCGCTCGATACGCCGCACCACGCTGTTGCCGAAGCGAATGAACGAGCCGACGTCGGGACCGGAGAAGGCCGAGCCGAGGTCGGCGCCCGCGCAGAAGATCTTGTCGCCCGCCCCCGTGATGATGATGGACCGCACCGCGTCGTCATGCTCCAGCTCGGACAGCGCGGCGTTCAGATCGCGCATGAGCTGCTCGCTGATGGCATTGGCCGGGGGGCGGTTGAGCGTGATGACGGCGAAGCTCTCTTCGCGGGTCAGGATCAGCGTCTCGTACGGCATCGCAAGTCTCTCCTTTGTCTCGGTTAACGGACCGCGACGCCCTGCAGGAAGATGTCGGCGACCGCATCCGCCGTGTCCGCCAGCTGATAGCCGCGCTTGCCCAGCACCCAGGAGGTCGCCATCTGGTCCATGGCCCCGAACAGCGTCTTCGTGGCGATCTTGACGGGGAGGGTCGGACGGAGGCGGCCCTCGGCCACCCCCTCCTCCAGCACCGACCCGATCAGGGCGAAGTAGGAGGAGATCTCGTGGGCCGAGGCGCCGCGGAAGAACTTCTGCCCCTGGCGCTGCTCGACCTGGACGACCTCCGCCAGCTCCGGGCGCCCCTCGAGGAGCTCGAAGTGCAGATGGATGAGCCGCCGCAGCTTGGCCACCGCGTCCGGCTCGTCGGCGATGGCCTTGCGCACCGTCCCCACGAACTCCGTCATCTTCTCCCGGAAGAGGGTGACGAGGATGTCGTCCTTGGTCCGGAAGTAGAGGTAGATGGTGCCCGCCGCGATCCCCGCCTCCTTGGCGATGTCGGAGACGCGGGCGTTGTAGTAGCCCTTCCGGGCGAACACCCGAACCGCGGCATCGATGATCTGCTGGGGCTTGTCAGGGTCTCGCATGGCGGGTGACTGAACCGCCATTCATCTTATGCGGTGGCTTCGCCGCCTGTCAATTCGAAAGTGGGCGCGGGCCCGCCACGCTCAGGATTCGCGCTGGAGCAGGCTCGACACGTAGGCCCCGAGTCGACCGAAGTCGCTCCGGGGCAGGTTCACGAAGACGAGCAGCGACCCCGTGCTGCCCACGTCCCACACCACCGCCGGCAGCGTGAGCGTGGTGCCGGGCGCCGCCGGGGAGAGGGAGAGGGTCACCAGGTCCCCGGGCTGGAGCGCCAGTTCCGTCGCGACCCTGGCAGCGAACGCGCTCAGGTCCACCGTCTCGCCGCGCGCGCTGCCGTCCATCCGCTTCTCGATGCTGACGGGCACGGGGGTGTGCACGCGCGGCGCGCGCCGCCTCGCCTCCCACGCCGACACGAGCGGCTTCACGCGCCGCGCCTCGGTCTCCGGCAGGCCGATGAAGTCGAGCGCGAGGTCCTCGCTGGTCCGCCTCGCCACGCGGGCGACCACCTCGAGCCGGTCGGCCCCCTGAGGGAGCGCCACGCGCACGGTCACCGCCGCGCCGACGGGCAAGTCACTCGCCGTCCGGACGCGCATCCCCGAGGTGCTGACGTCCAGGACCTGGCCCGTGATCACCCGCCGGTCGAAAGTCTCGATGGTCAGCGGCCAGTCCGCCCTGGCTCGCTCGGCCCCCCGCCGATCCCGTCCACTCACGCTGGCCTCCTGGGATACATGGCTGCCAAGAATTCGCTGACCCCTCAGCCCGGACTGATGATGCGGGCCAGGACCTCGGGGTCCACGTTGCCGCCCGACAGCACCACACCCACGCGCAACCCCGTCCCGAGCGGCATCTTGCCCGCCAGCACCGCCGCCGCGGCGACGGCGCCCGTCGGCTCGACGAGAAGCTTGCAGCGGAACAGCAGAAAGCGCATGGCGGCCTCGATCTCCGCGTCGGAGACGAGAAGCACGCCGGAGAGGTTCTGCTGGAGCACCGGAAAGGTGAGCGCCCCCGGCGAGAGGTTGCGGATGCCATCGGCGATGGTGGGGGGCGGCGCGATGGCCACGCGCTCGCCCGTCTGGAGAGACAGGTAGGTGTCGTTGGCGCTGTCTGCCTCCACCCCGAAGACGCTGATCCGTGGATGGAGCGCTTTCGCCACCGTGCTGCAGCCGGCCATGAGCCCACCGCCGCCCACGGGCGTGAGGAGGACGTCGAGCGCGCCGACCTCCTCGAACAGCTCCAGCGCCGCCGTCCCCTGCCCGGCCATGATGGCAGGGTCGTCATAGGGCGGCACCAGCACCCGCCCCGTGCGCGCCACGAGCTCCCTGGCCCGCTCCTCCCGGTCCTCGGTACGGCGGTCGTAGAAGACCACCTCGGCGCCGTAGCCGCGGGTGGCCTGGAGCTTGAGCGCGGGCGCATCCGTCGGCATCAGGATCATCGCGCTGGCCCCCGTGAGGCGCGCGGCGAGCGCGACCCCCTGGGCGTGGTTGCCGGAGGAGAAGGCCACGACGCCCCGCGCGCGCTCCGAATCCGAGAGCGACAGGAGCTTGTTGAGCGCCCCGCGGATCTTGAAGGCCCCGGCCCGCTGCAGGTTCTCGCACTTGAAGAAGACCGAGAAGCCACTCGCCTCGTCGAAGGAGCGGCTCGTCATCACAGGCGTGCGGTGGATGCGCCCATGGAGCCGCGCGGCCGCGGCCCTGACGTCCTCCAGCGTCAGAGTGCTCACGTCGTCACGGCTCAGGCGGGACGGAACGGCTGGTCGGCCGTGGAGCGCTCGAGCGGCGGCGCGTAGATGACCAGTGTCTTCACCGCCGTGAGCGCCTCCACGCGGTGGGCGACGCCCGCGGGGAAGAAGCAGGCGGTCCCCGGCCCCACCTCCTCCTTCACGCCGTCGCCCACCTCGATGAGCGCCCGCCCCTCGAGGATGTAGATGGCCTGCTCCTGGGCGTCGTGACTGTGGCGCATCGCGACACCGCCCGGCTCGAGCGTCCCGAGCACGACCTCCACCTGGGTGGAGCCGTTCACGTCGCGCCCCACGAGCCGCCGGTTCACGGTGCCCGCGTGCAGGGGGGGCGAGTAGGGCGGCACGTCCTCTGGTCTCACGATGTAGCGCATGGGGCTCCTCGATTATAGCGCCCAGTCGTTGAGAATGCTGGGCGCCGCCCGTATACTCCCGCCATGCGCTCCTCCCGCCTGTCCGGCTCCGTCGCCGCGCTCCTCGCGGCCCTCGTCCTCTCCGGGTGCTCGGTGATCTCCCTCGACTTCCAGCCGCGCATCCGCCCGCTCGTGGAAGAGACCGTGGAGGGCTCGGGCGCGGCCAAGATCCTGCTGATGGACCTCTCCGGCGTGCTGGCCGAGGACACGCCCGGGCTGTCCATCGGCACGCCGCCGCCGCGGGTCCCCCTGCTCGCGCGGGTGCGCGAGGAGCTGCGGCGCGCCGAGCAGGACGACCGCGTGCGGGCCCTCATCGTCCGCATCAACAGCCCGGGCGGCACCATCACGGCCTCGGACATCCTCCACCACGAGATCTCCGCCTTCAAGGCGCGGAAGAAGATCCCCGTGGTCGCGGTGATCATGGACGTGGGCGCCTCGGGCGGGTACTACGTCGCGCTGGCGGCCGACACCATCATCGCCCATCCGACGGCCATCACGGGCAGCATCGGCGTGGTCATGCTCACCGTGAACGCCCAGGGGCTGCTGGAGAAGATCGGCGTCGCGCCGCTCGCCATCAAGTCGGGGCCCAGGAAGGACGCGGGCTCGCCCTTTCGCAGCCTCACCGACGAGGAGCGCGCCATCTTCCAGGGCGTGATCGACGACATGCACGGCCGCTTCGTGCGCCTCATCGCCGCCTCCCGGAAGATGCCGGAGGAGCGTGTCCGCGCCGCGGCCGACGGGCGCATCTACACGGCCGAGCAGGCGCGCGCCCTCGGCCTCGTGGACCGGGTGGGGTATCTGGATGACGCGGTGGAGACGGCGCGGCAGGCGGCGGGGCTCAGCGAGGCGCGCGTTGTCATGTACCACCGCCCGAGGGAGTACCGCGCCAACTTCTACTCCTCGACCCCGGCCGCGCCCACCGCGGAGGCGGCCGTGGCCCACCTCGCCGCCCTCGTCGGCGGCGCGGGCCCCCGCTTCCTCTACCTCTGGTGGCCCTAGCAGGCCGCTGAAACAGGCCCATCTGCGGAGGTACGGCGCCCCCGCCTGGCAGAAACCCTGCGGGAAGACGGCGGCAACGGTGCTAGCCTGATTCTTGATGGGCTCCCGGCCTCACGGACAGCGCCCGCGACGAGCCGCTCGGGGCTTCACCCTGATCGAGCTCATGATCGTCGTGGCCGTCATCGGCATCCTGGCGGCCATCGCCGTCCCGCTCTACGCCAACATGCAGGCGCGGGCCCGCATTGCCAAGGCCGAGGCCGACGCCCGCACCCTCGTGTCGGCCATCAGCATGTACTCCTCGCACATGCGGACCCTGCCGTCCACGCTGGCCGACCTCAACGTCGCAACCACCAATAGCGACGGCATGGTGTCTGGGCCCTTCATGGCCTCGACCCCTGCCCCCCCCGCGGGCTGGAGCCCCTACGCCTACAGCTCCACCTCCCTGGGCGTCTTTGCCGTCACGACGAGCGGAGACGCCACGACGGTCAGGCTGCCGTGACACCTCGCGGAACCCGTCGTCGTCAGCGCGTCGGCGTCGAGCCCGCATAGCCGCCCGCCCGATCCTGCTCCTGGTTCCAGCCTACCCACGCCGCTTCGGCACTCTCCCGCGTCAGGGAGCAGGGCTCGCCCGGCGCGCCGGAGCCGGGCACGGTGAGCTCCTCGCCGGCCTTGACCATCCCATAACTCCGTGAGCGGCGACTCGGCGGGCTGGGCGGACACCGCACCGGCCCAGAGCGCGGCGCCGAGCAGCACGCCGAGGGCGGCGCCAGCCAGGGGCGCGATGCGCACGCGCGTCACCGGCCCGTCCAGCGCGGCGGGCGCTTCTCGAAGAAAGCGGCGATTCCTTCCTTCGCGTCGTCGGACATGAAGACGAGCGTCGTCAGCTCCCGGAGGTAGCGGAGCGCCGCCCCGTACTCCATGCCGGCCTGTGCCGCAGCGGCTTCCTTGGCGATGCCGAGCGCGGTGGGCGAGAGACCCGCCAGTGTCCGGGCCAGCGCGCTCACCGCGGTCTCCAGCTCGGCCCGCGGCACCACGCGGCTCACGAGCCCCATCTCGAAGGCCTCGCGCGCCGACACCTGCTCGCCCGTGAGGATCATCAGCATCCCGCGCTTGCGCCCCACCGAGCGGAGGATGGGCGCCATGACGATCAGCGGGAGCACGCCGATCTTGATCTCCGGCAGCCCGAACACCGCATCCTCCGAGGCCACGACGATGTCGCAGCCCACGGCCAGGCCGCAGCCGCCCGCCAGCGCGAAGCCATGGACCTGGGCGATGACCGGCGTCTTCATCCGCGCCATGCCCTCGAGGATGCGCGGGAGGCCGGCGAAGGACTCGCGCGCTGCCAGGGTGGTCCCCCGATCCGCGGCGCCGCCGAGATCGGCGCCCGCGCAGAAGGCCTTGTCCCCGGCCCCGCGGAGCACGATCACGCGCGCGGCCGGGTCCGGCTCGAGGGTTCCGAGCGCCCCCTCGAGCTCACGGACCAGGGTCTGGCTGAGCGCATTGCGCTTGTCCGGCCGGTTCAGCGTCACCGTCGCCACGCCGTCCACCACGTCCACCAGCAGGGTCTCGTAGCTCACGGGATCGCCTCCGCGTCGTCGAGGATGTCCAGGAACTGCTTCAGGATCCGCGCGGTCGCACCCCACACCACGTCGGCGGCGGACACCTGGTAGAAGTGCACGGGGTGGGCCTCGCCGTCCCGCTCCCACATCTCCGTGCTGAAGATGGCCGGGTCGCGCAGCCGGTCCAGCGACACCTCGATCACGCGCTCGATCTCGCGCCCGTCGGGCCGGAACGTGACGGGCCCGCGCACGATGCCCACCACCGGCGTGATCACGAACGGCGTCGCGCGGGTCGCCGTGTCGTCCAGCAGCCCCAGCACTTCCACGGCGTCGGCCGGCAGCCGGATCTCCTCCCATGCCTCGCGGAGGGCCGTCTCCACGCGCGAGGCGTCCCGCTCCTCGCAGATGCCGCCCGGGAAGGAGAACTGCCCCTTGTGGTGCGGCACGGCCTCCGACTTCTTGGTGAAGAGGAGGTGGGGGCCGCCGTGATCGGTGATGGGCAGGAGCACGGCCGCGCAGACGAGGTCGCTCCGGTCGAGCGCGATGCGGGGGCGCTCGGAGAGCGCCGCATCGAGCCGCGCGCGAAGGGCCTCGAGCTCCACCCTAGCGCGCCTTGAAGCTGCGGTCAGTCTGCTCGTAGAGCACCGATGGCATGGGCGCGTCTCCTCAGGAAGCGGGTTGAGCCACGGGCGCGGGGCGGAGCCGCTGGATCGCGAGCACCGCGCCGAGAAGGGCGAAGCCGGCGAGGTCGGTGGCGAGGCCGGGCTTGATGAGGAGCAGGGCGGCGGCCAGCAGGGCGGCCCGCTCCCGCAGGCTCGCCGGCCGGACCAGATACCCCATGGAGCCCGCAGCCAGGGCGATCACGCCTACACAGGCCGTCACCGTGACCCAGGCGATCTCCACGAGCGGCCCCTGCCAGAGGAGTGCCGGCGCATAGATGAACATGTAGGGGGCGATGAAGCCGGCCAGCCCCAGCCGGGTCGCGATGAGCGCCGTCTTCACCCAGTCCGCCCGGGCGATGGCGGCGGCCACGTACACCGCGGCGCAGACGGGGGGCGTGATGGCCGAGATGATGGCGAAGTAGAAGACGAAGAGATGCGCCGCCAGCGGCAGCGCGCCCAGCTTGATCAGGGCCGGCGCCACCACGGAGGCCGCCAGCACGTAGGCCGCCGTCGTGGGCAGCCCCATCCCCAGGATCAGGCAGACCACCATCGCGAGGAACAGCGCGCCCAAGAAGCTGCCGCCGGCTGTGCCGATGATGAACTCGGACAGCTTCACGCCCACGCCGGTCAGGTTGATCATCCCGATCACGATGCCCGCCGCCGCGATGAGCGTGGCGACGAGCACGATGCCCTTGCCCCCCGCCTCGAAGGCCCGCCAGAGGCCCAGGACGCGCGCCCGGCAGTCCGCCAGCGAGGAGCCCGAGAGGACGA
This sequence comes from Candidatus Rokubacteria bacterium GWA2_70_23, assembly GCA_001788395.1. Classification (GTDB taxonomy): domain Bacteria; phylum Methylomirabilota; class Methylomirabilia; order Rokubacteriales; family CSP1-6; genus UBA12499. The sequence goes on from MGBT01000128.1 coordinate 8,754, forward strand.
AGATGATCAGGGAGGCGATGATGGACCAGAAGGTCGAGGTCTGGGCCGTGTAGCCCTGCAGGAGGAAGTAGGTGAGCAGGATCACCGGGATGAAGAGGGCGGCCGAGCGCCGCCAGGCGAAGACGTCGCGCGCCCGGGGGATCAATGCACGCGGGATGGTGCCGAGGCCCAGCCGCCGGGCCTCGAAGTGAATCGCGGCCCCGCAGCCCAGGTAGTACAGGATGGCCGGCAGCGCCGCGGCGATGGCCACCTGGGTGTAGGAGATCTGGAGCAATTCGGCCATGATGAAGGCCCCCGCCCCCATCACCGGCGGCATGATCTGTCCCCCTGAGGATGCCGTCGCCTCCACCGCCGCCGCGAACTCGGCCTTGTACTTCATCCGCTTCATCAGGGGGATGTTGAAGATCCCGTCCACCACCACGTTGGCCACGGCCGAGCCGGAGATGGTGCCGAAGAACGCGGACGAGAAGACGGAGACCTTCGCGGGACCGCCGTGGGAGCGCCCGGCGATGAGCTTGGCCAGGTCCACGAAGGTCTCGCCGCCCCCCGTGTGATAGAGGATGGCGCCGAAGACGAGGAACACCGCCACCAGGGTCGCGGAGATGCCAGTCACGTTGCCGAGGATGCCCTGCGTGGACAGGTACAGCGACTCCTGGATCGTCACCCAGTCGAAGCCCCGGTGCCCCCACGCCCCGGGGATGGAGGCCCCGAGATAGGCGTAGGCGATGGCGATGACGCCGAGCGCGGTGAAGATGAGGCCGATGGTGCGCCGCGCCGCCTCCAGCGTCAGCACGGTCAGCACGGTGCCCAGGATTACCCCGGTCCGCGTCGAGTCCGAGGGGTTCTCCATGATCCAGTCGTAGTGGCGGATGATGTAGCCCAGCGCGACGAGGGCCGCCGCGGCCAGGGCCGCGTCCAGCACCGTGGGCCGGCGAGCAGACGAGCGGCCGGGCCAGGCCGGGTAGAGGAGGAAGCAGAGGACGAAAGCGAAGCTCAGGTGCACCGAGCGCTGGATCAGGTCGGGGAATGACCCGACGAACGGCGCGGCCGTGTAGGTGTGGAAGAGCGCGAAGGCCACGGCGACGAGCGCCACGCCGGCCCCCACCGCGCCGGTGAGCGTTCTGGCGTCGGGCTCGTCGCTCTTGATCTCTCCGGGCAGGACCTCCGGCTCGACGGGGGCAGCACTGCTGGGCCGGGCCGGGGTCACGCCCCTACTTGGCCTCCTGCGGGACGAGATGGTCGGGGACCTTCACGCCCTTCTCGCGGAAGTACTTCACGGCCCCCGCATGGAGGGGGGACAGCGATTGCTCCAGCGTGGCCTTGCCCAGGTCGTCGACCAAGCCCTTGAAGGCGGCCCGCTGGTGCTCCTTGTCCTCGATCACGGCCTTGACGAGCCGGTACGCCACGTCCACCGGCATGGACTTGGGAGCCGAGAAGCCGACCACCACTGCCTGGGTCCAGAACTCGCCCATGCCCTTGACGGACCCCGCCGGCACCCTGACCCACGGGTAGTACGGGAATTGGGTCTTGACCTTGCGGACCTGCTCGTCGGTCCAGGGCAGGACGCGGATGGGCGTGCTGGTGGCGATATCCATGCTGGAGGCGTCCAGGCGGAAGCCGTCGCCGGCCTTGGCGTTGCCGACGAGGCGCTTGTCCTTCATGGCGTCCACCAGGTCGGCGTTGCCGCCGCGGAACCAGTCGGCCTTGACGCCCAGGTGAGTGAGGGAGGCCTCGGTCATCTTCTCCGTGGCCGACCCGCGGAAGCCGGGGCTGAACTTCTTCCCGGCGAGCTCCTCAATGGACTTGACGCCGGTCTCCTCGCGGACCACGACGTACACGGCCGAGATAGTGTAGTACCAGAGATTCCTGATATCCGGGAACGGGCCGTCCTTCCAGGCCCCCTCTCCCCTGTGGGCCAGGTACACCTGCTCGTTGGTGATGAGCCCGTAGTCGATCGTGCCCTTCTGCATGCGCTTAAGGTTGTCCACGGTGGCCCCGGTCTCGACGACCGAGACGTCCACCTCGGGCACCGCCGTGTTGATGGCCTTGGCTTGGCCCACGCAGTACGCGTAGTGGCTGGAGGTCGCGGCGGTGCAGCCCATGGCCAGGCGCTTCTTCTGCGCCTCCGCGGGGCCGGTGGTGGACAGCGCCAGGGCGAGGGCGAGGGCGAGAGATGCCGTTGCGAGCGCGCGCCAGTTCATGTGTGCGCCTCCCTAGACTTCGGGTGCGAGGCTTCAGGCGATCGGAGCCGGCCGGCAGCCGCCTTCGAGGCCGATCCTGAACGCGGTGATGTTCACGATGAGGGCCGGCAGGAGTCCCTGAAAGAAATCGACGGTGGCCAGGATATCGGAAACCTGCAGCGGAGTAAAGCCGGCCGTCCCCAGTGTCTGGGGGGAGAGCGCGAAGCCGAATGGCAGGTCCAGGGCCAGGGCCTGGGCCAGCTCGTTGAGCTGGCGCACCCCGGCCTCGTAGGCCGGCGTCTGGATCCGCTGCTTCCAGTCCTGCCACACGACAGTCAGGCAGTCGGGCCACCGCCCCAGCACACGGTAGTCCGTGGGGACGAAGGTCGTTCCGTGGGTCTGCATCATCTCCGTGTAGATCGCCTGGGCCGCGGGGGGCGCCTCCTCCATCTCCACGAGCTTGAGATCCTGAAAGCGCGTGGGATTGGTGTGCATCGGCAGGAGGTGCGCCCAGGGCTTGCCGGAGAGCGGGTGCCCGGAGAGCGAGGACTGGAGCGCCGAGGCGATCAGGAGAAGGAACGGGTCGCAGTAGAGGACGAAGTCGAGCGCGGCCCGGATCCGGGCGAGCGCGTCGTCGGACGATCCGCGCATCCGGAGCACCGCCCGGTGGTCGCCGACACCGAGGTTCTCGCGCACGACGAGCTGGGCCTGGCGGCGGAGGACCTGGGTCTTGTCGAAGAGGTCCTGGGTGAGCACGTTGGGCTTGAGCAGGTCCCAGGACAGGGCGAGGAAGCGCGGGTACCTGGCGAAGGCGCGAAAGATGACGTTGACGACCGGGAAGCCGAGGGTGGCGGTGATCTCGTCGAAGCACTCGCGGACGGCCGGGCTCGCGTCCTCCTCGCTGACGATGTCGAGCCGGGGGCGACTCCGCCCGCGGCTCGCCCGCATCCAGTAGGGCACCCTGGCCGACGCCGGGGGGATTCTCGCCACGCTCCGCTGAACCATTGGACTGCTCCTCCGGGTAAGGATAGCGACCGCCGTGCCGCAGGCGCAAGCGATGATCGGGGACGCCTACACAAACCGGCAGGAGACGGAGCCGAGGCGGGTGAAGGAGGCGCGCACGCTCTCGCCCGCCTTGGGGCGCAGCACCCTGGAGATGGAGCCGGTCAGCGCCACCTCGCCCGCCCTGAGCCCGCGCCCCATCCGGCCCAGCGTGTTGGCGAGCCACGCCAGCGAGATGAGCGGGTTGCCCAGCACCTCGGCCGCCGTATTGGTGGCGATCACCTGGCCGTTCTGCTCGTACACCACGCCCTCGAGCGACAGGTCCAGCCCCGCCACCGGCGTCAGCGGGCGCCCCAGCACGATGGCATTGGTGTAGACACCGTCGGCGATCACGTCCACCCCGCGCGGCGTCCCCGAGAAGCGAAAGTCGATCAGCTCGAAGGAGGGCATGGCGCCCTCGATGGCCAGAAGCGCCGACACCGGAGTCACGCCCGGCCCGGCGAGGTCGGCCTTCATGAGGAAGGCCACCTCTACCTCCACGCCGAGCGCCGCGAAGCGCTCCGCGGGCACGGCATCCCCGCCCGAGTAGACCCCCGAGGCCAGCATGAACCCCAGCACGGGCTCGGTCACGCCGTGGCGCTCCTGGAGGGCGGGGTTCGTGAAGCCCGACTTCCAGCCGATGACGCGCTCGCCGCGCAGGATCAGCGCCTGCTCGAGCGCGCGCTGGACGGCGTAGGCCTCCTCCAGCGTGAGGTCCGGGGCGAACTCGGTGAGCGGCTGGACGGTAAGGTGGGTGAGGCGGGCCTGTAGCAGGTAATCCACCGCCGAGTCGATGTTGATGGGCATTGAGGCTGTCTGCCTAGTGCCGCTTCTCCTTCCGTGTAGGTGGCTTGGCCTTCTTGGCCTGATGCTTCACCTGAGGCCTGGGCCGAGCCTTCGCCTTGGCCCTCGCAGGGCGCGCGGCCGGAGCTCCGGGGCGGGCCCTGGCCGCAGCCGGAGGCGGCGCCGGCCGGGAGGTGAGGTACTGGGCGTTTCGCTCACCGACCCCGCCGCGAACCACCGGGCCCGCCTTGATCGTCTTGATCCAGCCATCCAGGTCCTGTGCCAGCTCGGGGTAGCAGTGGGCGCGGTAGGTCTCGAGCGCCTGGAGCGCTGCCGGATCCTTCCAGGGCTTGAGGACGAAGACCGCGTCCGGGTCGGACGGCTCGAACGGGGCCTCGGTGGCCATGGGCATGACGATGTAGCGCCGCGTGAGCTCCGCCATCTCTTCCTCCTTGGAGTTGCGAAGATGGGCCTGCCTGGAGCCCATGCCGGCGCTCCGGCCTGATCGAGCCGCGCGCGAACGTCCGCTACGGCTGGGAGAGCACGGCCACGGCCGAGACCGCGCCGGGGCCGCCGAGGTTGTGCGCCAGCCCCATGTCGGCGCCCCTCACCTGCATCTTGCCGGCCCGGCCCACCGGCTGGTCGTGGATGTTGTTGATCATCCGGACCCCGGAGGAGCCGATGGGATGGCCGCACGACTTGAGCCCGCCCGAGGTGTTCACCGGCAGCGATCCGCCGAGCCGGGTCTCACCGCTCTCGGCCGCGCGCCAGCCGGCGCCCGGCTCGAAGAAGCCCAGGTCCTCGTAATTCACGATCTCGGTGATCGTGAAGCAGCAGTCTCACCAGGCTCGCGCATGCTGGCCGTGGGCCAACCGGTTGGATCCGCCCCCTGTGGTGTCGCCACCGGGTAGCCTACTCCGGGGCGCCACGGAGCCGCAAGCCTTCTCTCGGGTGCGAGACCGTGGCACAATGCGGCCGATGACCTGCTCATCCTGCGGAGCCGCGACCCGCCCCGGCGCCAGGTTCTGCGAGGAATGCGGCGCCCGTCTCGACGCCGTCTGCCCCGCCTGCGGGGCGCGCGTCTCCCCCGGGAAGAAGTTCTGCGCCGACTGCGGGGCGCGCGTGGACGCCGGCGCGCGCCCGGACGCCGAGCCCCTCCCTGCGCCTTCCCGCGCCCGGTTCTCGTCGGAAGACGATCCGCGCGCCGTGGCCCCCGCCGGCTACACCCCCCAGCATCTGGCCGAGCGCATCCTCAAGGATCGCGCGACGCTCCAGGGCGAGCGCAAGCAGGTCACGGTCTTCTTCGCGGATGTCTCCGGCTTCACCTCCCTCGCGGAAGCCCTCGATCCCGAGGAGGTGCACGCCCTCATGAACCGCGCCTTCGAGCTGATGCTGGCCGCCGTGCACCGCTACGAGGGCACGGTGAACCAGTTCCTCGGCGATGGCCTCATGGCGCTCTTCGGCGCCCCCGTGGCCCACGAGGATCATGCCCGCCGCGCCGCGCTGGCGGCGCTCGCCATGCAGCGCGCGCTCGCGGCCTACCGCGAAGACCTCAAGGCCCGGCGGGGCATCGAGTTCCGGGTGCGCATGGGGCTCAACACGGGCCTCGTGGTCGTCGCGGCCATCGGCGACAACCTGCGCATGGACTACACGGCCGTCGGCGACACCACCAACGTCGCCGCCCGGATGCAACAGATGGCGCAGCCGGGCCAGGTCGTGGTGGCCGACGCCACGCGCCGCCTCATCGACCCGTACTTCCGCCTCACCTCCCTCGGCACCGTGCAGGTCAAGAACCGGGCGGAGCCCGTCACCGCCTGGGAGCTGGGTGCCCCGCGCAGCCTGGCCGAGCTCCGGCCGCGCAACCCACTCCTGGGGCGGCGCGAGGCCGTCAGCGCCTTGGAGCGCGCGTGGGTCACGGCCCGCGCCGGGCGCGGCCAGATCGTCTACATCGTGGGAGAGGCCGGCATGGGGAAGTCGCGGCTGCTACTCGAGCTGCGGCATCTCGTGGGCGATCAGGCCACCTGGCTCGAGGGGCGCTGCCTCTCGTTCGGCCAGTCCACGGCGCTCTTCCCCATCGCCGACTGCCTCCGCCAGGGCTTCGCGGTCACCGAGACCGACACGGAGTCGGCCATCATCGAGAAGGTCACGCGAGGCCTCAAGGCGCTGGGGGAGCCGGGCGCCGAGCTGGCCCCGTACCTGCGTTACGCCCTCTCGGTGGATCCTGGTGATGCAGGGATCGCCTCCATGGATGCCACCGAGCGCCGCGCCCGCATGTTCCGCGCGATCAGCCAGCTCACACGCCGGTCGAGCCAGCGGCGACCGGTGGTGCTTGTGGTCGAGGATCTCCAGTGGATGGACAGCGCCTCCGAGGACTACCTCGAGGAGCTGATCAACGGCCTCGCCGGCGAGGCGATCCTCCTGATGCTGACCTGGCGCCCCTCGTACCGGCCGCGCTTCTCCGAGCACACCTACATCACGCGGCTGGTCCTGGAGCCGCTGGACGACGCCGACGCCCACCAGCTGGTCCGCGCCACCCTCGGCATCGAGGACCTCCCCGACGACCTGGCGACGATCATCGCCCGCAAGGCCGAGGGCAACCCGTTCTTCCTGGAGGAGATCGGGAGGGCGCTGGTCGAGAGCGGGGCCGTGCGGACCGAGGGCGGCCGGCTCACGCTGACACGGCCCGCCTCCGCCATCCTGGTGCCGGACCGTGTCCAGGACATCATCGCCGCCCGCATCGACAGGCTGGACGAGCAGCAGAAGCGGACGGTGCAGATCGCCTCCGTCATCGGGCACGAGTTCGCCCTCCGTCTTCTGCGGCGCGTGGCCGAGGCCACCGACCGCGTCGAGCGGGCCCTCACCGATCTCAAGGCGCTGGAGTTCGTGTACGAGAAGATGGGGGCCGGCGACCTCGAGTACGTCTTCAAGCACGTCCTCACCCAGGACGTGGCCTACGAGTCCATCCTCCACGCCCGCCGCCGGGAACTCCACGCCCGCATCGGCGCCACCATCGAGGAGCTGCACGCCGATCGGCTGGAGGAGCACGTCGAGGAGCTGGCCCACCACTTCATCCGCGGCGAGGTGTGGACGAAGGCCGCCCGCTACGCCCGCCAGGCCGGGGACCGCGCCGCCGCCCTCTGCACCGATACGCGCGCCGTGGAGTTCTACGAACAGGCCCTCGAGGCCCTCGGCAGACTGGCCGACAGCGCGGAGACGGGACGTCTGGGCATCGACGTGCGACTCGCCCTCCGCGCGCCCCTCTGGCGCGCCGGCCAGCTCGACCGGCTCTTCGAGATCTTCAAGGAGGCAGAGGATCTCGCCACACGGCACGGTGAGACGGACCGGCTCGACGTCGTCTACTCGTTCTTCACCCAGTACCACTGGGCCAAGGGGGAGCAGCGGGAGGCCATCGCCTACGGCCAGCGCTGCCTCGAGACCGCCGAGCGGCGCGGCGACCTGGGGCTCCGGGTGACGGGGCACTACTACGTCGGGGGCGCGCACCTGGCACTCGGCCGTTTCCGCGACGGCCTCGAGCACTTCCAGCAGATCATCGCCGCACTCGAGGGGCCGCGGGCCACGGAGCGCTTCGGGCTGTCGGGACTGCCCTATTGCGGGGCGTGCGCCCTCGGGGCTCATTGCCTCATGTGGCTGGGCGATCCGCAGGGGGCCCTCGCGCTGGTCGAGCGCGGCGAGCACGTCGCCCGGGCCGCCAAGCATCTCTACAGCGAGGTGCCCCTCCTCATCAGCCGTGGCCGCCTCCTCACCGAGGGGGGAAGAGCCCGGGAGGCCATCGACATCCTGGAGCGCGCCATCGCCATTTGCCGGGAGCGGAAGTTCGCCGGCCAGCTCATGCGGGCCCTGGAGGCGGCCGGTTCGGCCTACTCCTTGACCTCGCGCCACCAGGAGGCGATCGCGGCGGCCCGGGAGTGCGTGGAGCTCCAGGAAAAGGCGGCGGCGCTCGTGGAGCGCGGCGATCATGTCCGCCACGTGGCGGAGGCCCATCTCCACGCCGGCGAGCTCGACCTGGCGGAGTCCTCCGCCCACGAGGCCCTCGCCTTCGCCCGCCGCCTCGAGGAGCGCTCCGCCGAGGCCGGGGCGCTGTGGATCCTCGGCGAGGTGTGCCGCCGCCGCGGAGACCGCGAAGCCGCCGCCCGGCAGTACCAGGAGGCGCTCGCCATCTCCGAGGAGCTGGCCATGCGCCCGCTGGCCGGGCGCTGCCGCGAGAGTCTGGCCGGTCTCGGGTGAGGGGGAACCTCGCCGATGCGGACAATGCTGCTCGCCGCCCAGGCGCCGGTCTCGGACTCGCCGCTCATCCTCACCGACCTGCCGGCCCCCGAGCCGGGCCCCGGCGAAGTCCGCGTGCGGGTGAGGGCCTGCGCCACCTGCCGCACCGATCTCCACGTCATCGAGGGGGATTTGCCCCCGCGCCGGCTGCCCCTCGTTCCCGGCCATCAGGCGGTGGGTGTGGTGGACGCCCTCGGCCCGGGAACCAGCCGGCTCGCCCTGGGCGAGCGCGTGGGCATCGCGTGGCTCCGCTCCACCTGTGGGCGGTGCCGCTTCTGCGTCACGGGCAAGGAGAACCTCTGCGAGGACTCGACCTATACCGGCTGGACCCACGACGGCGGCTACGCCGAGTACGCGATCGTGCTGGAGGCGTTCGCGTACCGCATTCCGCCGCGCTTCGACGACGCCGAGGCGGCGCCACTCCTCTGCGCCGGGATCATCGGGTATCGCGCGCTCACGCGGAGCCGGGTGCCGCGCGGCGGGAGCCTCGCGATGTACGGTTTCGGGTCATCGGCGCACGTGGCCATCCAGCTGGCGCGCCACTGGGGCTGCTCGGTCTACGTGGTGACGCGCGATCCGGCCCACCGCCGGCTGGCGCTGGACCTGGGGGCCGAATGGGCGGGCGGGCCGGGGGAGGCGCTGCCGGAGAAGGTGGACGCGGCCATCGTCTTCGCCCCCGCCGGGGACATCGTCCCTGAGGCCCTGGCCTCACTCGACAAGGGGGGCACGGTGGCGCTGGCGGGCATCCACATGAGCGACGTGCCGCCGCTCCGGTACGACCGCCACCTCTTCTGGGAAAAGACCCTCCAGAGCGTCACCGCCAACACGCGCGAGGACGGGGAGGCGCTGCTGGCCGAGGCGGCGGCCATCCCCATCCGCCCGCGCGTGATGCGCTACGGGCTCACGGATGCGAACCGCGCTCTCCAGGACCTCACGGAGGATAGGGTGGAGGGAACAGCCGTCCTCATGCTCGAGTAGCGGCTTCCGGGCTACTTCTCCTGCGCGAGGGCCTCGGCGTGCTTCAGCATCGCCTCGCCCACGGCCTTCATGATCTCGCCGCGAAGCTTGAGCGTCCGCGCCGCGGCCTTCGGGTCGGACATGTCGACCGGGCCGCCCATCATCCCCTGGCCACTCATCATGCCCTGGCCTCCCATCATCCCCTGCCCGCCCATCATGCCGCCCATCATCGGGCACATCATCATGCCCTGGCCGCCCATCATGCTGCCCATCATCGGCTGCTGGGACTGCGGATGGTGCTGCTGGGCGGCGGGGGACTGCGGCTTCGCGGGCGCCTGCCCCTGGGTCTGGGCGGGCGGCGTCATCGGCTTCATCTGCGCTTCCGCGGCAGCGACGGTCGCGAGAAGCGCCAGGACGGTCGCTACGATCGTGACATGGCGCATGAGCATCACCCTCCGTGACCTGGCGTTGGCGATCCTGAGTTCCGCGCCGCCCGTTCAGCGCCGCGTGAGTCCAGCATACCCTCGAGCCACGGAGTCCGCCCCTCTTCGCCAGACCCGTCTGCCCTTGTGGCTGCGGCCGCCCCGCGGTGGCCGCTCACTCGATCTCGCGGGCCAGCGCCGCCATCGTCACGGGCTTCGCCGGCGGCCGCGGCGTGAACACACCCGATTCCGTCACCGGCCGCCCGGTCTCGTGCGCGACCACGTGGGCCAGCGCGGGCCCGCACAGGCGCCCCTGGCAGCGCCCCATGCCCACGCGCGTCCAGGCCTTCACCTCGTTGACGTGGGTGGCCCCCTCGCGCAAGGCCAGGAGCGCCTCCCCCACCGTCACCTCCTCGCAGCGGCAGAGCGTCGTCTGCTCGTCCGCGAGGGAGTAGATGCCCGCACCGAAGCGGAAGATCTCGTCCATCACGCGCCGGAAGCCCTGCAGGTGGAGGAGCCGCCCGCGCGCGCGGTTGGCCTCGCCCGAGTAGTCGCGTCCCGTGAGGCGGCCGAGCCTGTGCGCCACGCTGAGCCCTGCCAGATGCCCCTCCTCGAGCGCCACGGCCGAGCCCGCCACGCCGGCGCCGTCGCCCACGATGAAGACGCCCGGCACCGTGCTCTCCATGTCGCGATTCCGGACCGGCGCCCACCCGCCCAGGGCGGCCTCCCAGCGATGCTCGCAGCCGGCCAGCCGCGACAGCTCCAGCGACGAGACGAGGCCGTAGCCCACGATCAGAGCATCGGCCTCGAGCGTCTGCTCGCTGCCGGGGATCGGCCGCCAGTCGTCGTCGCAGCGCGCGATCGTGGCTCCCGTCACCTCGGTGGCTCCCGTCGCTCTCAGGATCACGTGGCCGGTGAGGACGGGCACCCCCGCCCCGGCAAGCTCCCTCCGGTAGCGTCGTCCCTGCTGGACGAAGTCGAGGTGCGGCAGCAGCCGGTGGGCGTAGCGCCAGAGGCCCCGCAGGGACGAGGCCTCGCAGAGCGAGACGACCTGAGCGCCACCCTGGAGCAGGTAATGCGCCACGACGAGCAGGAGCGGGCCGCTGCCGACCACCAGCACGCGCCGCCCTGGCAGGACCCGGTAGGCCTTCATGAGGTTCTGCGCGCCGCCCGCCGTGAGCACGCCGGGCAGCGTCCAGCCCGGGAAGGGCACGGGCCGGTCATACGCTCCCGGGGCCAGCACGACGGTGTCGGCGGCGATCCGCGTGGTCTCGTCCTGTGTCGCCACGGCCACTGTGCGCTGATCGAAGATGCCCCAGGCCACCGCGCCCGCCATGACCTCCACGCCGAGCGCGCGCACCTCGTCCATGAGCCGGCGCCCCTCGGCCTGCTCCTTGACGGGATGCGCTCCGGCCCCTCCGGAGAAGGCCGCGGGCAACTGGCGGTAGTACTGCCCGCCGAGCTCCGCGTTCTCGTCCACCAGGACCACGCGGACGCCGTGCCGCGCGGCCGTCCGTGCCGCGGCCAGCCCGGCGGGGCCGCCGCCCACCACCACGCACGCGGCCGATCTCATGACTGCACCCCCCACTCGCCGAGCCCCCGCTGGATCTCCACACGCAAGCCCTCCTTCACCGGGGTCATGCAGGCGCGCACGTTGGGCAGGCCGTCCGCCGTCACGAGGCAGTCGTGGCAGACACCCATGCCGCAGAAGTAGCCGCGCGGCTCGCCGGCACGCGCCGTGACGCGGGTCGAGCGGCGCCCCGCGGCCAGCAGCGCCGCGGCGATGCTCTCACCCTCGTGGCAGCCGAGCGGCTGCCCATCCAGGAGGATCGTCAGCGCCCGCCCCCGCTCGGCGGGCGGGCTCATGCGCAGGTCAGGCTGGGTCATGGATGTCCGTCTCCTTGTCGTGTCTCACGGGGCCGCGGCGGCGAGAGAGGGCCGTGCGGGATCGAACATTGCCAGGAGCGCCGGGCGCTCTCCGGTCCGGATCCACTGGGACAGGAGCCGACCCGTCATGGCCGAGTAGAGGATGCCGATGGAGTCATGGCCGGTGGCGAGCCAGAATCCCGGACACCCCGGCGCCTCGCCGATGATGAACGTGCCGTCGCGGCTGCGCGGGCGCAACCCCGCCCACCCTCGCACCAGACGCGCGCGCGCCAGCGCGGGCACCGTGTCGATCGCGTACTGGCAGAGCTGGCTCACGCCCTCCCAGCTGCTCGAGCGGTCGAAGCCGCGGAACTCGCTCGTGCTGCCGACGTAGAAGCGCCCCTGGAAGCCGCCCGCACCAGTCTGCTTCAGGTAGCGCTTCTTCTGCAGCTCCCCCTCGACCTCGGGCGGGGCCTCGAGGCCGTGGTCAGCGAAGGGAAGGATGAGCCCGCCCGACTGCACGTACTCGAAGTCGTCGGGCAGCGCGCGCTTGGGCTCGCCCAGCAAGCGGACGTTCGCGAGCGCCAGGTCCAGCGCCGGCCCCGGCACCCGGCCCTGCACGGAGGTGTGGCCGGCGCTCGCCGAGGTGGTCCCTGCCGCCACTGCCCCGCGGTCAATCAGGCAGACGCTCAGCCCCTCCTCCTGGAGGAAGTAGGCGACCGCCGAGCCGATGACCCCGGCGCCGACCACAATCGCATCCCGGTCTTTCGCCATGCCCGTCCTATTCGAGCGAGAGGCCGGCCGGTGTCGGCTCGATGGCGCCGGGGTCCTTGGCGCGGA
>MGBT01000129.1 GCA_001788395.1 Candidatus Rokubacteria bacterium GWA2_70_23
CGGCCTGGCCGGCGGGCTCTTCGCCTACTACCACATCAGCTACTACCCGTCGCACGCGTTCAGCCCGGCCTGGACCTTCGACGCCCTCCTCATGACCTTCATCGGCGGCGTCGGCACGCTGCACGGCCCCGTCCTCGGCGCGATCCTCTACGTCTTTCTGAAGGAGTACCTGGCGCTGCGCTGGGTCGACTTCCACCTGCTGATCTTCGGCGCCCTCTTCGTCGTCATCGTGCTCCTGCTCCCGGGCGGCCTGGTGCAGGCGGCCGCGCGCGCGCGCCGGCTCCTGGCGCGCTGAGCCGCCCCGCCCCGCGCGCTCGCAAGCGATCGCGGTCGCTTGCGGACGCCCCGGCTCAGGAACTATGATGCTACGGGACTGCGCGACCGTATAACAGCGTCCAGGACGGATCGCCTTCGGCGTCATGGTCGATGTATCGGAGTTGGGACATTGCGTGAGCCACGCGCCTTGCTTACTCTGTTCGCTGACAGAGAGCGCGCCGCCGCATGACGAGCGTCCTCAGGAAGCTTCCGCTCTCGTACGCGGTGCTACCGGTGGGCCTCTGCCGCGGATCCGCGTCCGCGGTCCACGAGCCGAGTCCCGCCGGTCCCCCCTCCCGGACATCGTCGATCGCGTCCGCTCGCGCCGCCGCTCGTGCCACGCCACCCGGGCGCCTGCCCGAGTCTTCCACCCCGCAGGTGCGACTGCATAAGCAGCTTCTCGCGCAGTACGGTGACCGCCTCCTCTGCGTGCGCTATCGCTATGATGCGCAGCGCAAGAAGCGGCTGAAGACCGTGGAGCTCGTCGTCGCCGAACGCGATTGGGAACCGCCGCGGCCTCGCTTCGCCCACGACCGCATCGTCGGGTTACGCATCGCCTATACCGACGTGGCCGTCCGCGGCCGGGTGAAGCAGGCCGGCGGGACGTGGAATCCAGAGCGAGGGGTCTGGCAGCTACGCTACGACCGCGTGGTCGCGCTCGGCCTGAAGAGCCGCATCGTCGACGAACCCGCATCCAATAGTGGATGCCCGGGGTCAAGCGGAGAGCATCTCCATGCAGATGCCCCGACGGCATCCAGATAGAGATGCTTGCATCCACTATTGGATGCCGGCATCCGGTCGCAGATGACAGCGTTGCAGTCCAATTCTAGTTCGGCAGAGCAACGCGCTGCCAGAAATGCGTTACGCTTGAGGCGGAGGCAAGGGAGATATGCGGAACGAATTCACGGCGGTAGTGGAGCGGGATAAGCGCTGGTACATCGCTTATTGTCCGGAGATTCCGGGCGCGAATGGCCAAGGCAGGACAAAGGCGGCCGCCCTGAAGAGCCTAAGCGATGCGATCGCGCTGATTCTGGAGGACAGGCGTAAGGACGGCCTGCGCGGCCTGCCTGCGGCGGCGACCCGAGAAAAGGTCGTCGTCGGGTGAAGCGTGGTGACCTGCTTCGGCACCTGAGAAAGCACGGGTGTCACTTGAAGCGAGAAGGGCGAGCGCATTCTCTTTGGACCAATCCCACGACGGGAGCTGTCGAGGCCGTTCCCAGGCATGGCGAGATCTCGGATGTGCTGGCCCGGAAGATCTGCCGGGGGCTTTCGATACCTGAGATTGGCCGGTGAGCCTGCCGAACAACATGGTGGAGCGGTCCAGCCCAGGGCGGCCGGCCGCTCACCATGCCTGTTCGGCGGCTATGCACATCGTCAAGGGCAACAGGGACGTGATCGGATTTCTGTTCCTCCTCGACACCATCGGCACCCCTGGGCCAAAGGCGAAATGACGTGAACAGCCTGCCGAAGGTTTATGAGGAGCTCCGTGACCGCGTTCGCATTCATATCAAGCAGATCCGGAAGAGCCAGAAGAAGCACCCGGAGTATGCAGTTGCACTTCTGATCTCAGTTGCCTCCGAAGCTCTCAGCACGCTTCGTGGCCAAGCTCCGTATACGGTGTTCGCCAAGGAGCTCTTGCCGCAAACCGTCAGCGAAGAGGTTGGCCGTTCGCTCTTCGAGGCGGTCCGCCACGGGTTGGCGCATCGATACGACACAGCGCTGATCGCCGCTGGGAAGCGCGACGTGGTCGTCGTGGTGACCTGGAAGAAACCACAATTGCATCTGAGGGTCTTGGTCAAGGACTGGCTCGGCGACGGCGTTCGACGTCCGGGCGTGTATCTCGACACGGAGACCATGTGGAGGGCCTTGGATGTGGCCTTCCGAAGGATGACGAGGCAGCTTCATAACGAAAAGAAGCTTGCACGGATAGTGATCAGAAATGGCCGGCGACTCGATCAGAAATACACCGTCCGCCCAGCGAGGGAGGAAGCGTCACGATGGAGAGAGGGGTGGGCAGCTTTCCTCGGCGGGGGTGGTAGCCGGGGTGGCGCCTTGTCGAAGGGCCGAGCTGACATCACATGCTGAACGGAGACACAGCTGGGACGCCCACCACATTGCGATGGGACACGCGCGGCGCCGCGGGCCGCCGAACAGCGCGCTTCAGCAGCCCGGGTCCTCGCGTTGCTCGGACACCGGCTGCTGAGCGCGGGCGTTCGGCGACTCGGATCGTCGGGAAGCTATGATCAAGCTTCACCTGCTACGAGGTGAGTCATGAAGCGACGCAGCGTCCTTATTCTGCTTCAGGAGCGAGGGTGGAGGGATGGGGGGAACGTTCGGTTTGAGTGTCGGTACACGGAAGGGCAGCTCAACCGCTTACCCGCGTTCGCCGCCGATCTCGTCCAGAGAAACGTCGACGTCATTGTGACGCTGGAACCGAGTCCACCGACGCTTCATGTCGTCCACGCTCCGTGATGCTTAGCACATGACCTGTTCGGGCTGCGGCCAGACAAATCCGGAGGCCGCCCAGTTCTGCGGTGGTTGCGGCGCGCGGCTCGCCACGGTCTGCCCGGCCTGCCAGACGCCCAACCCGCCCGGTAACCGATTCTGCCACCAGTGCGGCACGCCGCTCGCGCCGAAGCCGGCGGCCGAGCGCACCACCCCCGCCGATCAGTTCGCCTCACCGAGTGCCTACACACCGAAGCACCTGGCCGAGAAGATCCTCACCACCGCCGGTGCGCTCAAGGGCGAGCGCAAGCAGGTGACGGTGCTCTTCGTGGACATCTCCGGGTTCACGTCCCTGTCCGCCGGCCTCGACCCCGAAGAAGTTCATCGGCTCATGAGCCGGGCCTTCGATCTCATGCTGGCCGAGGTGCACCGCTACGAGGGCACGGTCAACCAGTTCCTCGGTGATGGCATCATGGCGCTCTTCGGAGCGCCCATCGCGCACGAGGACCACGCGCGCCGCGCCGTCCACGCGGCGCTCGGCATCGCGCGCGCGCTCGAGGCCTACCAGGCCGAGCTGCTGCCACGGGGCATCACCTTCCGGGCCCGCCAGGGCCTCAACACCGGGCTCGTGGTAGTGGGCAGCGTCGGCAGCGACCTGCGCATGGACTACACGGCGGTGGGCGATACCACGAACGTGGCGGCGCGCATGCAGCAGGTGGGGGAGCCAGGGCGGGTGACGATCTCGGAGGCGACCCATCGGCTCGTGCACGGCTACTTCGACACGCGCGCGCTGGGCGAGAAGGCGCTGAAGGGCAAGGCGGAGCCGGTATCCGTCTGGGAAGTGGTGGCCGTCCGCGAGACGCGCACGCGCCTCGAGGTCGAGGCGGAGCACGGGCTCACGCCGATGGTGGGGCGCGAGCGCGAGCTGGGTCAGCTGCTCGATGCCTTCGCGCGCGCCCAGTCCGGCGAGGGGCAGGTGATCTTCGTCGTCGGCGAGCCGGGTATCGGGAAGTCACGGCTGCTCCTCGAGCTCCACCGCCGGATCGGCGTCGCCTCCGCCTGGCACGAAGGCCACTGCCTCTCGTTCGGGAAAGCCATGGCCTTTCATCCGCTGGTCGACTTGATCCGGCGCTGGTTCGGTGTCGAGGAGAGCGACGGCGAGGCGGCCATAGCCGCGAAG
Organism: Candidatus Rokubacteria bacterium GWA2_70_23; assembly: GCA_001788395.1. Classification (GTDB taxonomy): domain Bacteria; phylum Methylomirabilota; class Methylomirabilia; order Rokubacteriales; family CSP1-6; genus UBA12499. Next base: position 3,941 of record MGBT01000129.1, read on the forward strand.
CTCGAGCGGGGAGTCGCGGAGATCGGTGCCGACCTCGGGTCCGTCACGCCGTACCTGCGGGCCTTGCTGTCCATCGACCCGGGCGACGACGGAGTGCGGGCCATGAGTCCCGCGGAGCGCCGCGGCGAGATTCTCGAAGCGCTCCGCCGCCTTCTCGTCCGCGCCGCCGAGCGTCAATCGCAGATCCTGGTCATCGAGGATCTGCACTGGATCGACAGCGCGAGCGAGCAGTTCCTCGCGACGCTGGTGGACAGCGTGCCGGCGATCCGGGCAATGCTCGTCTTCACCTATCGGCCGGGATACTCGAATCCGTTCGGCGATCGCAGCTACTTCACCCGCATCGTCCCCGCCCCGCTGTCGGCCGACGACAGCGCGCGCATGGCCGCGGCCGTTCTCGACACCGACGCCCTTCCCGCTGGGCTGCACGCGCTCGTCGCGACCAAGGCTGAGGGCAACCCGTTCTACGTCGAGGAGCTGGTCAAGTCACTGGAGGAGGGCGGGGCCCTGCGGCGGACGAACGGCCGGCTCGACCTGGCCCGCTCGGTGACGGAGATGGACATCCCGAGCACCATCCAGGACGTGATCGCCGCGCGCATCGACCGGCTGGCGGAGGCGCCCAAGCGCACGCTCCAGCTCGCGTCGGTGATCGGGCGCGAGTTTGCCCGGCGGCTCGTGGACCGCCTCGCCGAGATCCGGGAGAGGACCGAGGACTTCCTCCGGGAGCTCACCGCGCTCGAGCTGATTCACGAGCGCCGGCGGTTCCCCGAGCTGGCGTACATGTTCAAGCACGCCTTGACCCAGGACGTGACCTACGCGTCCCTCCTCGTGCAGCGGCGCAAGGAGCTGCACGGACTCATCGGGCGGGCCATCGAGGAGCTGTACGCGGATCGGCTCCCCGAGCACTTCGAGATGCTCGCCCACCACTTCTCGCGCGCCGAGGACTGGGACCGGGCGCTCGACTACCTGCTCAAGGCCGCCGGGAAGGCGACGCAGGCGTTCGGCCTGCGGCAGGCCCTCGAGCTGTACACCGAGGCGCTCGTGGTTGCGGGCCGGCGGCGCGAGCCGGTGCCCGCGGCCACGCTCATGGCGATTCATCGCGCGCGCGCCGATCTCTTCTTTGGCATCGGCGACTTCGCCCGATCGCGCGAGGCGGCCGAGGCCCTGGTGGACCTCGCCCGCCGGATCGGAGATCGCGCGGCGGAGGCGGGCGCCCTGGTGCAGACCGCCTCGGCGCTGCAGTGGGCCGAGGACTTCCCATCCGCGTTCGAGCGGGTGCGAGAGGCAATCGAGATCGCCGAAGGCGTCAGGGCCCAGGCGCCCCTAGGCTTCGGCTTGTACATCCGGGGCTATCTGCATGCCCTCAACGCCCGGCTCGATGCCGCCGAGGCCGACGTCGGCCGGGCCCTGGAGATCGGGCGGGCGGTGGGCGATCCCAATCGCCAGGCGCTGGCCTTGCATTTCCTCGCGCTGCGCCGGAGCTGGCAAGGGGAGTACCGGCCCAGTCTCGAGCGCGGAGAGGAGGGAATCCGGATCGCACGGGAGCATCGCCTCGTCATCCCTCTGCTCCGATGTCTCTGGAACCAGGGGTTGGCCTGCAATGATCTGGGGGACTACGACCGGTCACTGGCGGCCCTCGAGGAGGGGCTCGCGCTCGCGGAGAAGATCGGCGACGACGCCTACATCCCGCGCTTCCTCAACACGATCGGCTGGCTGCGCATCGAGTGTAGCGACTATGCGAGAGGCGTCGAGCTGTCGGAGCGATCGTATGAGGTCACCGGACGCTCGTCTCGAGCTGGCCACGGCACCGGCGCCGAGCGCCGCGCGTTCATCCGCAACAATCAGGCCGAGGCCTGGATGGCGCAGGGGGATCTCGCCGCGGCTGCGGAGGCCCTGGAGGAGTCGCATCACGTCGTCCAGCATCCGCCGCCCTCGCGCTGGATGACCTGGCGCTACGCGACCCACTGCTACGCGAGCCAGGGTCAGCTCGCGCTGCTGCGGGGCGACCCCGAGCGCGCCCGGCGGCTCGCGGACGAAAGCCTCGAGATCGGCGTGCCGACCCGGTCGAGGAAGTTCGAGGCCTGGGCGTGGCGTATCAAGGGGGAGAGCGCCACCGCTCGCCACGCCTGGGACGAGGCGGACCAAGCGCTGCGGCGCGCGCTGACCATCGCGGAGGCGATCGGTCAGCCGCGCCAGACCTGGCTGAGCCAGGTCGCGCTCGGGCACCTCGACGCGGCGCGAGGCCGGCGGGACGATGCGCTCGGGCGCTACCGCGCGGCCTGGGCTATCATCACCCGACTCCGCGCGGCCACCCAGGATCCAGGGCTACGGGCGGGGCTCGAATCGTCGCCCCTCATTCGTGAAGTTGAAGATCTGGCCACGAGGTAACGATGCCTGTCGAATTCGGCGTGCTGATTCGCGGAGGCCGCGGGCTTCGATTCGGTCTGGATCGGGGATTCGATCCCTGTACGTACGGGAGGGATGAACCGGAGCGCGTCCCGCTCCTCGTGGCCCACCGAGAAGGGGCGTTTATGTCGCCTACGCTCATCCCCTACGCCGCTTGAGTCACGCACCAACCATCGCCGAACAACAGGCTTGAGCGGCCCGGGCTCGGCGCCGGCCGCTCAGCCTGAGCGTTAGCGGGATGGCGGCCGGGTGAGCTCAACGCGAGCGAACGCTGGAGAGGATCTGAGCCTCGCAAGAGGTGTTGCCCTGCTCTTCGGGTACCCGGTCGCCAGCATTGTCCTTGGGCTCGCCGTCGGATTCGCCACGGTGCATGCTCTGTATCCAGGAGTCGCTGGCTGGCGTGGCGCGGCGGCGAGTGGCGCATTGAGTGTCGCCGTGATCATGGTCTGTTGGTTTGCAATGCCGGCCAACAGACCCAACATGGGTGCGTTGATTCTCAGAGTCGCAATGGTGGCGCTCCTGCCAATCGGGGTATTTACGGCGAGGCAGTTCATATTGGCGCCTGGTCCTCGGTTCGGCAAGGAGGCGGTCATCCTGACGTTCACGACCGCCGCCTTCGCAGTCGCATTGTGGGTCACCCGTCGGACTTAGGCAAAGTGATTCAGAAAATGGAAGGTTTCATTCCACACAGCCGTAGAGTTCAAGGACACAGGAAAGGGAGGCAAACGTGAACACGAAGGTCAGAGACGAGAGCGCGGGCAAGTGCCCGTTCAACCACATCGCCGGCGTCGGCCGGACGAATCGCGACTGGTGGCGGAACCAGCTGCGGCTGGAGTTGCTGCACCAGCATTCCGCGAAGTCCGACCCGATGGGCAAGGGTCTCAACTACGCGAAGG
>MGBT01000130.1:0-5238 GCA_001788395.1 Candidatus Rokubacteria bacterium GWA2_70_23
GAGAGTGCCGGCAAGCGCCGGTCCACCCGCACGCGCCCCAGCAACCCCTGGCTCAAGACCACCCTCGTCCAAGGCGCGTGGGCCGCCGCCCGCAAGAAGGACGGCTACCTCCGCGCCCAGTTCCTCCGCCTCAAGAGTCGCCGGGGGCCCAAAAAGGCCATCATCGCGGTCGCGGCTTCGATGCTCACTGCCGCCTACTACATGCTCAAGGACGGCGTCGATTACCGGGACCTCGGCGCTGACCATTTCGACCGCCGGGACAAGGCGAAGCTCGCAAAACGCTTGGTTGCGCGCCTGCACGATCTCGGCTTCAGCGTCGAACTACGAGCGGCGTGACTTACGGGACGTTTCTTTCTAGAGCCCGAGGGGACCCGCCCCCCCGGACACCATGCCCAACAACCTCCCCCGCCAACTCACCACGTTCGTCGGGCGCGAGCGCGAGATGGCCGAGGTCAGGAGGCTCCTCGGCACCGCCCGGCTGCTCACGCTGACGGGAGCGGGAGGCTGCGGGAAGACCCGGCTCGCACTCGAGTCGGCGCGCACGCTGCTCTCGGAGTTTGCGGGAGGCGCGTGGCTCGTGGAGATCGGTGCCCTGAGAGACCCGGCGCTGGTCCCCCAGGCGGTCGCGTCAGCCCTCGCCGTGCCCGAGGAGCCGACCCGGGCACGGCTGGACGTCCTGGTCACGGCCCTCCGTAACAGAGAGATCCTCGTCGTCCTCGACAACTGCGAGCATCTGGTGGAGGCGTGCGCGGACCTGGCCGGAGCACTCCTGCCGGCATGCCCCGGGCTCCGCATCCTGGCGACGAGCCGGGAGCCCCTGGGGGCCGCCGGAGAGCTGACCTGGCGCGTGCCTCCCCTGTCCCTTCCGCGACCCGAACGGCTCCCGCCCCCGGACGAGCTGGCGCAGCATGGGGCGGTCCGGCTGTTCCTCGACCGGGCAGTCGCCGCCCAGCCGGCGTTCCGCATGACCGGGCAGAACGCCCTGGCCGTCGCCCAGGTGTGCTACCGCCTGGACGGGATCCCCCTCGCCATCGAGCTGGCCGCCGTGCGTCTCAACGTGCTGGCGGTGGAGCAGATCAACGCGCGGCTGCACGACCGCTTCCGGCTCCTGACCGGGGGAACCCGCTCGGGCTTGCCCCAGCACCACACCCTGCAGGCCACCATGGACTGGAGCCACGACCTGCTCTCGGGGGACGAGCGGTTGCTCTTCCGGCGGCTCGCGGTGTTCGCGGGGTCGTTCTCCCTCGAGGCCGCCGAAGCGGCCTGCGCGGGAGAGGACCTCCCGGCCCCCCGGATCCTCGACCTCCTCTCCCGCCTCGCCGACAAATCGCTGGTGAATGTCGATGCCAGCCCCGGGGACGCGCGCTATCGCCTGCTCGAGACGGTCCGCGCCTACGCCAACGAAAAGCTCCAGGCCTCGGGGGAGGAGCCGGCACTCCGGGCCCGGCACCGGGATTGGTGTCTTGCCCTGGTGGAGCGCGCCGACCGGACGTTCGTCGAGACCTCGGGCTGGCACGAGGAGACCGCCTGGCTCGATCGGCTGGAGGTCGAGTACCCCAATATCCGGCTGGCGCTGGCGTGGCAGGAGGCGAGCCCGGCCGGCGAGCAGGCGAGGCTGCGACTGGCCGGGGCGTTGCGACACCTCTGGTGGACGAGGGGCCCCCAGATGGAAGGACGGGAGTGGGTCGAGCGAATCCTCGCCGAGACCGGGCGCGAGCCGTCCATCGCCCGCGCGAATGCGCTCCGCGTCGCCGCGATCCTCGCACGCCGGCAGGGGGCAACCGCCGTCGCGGAGGCCCGACAGAAGGAAGCCCTGGCGCTGCACCGGGCCCTCGGGGATGCGCGGGGCGTCGCCGCCTCCCTGAACAACCTGGCGCTGCTCGCGCTCGATCGGGGAGACCTCCCCCGGGCGATGGCGCTGGCCGAGGAGGCCCTCCTCGTCTGCGGGGATGGCAAGGCCCCGCATGTATCAGGGTTCGCCCTCAACAACCTCGGGCGCGCGGTGCTCCTCCAGGGCGACCACGAGCGCGCCACGCGACTCGCCGAGGAGAGTCTCAGCATCTTCCGGGAGATCGGCCACGAGGCCGGAGCCGCCCAGGCCCTGGACACCCTCGGCGACGTCGCACGAGAACGGGGCGACTGGCAGCAGGCGGCGGCGCGCTACGAGGAGGCCCTCGCGCGCTGGCGACAACCGGGCCACAGATATGGCGCCGCGGAAACGCTCGTAAAGCTGGGCGACCTCGCCTGGCGCGACGGCCGCCCCGATCAGGCCGCGTCGCTCCTGGACGAGGGCCTCGCGCTCTGCCGGGAAATCGGTGACCGCCGGGGCATCGCCATGGCCCTCAACTCACTCGGCCTCCTGGCGCGTGAGCGGGGCAATCCGGCCGAGGCCGAGGCGCTCTGCGGCGAGAGCCTGGCGATCCGCCGCGAGATTGCAGACCGGGTGGGACTCGCCTGGAGCCTGGAGGCGATGGCGGGTCTGGCAGGAGATCGCGAAGATCTCCCAAGGGCCGCGCGCGTGCTTGGGGCGGCGCAGGCCCTCCGGGACGCCGTCGGCGCGCCGCTGCCCCCCTGCGCCCGCGCGGACCATGCCCGGGACCTGGGCCGTCTCCGCGAGGCGCTCGGCGAGGAGGCCTTCGCCGCGGCGTGGAGCCAGGGGCGAGCGTTGACGCTGGAGGAAGCCGTCCTCGACGCCCGGCCCCGCCCGACCCCGGCCTGACATCCGCCGCGCGCGCTGCTGCCCTGCGGCCGCCGCATCAGCTCTGAAGGCCCGCGCCAGGCGTCCGAGGCTCAGGGCCAGAGGGAGGCGGGAACGAAGGCGAGCTCGGGGAACGGCGGGGGAGAGATGGCCTCCAGGCCGGCGGCGCGCGCGGCGAGCTGGTAGCCCCCTTCGGACAGGACATACACCTCGACGGTGCGCGCCTCGGGGTCCACGATCCAGTAGGACGGCACCCCGTGGCGGGCGTAGAGTTGCCGCTTGGTGCTCCGGTCGATCAGCATGGTGGAGGGCGAGACGATCTCCACCACCAGGGTCGGCGCCCCCTCGATCCCGCGGTCGCTCACGAGGCCGACGCGCGTCGTGTCGAGAAAGACCAGGTCGGGCTGCACCACGGTCGTCTCGCTGAGGAGACAGTCGATCGGCGCGAAGAACACCTCGCCGAGACCGCTGGTCTTTACGTGCTGCCAAAGGACCTCGCTGAGATTCCGGAGGATCTGCTGGTGTCTGGGGCTCGGCGCCGGCGTCACGGAGAGCTCTCCCTCGTGGAGCTCGTAGCGGCGACCGTCCGCCGGCAGGGCCTCATAGTCCTTGTAGGTGAGGATTACACGTTCGGTTCGCACGGCTTCACGCCCCCGACGCCATCCTATCCCTCGCCTGCCGGGCAGTCAATGACAGACCAGGGGAAAACCACGCTCCCGCCGGGCGCGCTCCAGGAGATCAGGGCCGCCCTGGCCAGGGTGGGCGCTCTCGGGCCCATCGCCTGACCCCCCGCCGCGCTCAGGCGGCGCGGCAGCCCAGCTCCTCCAGACTCGCGGCGAAGGCCTCCACCACCCTGCCCATGTCCGTGGGGGTCAGCGTCCCCATGTTCGAGACGCGGAAGGCGTAGGTCCGGATGTCGCCCTGGCCCGCGTAGATGATGTAGCCCCGGCGCTTCATGGCATCGTGGAGCGGATCGTAACCGAGCCCCGGCAGGAGCCGGAAGGTGGTGAGGATGTTGGACCGCGCGCCTTCCGGCACCAGGATCTCGAACCCGAGCCGCCCCATGCCGGCCCGCAGCACGCGGGCGTTCTCGGCATAGCGCTCGATGCGGCGGCCCACGCCTTCCGTCTCGAGCTCCGCGAGCGCCTGCTCCATGGCGCAGAGCACCTGCACGGCCGGCGTGAAGGGCGTGCTGTCCTTCTCCTGGGCCGCGTGGTGGGTGTACAGGTCGAGGTAGACGCTCCGCGGCGCCTGCCCCTTGAGCGCCTCCAGCGCCCCGCGCCGCGCGAGGACGAAGGAGATGCCGGGGATCCCCTGCATGCACTTGTTGGCGCTGGCGGTGACGAAGTCCATGGAGCCCGCGGTCACGTCCAGCGGCTCGCCGAAGAGACTGCTCATGGCGTCCACGAACACCCGCCGCCCTTCGCGCTCGGCCACCCGCGCGATCTCGGCCACCGGGTTCAGCAGGCCCGTGGTCGTCTCGTGGTGCACCACGGCCACGTGGCTCACCTCCGGGTGGGCGCGCAGGACGCGCGCCACATCCGCGGGCGCGGCCGGCGTCCAGATGTCGTAGGACAGCACCTCGGCCGGGATCCCGTGGGCCCGCGCGATCCGCACCATCCGGTCGCCGTAGACGCCGTTGTCCACCACGAGGAGCGAGCGGCCGGGCGGGACGGCGGAGCACACGGCCGCCTCGACGGAGGCGGTCCCGGACCCGGTGAAGAGCACCGCGCTCCAGTCTCCCCCGCCGCAGGCGAGCCGCACCAGCCGCTCGCGGCAGCGGCGCATGACCTGGAAGAACTCGGGCTCGCGGTGGCACAGGTCGGGCGTCACCAGCGCCTGTTTCACCGCGGGGCTCGTATTGGCCGGCCCCGGGTTCAGCAGGATCCACTCGGTCCTGGACATGGCGGGCTCCCCTCCGCTCACGGCCGCTCGCCGCGGGCCAGACGCTGCTCGATGTCGTCGAGGCACGGCATGATGTCGGCGATGCTGTCCACGACGTAGTGGGCGCCGCACTGGGACAGGCGCGTGTAGGCGCGCTGGCGCCGGCGCTCGCGGTCGGCGGGAGGGAGCGCCTGCACGTCCTTGAGAGGCAGGCCCACCTCGTTGCCGCTCATGGCAAGCCCGATGCTCCACATCCCCGCGTTGAGCCCCTCCTCGACGCCCGGGACCGTGTCGTCGATCTTGACGCACCCCTCCACCGGCGAGACCTGCAGATTGATGACGTTCTGCAGGCACATGTAGGGATAGGGCCGGCCGGCCGGAACATCACTGGCGCAGACGTTCGAGTCGGGCTCGTAGCCCTGCGTGGCCCCGTCCTTCCGGTTGATCGCCATCATCTCGGTCAGGTAGCCGGTGGTGGAGCCGATCTTGATGCCGCGCTGGCGCATGGCCGCCACCACCTCGAGGGTCCCGGGGATGAGTGTGGAGTAGTCCGACAGGCATGCCAGCTGCAGCGGGACGAACTCGGCGAACATCCGGTCGATGTCGGCCTCCGTGGGCGGGCGCGTGTGTGCGGCCTCCCAGCGCTGCCTCACCGA
>MGBT01000130.1:5334-5476 GCA_001788395.1 Candidatus Rokubacteria bacterium GWA2_70_23
GACCTCCACGAAGACCACGGCCGGGGCCATGCAGCCGTAGTCCATGGTGGTGCCGGCCCAGTCGAGCAGGACGGCCTGGATCTTGCCGCGATAGCGTCGCTCGTACGTGAACGTCATGTCGCGCTCCTCCTGCGGGTGAGAG
>MGBT01000131.1:0-5484 GCA_001788395.1 Candidatus Rokubacteria bacterium GWA2_70_23
GGCGTGAGGCTCGAAGGGGCCATGAGGGCCGTGGTGCCGCGGAGGCGAGGGGCCGTCAGGGTGTGCATCGTGTACGAGCACTCGCTCTTCGCCCACGGCATCGAGCGGCTGCTCGAGCAGCAGAAGGCCCTCAGGATGATCGGCATGGTGGAGCGAGCCACCGTCTCGGCCCGGGACCTGCGGCGGCTCAAGCCGGATGTCGTCGTCGTCGAAGGCGACGGAGGGATGGCCCTCCTCGAGTGCCTGGAAGGCTTGACGGCGGTGGCCATCAGCCTGCGGGGCGACGAGGCGACGATCTTCACCGGGCTCCCCATCCGGGTCTCGGGGCCGGAGGAGCTGGCCGAGGCCATTCGCAGCGTGGCCCGCCAGCGGGCGCGAAAGCGCGGTCACAAGGTGAGGCCATGAGGTGGTCGGCGCTGGCCGGCGTGGTCGCCGTCGCCCTCCTCTTGTGGGCGAGCGTCAGGCTGTGGGCGGCGCCCGACGTCATCCAGCCCATCCAGTTCCCCCACAAGACCCACATCGAACAGAACCTGCAGTGCACGAGCTGCCATGAGCGTGCCGAGAAAGACGCGGTGGCGGGTCGGCCGCCGACGGCCCTGTGCCTCACCTGTCACTCGGGCGGAGACGGCACGGCCGAGATCAAGAAGATCTCGGCCTACGAGAATGGCGGGGAGATCCCCTGGCGGCGCGTCTGGCGCTTGCCCGCCCACGTCTTCTTCCCGCATCGAACCCATGTGGTCGTCGCCAAGCTGCAGTGCCAGACCTGCCATGGGCCGATGGAGACCCTGACACGGCCGCCGGCACGCCCGCTGAAAACGCTCGCGATGGACGACTGCATCCGGTGCCACGAGAAGGCTGCAGCGAAGTCCGCGGGCAATGCGGCGGTCCCGGCGGCGGTGAGCGGGGCCCGGCCGCTCTCGACCGATTGCAACGCCTGCCACCGCTGAGGAGAGCGATGCGCGTCACGCGGCGAGGGTTCATTCAGGCGGTAGGCGCCAGCGCAGGCGCGGCGGCCCTGGTCAGGGGGCATCTGGCCAAGGCCGACGTGAGCGCCGGGGACCTCGAGCGCTGGGCGACGCCCGAGGAGAGGCTGTTGCCCTCCATCTGCCAGCAATGCCCCGGCGGGTGCGGGCTCATCGCCCGGACCCTGGACGGCGAGGTGGCAGGGATTGCCGGGAACCCGCTGCATCCCATCAACCGCGGCGCGCTGTGCCCCAAGGCCTACGGGGCGCTCCAGCTCCTCTACGACCCGAATCGCCTGCGGGGCCCGTTGGCGCGCGACGGAGCGCGGGGGCGCCTGCGACCCATCGGCTGGGACGAGGCGCTGCGACGCGTGACCGAGCACCTCTCCGGGCTGCGCGCCAAGGGCCTCGCTCACACGGTGGCGATCCTGGGCGGTCAGTATCGCGGGTACCGCGACACGGTGTGGACGCGCTTCGCCGCCGCCTACGGCACGCCGAACTACATCCGCGTCCGCTGCCTCGCTCCGGAGCAGCCCGCCCTGGCGCATCAGCTCATGCAGGGCGCGACGAGCCCGCTGAGCTACGACCTCGCCGAGGCCCGCTGCATCCTCTCCTTCGGCGTGGGGCTGCTGGAATCCTGGCTCGGCCCCGTCCATGCCAGCCGCGCGTTCGCCGGCCTCCGCGTGGGGGCCGAGCGCCACCGGGGGCGGCTCATCCACGTCGATCCGCGCCGCTCCCACACCGCGATCAAGGCAGACCGCTGGGTCCCCATCATCCCGGGGACCGACGGAATCCTCGCCCTCGGGATCGCGAATGCCCTGATCCGCGAGAGGCTCTATGACCGGGAGTTCGTCGAGCAGCACACCCACGGCTTCGAGGACTGGGCGGAGGCGAGCGGCCAGCGCCACGAGGGGTTCAAGGACCTGGTGCTCAGCGAGCACGGCCTTCTCACCGTCTCCAACGCGACCGGCGTCGCCGTCAAGACGATCCTCGAGATCGCCCGCGACCTCGCCACCCTCAAGCCCGCGGTGGTCGTCGGCGAGCGCGGCCCCGCCTACGGGCCCCACGACCTCCACACGAGGATGGCGATCCACAGCCTCAATGCGCTACTCGGCAATATCGGCGTCGCCGGCGGGCTCCTCGCTCAGGCCGACCTCCCCCTCAGCCCCTTGCCGGGAGTCGCGCAGGACGAGGCGGCGAAGCGCGGCCTCGCCCGCCCGAGAATCGACGGGGCGGGTCGAGGGCGCTATCGCCTCGTGTCCAGCGCGCCTCAGGTCCTCCCCGAGCGGATCCTCGGCGGCGATCCCTACCCGGTCAACGCGCTCTTCCTCTTCGCCACCAATCCGCTGGCCAACCACCCGGCCAAGGAGGGTTTCGCGCTGGCCTTCGAGCGGATCCCGTTCATCGTGAGCTTCTCGCCCTTCCTGGACGAGAGCTCCGCCAGGGCCGACTTGATCCTCCCCGACTCCACGTATCTGGAGCGCTGGCAGGACGACCAGGTCACGCACCTGGCGGGCTTCAGCGGCTTCAGCCTCGCCGGCCCCGCGACGGCCCCGCGGCACGACACCCGCGACACGGTCGACGTGGTACTCCAGCTGGCCGAGTCGCTGGGCGGCAGTGTCGCGGAAAGCCTGCCCTGGGAACGCTTCGACAAGCTCCTTCACGCCGGCGCGCGCGGGCTCTGGGAGTCCGGGCGCGGATACGTGGTCTCCACGCCTGCCGAGGAGTCGTTGCACCGGGTCTTCGAGCGGCAGGGGTACTGGGTTCCGGAGTTCAAGTCCTACGAGGAGTTCTGGGAGGCCCTGGTCAAGCGCGGGGCGTGGTGGGATCCCACAGGTCTCAGCGCCGGGCGGAAGGCATTGCTCCGGACGGCGTCGGGGAAGTTCGAGTTCTACTCGACGGCGCTCAAGAAGATCGTCGACGAGGCCGTGGCGCGGGAGGGCACCGACGCGCCGCTGGTGCAGGCCCTCGGGGGCCGCGACCGCGGAGACCGCCTCTACCTCCCGATGGTCCCGATCCCGGCCCGCGAAGAACCCGGAGCCTTCCCGCTCCGCCTCATCACCTATCGCCCGGTGACGCGGCCGATGGGAGGCGGACGGAACCAGCCATGGCTCCTCGAGCAGCCCGCCGTCCTCGTCCGGGCGGCGTGGGAGCGATGGGTGGAGGTGCCCAGGGAGACGGCCGCGAAGCTCGGCATCGCCGACGGCGACCCGGTGTGGGTGGGGTCGGCGAAGGGACGGATCAGGCTCAGGGCGAGGCTCGTCGCCGGCGGCTCGCCCGAGGTCGTGAGCATCCCCCTCTTCGGCGGAGAAGGCCCGAACCAGAACGACCTGATCGCCAACGAGACCGATCCGTTCCGGGGCTTCGGTCTCCTCAACACCACCCGGGTGAAAGTGTCCAAGGCCTGACATGGCGCTCTGGGGGATGGTGATCGACCTCGACCGCTGCACGGGCTGCCAGGCCTGCGTCATGGCCTGCAAGGCCGAGAACAACGTACCGGCGGTCGGGGCCAAGGAAGCCAACCGCGGCCGGACCATCAGCTGGATGCATGTGCTCGTGGAGGAGTCCGAAGAGCGGACCCGGTTCCTGCCGCGCCCGTGCCTCCAATGCGACGATCCGCCGTGCACGAGGGTGTGCCCGGTGTACGCCACATACCGCAACCCGGAGGGCATCGTCGCCCAGATCTACGCGCGCTGCATCGGCTGCCGGTTCTGCATGGCCGCGTGCCCCTACAACGCCAAGTATTTCAACTGGCTGCGCTACCAGCAGGCGGCCCCGGGCCAGAACCCCGACGTGTCGGTGCGGCCCAAGGGCGTCGTCGAGAAGTGTACGTTCTGCCACCACCGGCTCCAGAGGGCGCGCGACCGCGCGCGCGGGGAGGGCCGCGAGCTCGCCCCCGGCGACTACGTCACGGCGTGCGCCGAGACCTGCCCCACCCGGGCCATCGTCTTCGGCGATCTTTCCGACTCCGGCAGCGAGGTGGCCAGGCTCGCCAAGAGCCCGCGGGCGTTCAGGCTCAACGCGGAGCTGGGCACCAAACCGAAGGTGATCTACCTCTCCGAGACGGAGGCCCATGGCCGTGTCTGACCCGACCGTCGAGCGCGACGCCGCCCTCTTTGCCCCCATCGAGCGGACGGGGTGGGGCTTCTATCTGACCGTCGGCGTCCTCGGCCTGGCCATCCTCTGGGGGGCCGCCGCCTACTGGACCCAGTTCGATCAGGGGCTGGGCGTCACCGGTCTCCACCAGCCGGTCTCGTGGGGCTTCTACGTCACCAACTTCGTCTTCTTCATCGGCATCAGCCACGCCGGAACCCTCATCTCGGCCATCCTGCGGCTGTCCAAGGCCGAGTGGCGGCGTCCCATCACCCGCATGGCCGAGGTCATCACGGTCATGGTTCTCTTCATCGGCGCCGGCCAGATCCTGGTGGACCTGGGGCGGCCCGACCGGCTCCTCAATGTGATCCGCTACGGCCGCTACCAGTCGCCGCTGCTGTGGGACGCCACCAGCATCAGCGCGTACCTCACGGCCAGCACGTTCTACCTCTACCTCCCGCTCATCCCCGACCTGGCCATCCTCCGGGACCGCCTCGGCAAGCGACGGTTCCTCTACGCGGTCCTGGCCATGGGCTGGACGGGGACGGAGCGCCAGCACAAGATCCTCAACCGCGCCATCGCCACCATGGCCGTCCTGGTGATCCCCATCGCGGTGTCGGTCCACACGGTGGTGTCCTTCGTGTTCTCCATGACCATCCAGCCCGGTTGGCACTCAACCATCTTCGGCCCCTACTTCGTGGTGGGCGCCATCTTCTCGGGGATCGCGGCCATCATCGTGGCCATGGCCATCATCCGCCGCATCTACCACTTCGAGGCGTACCTCAAGCCGATCCACTTCCGCTATCTCGGCCAGCTCCTGCTGGTCATGACGCTCCTGTGGTTCTATTTCACGTTCGCCGAGTACCTGACGGCCTACTACGGCAACGAGCCTGAGGAGATGAAGATCTTCTGGGCCAAGTTCACCGGGCGCTTCTGGCCGATCTTCTGGGCGATGCTGGTCCTCAACGTCGTGGTGCCCATCGCCTGCCTCGTCCGCCTGCGCCATCACGCCATCGGCAAGACGGTGGTGGCCTCGGTCGCGGTGGTGATCGGGATGTGGCTGGAGCGCTTGAACATCATCGTGCCCACGCTTTCCAACCCCCGGCTTCCGTTCCCCGAGGGGCAGTACTGGCCGACCTGGGTCGAGTGGGGGGAGACGGCGGGGAGCTTGGGCCTGTTCATCCTGCTCTACGTCCTCTTCGTCAAGCTCTTCCCCATCATCTCGATCTGGGAGATCAAGGAAGGGCGCGAGGTCGGGCTCAAGGAGGTGGAGGAGCGCCTCCGGACATACCTCCCCGACGAGACGGAGCCCGAGCCCGCCCGCGACCGGGCGAAGGTGCTCACATGAGCGACGAGCGATCGGCGTTCGACCGGAAGGTCAGAGCCGCGCAGTGGGGGGTCGCGGCCCTGGCCGTCGTCTTCATCGGCG
>MGBT01000131.1:5505-11068 GCA_001788395.1 Candidatus Rokubacteria bacterium GWA2_70_23
ACCTCATCCGCACCGCGTGGCGCCTCGGGGACGTCCCCTCGGCGTCCATCGGCATCTCACTGGTGGCGATCCCCGTCTTCCTCGTCCTCCTGGGTGTCATCGTCTCCGTGTTCTGGGGACTCCTCCGGGACGGGGGCAACCGATGACGGCGCGGTTGCTGGTGGCCGGGCTGAGCCTGCTGGCAGGGATGGCGTTCGGCGCCGGTACGGCGCTCGGCGGCCACGAGGCCCTCTCGGTGCTCCTGCCTGGCAACCCCCTGGAGGGAAGCCGGCTGTTCGCCGAGAAGGGGTGCGTCGGCTGCCATGGCGTCCACGGCTCGGGCGGCACCGCGGGTCCCGATCTCGGGCGGGGGATCCTGAACCGTCCGCTGTTGGAGATCGCCGCTGTCATGTGGAACCACGCGCCCGGCATGGAGCACCTGTTCCAGGAGAAGCGCGTGGCTCGGCCGAGTTTCGAGCCGCCGCAGATGGCGAGCCTGCTGGCGTTCCTTTACTACCTCGGCTCGCTGGATCCTCCCGGTGATGCGGACAGGGGCGCTCTGCTCTTCGAACAGAAGGGGTGCCAGACCTGCCACAAGCTAGGGGGGCGAGGCGGGAGCGTGGGGCCAGACCTCACCGGGTACAGCCGATACGCGTCGCCGCTCTTCCTCACCGCCGGTCTGTGGAGCCGGGGGCGGGCGATGGCGAGCGCCATGGAGCAGAGGAAGGTGACGCGCCCCAACTTCCAGGGGAATGACATCCCCGACCTCCTCGCCTACATCCGGAGCGCGGGCGCGGGAACCGAGCGCGTCTACGCCCCTCCGGGGAGTCCGAAGCGCGGCGAGGCGCTCTTCACGCAGAAGCGGTGCGCGGAATGCCACTCGGTGAGGGGCCACGGCGGCAAGGTGGGCCCCGACCTCGCGATCGCGGTCAAGGGAAGCCTCACGGGGATCGCGGGAGCCATGTGGAACCACGGTCCCCGGATGTGGGCGAAGATGGCCGAGCGCGGGATCGGGGTTCCCTCGCTCAGCACCGGGGAGATGTCGGACCTCATCAGCTACCTGTATTTCCTCCAGTTCATCGACCCGCCAGGCGATGCGCGGCGGGGGGCAGCGGTCTACAAGGAAAAGCGCTGCGGCAGCTGCCACGGGGCGGGCGGCACGAAGCTGGTGGCCCCTGCGTTCGCGCGCGTGGTCGAGAAGCTCAGCACGCCGCTGGCGATCATCACTGCCATGTGGAATCACGCGGGCCAGATGACCGAGACGACCGTGGAGGAGAACGTGGCCTGGCCGATCCTGAAGGGAGGGGAGATGGCCGACCTGATCGCCTACCTGCTGGGAAGAGAGGGTGGACCCGGCGCGACGCCAGCGGCGCCCGCGCCGGCTTCATCTCGTGCGAGGAAGGACACCGCTCCACCGAAATGACAAGGAGGAGAACCATGCGCTCGCTTTCGATGGTCGCGATCCTGCTGGGGGCCTTCATGTGGGCCTCCACCGGAGCCGCGGCCGACCCCGAGCTCGGCAAGAAGGTCTACGAGAAGAAGTGCGCCTCGTGCCACGGCGCCGACGGCAAGAGCAACGCCAAGGTGGAGCAGGCGCTCAAGGTCAAGATCCCGGCGCTCGCCGGCTCGGCGCTGAAACCCGACGCGGAGCTGCTGAAGCTCGTCTCCGAGGGCAAGAAGCCGATGCCGAGCTTCGCGAAGAGCCTCAGCAAGGACGAGATCGACGCGGTGGTTCAGTACGCGAAGGAGCTCGCCACGGGAAAGGTGGCCGGCGGCAAGTGAAACCCCAAGCCCGGCCTTCGGGGAGAGAACGATGAACGGCCCGTGATGATCGTCGGCAGCCCGGCAAGAGAAGGAGGGCGCCCATGAGCAAGACAGTGAAATGGAGTCTCGTCGCCGTCGCGCTCGTTCTGTGGCCTCTGGACCCGGCATGGGCCCAGCCCGTGTTCGGCCCGAGCCAGGACCCGCTGGCCGGCTCGCGCGTCTTCGGGACCAAGGGCTGTGCCACGTGTCACGCCGTGAACGGGCTCGGCGGCACCGTGGGGCCCGATCTCGGCCGCATCGCGCGACCCCGCTCGTTCTACGACCTCGCCACCGCCATGTGGAATCACCTGCCGCGGATGGTGGAGCGGATGCAGCAGCGGGGTCTGGCCCGCCCCCACCTCGGCGTCCAGGAGACCGCGGACCTCATCGGGTTCCTCTACACCCTCAATTACTTCGACACGCCGGGCAACCCGGACGTTGGCGCGCGCTACTTCGCCGAGAAGCGCTGCATCAGCTGCCATCAGGTCGGCGGCTCCGGGGGAGTGGTCGGCCCGAACCTGGACTTCCTCAAGCAATTTGCCTCGCCGCTCTTCGTCGCCGCGGCGCTGTGGAACCACGGGCCGCAGATGATGGAGGCGATGAAGGCCGGGGGCATCGAGCGGCCCGCCTTCATCGGCCCGGAGCTGCACGACCTCCTGGCCTATCTCGTCCCCGCCTCCGCCGGCCCCCGAGAGGGGCCGCTCTACGTGTTGCCCGGGCGCGCCGAAGAAGGGCGCCGGCTCTTCACCGACAAGCGCTGCATCGGGTGTCACAACGTGGCCGGCGAGGGCGGCCGGGTGGGCCCGGACCTCGTCGGGCGCGGCGTGCGTCGAAGCCTCCTGGAGTTCTCGGCGGCCATGTGGAATAAGGCGCCGGCCATGGTCGCGGCGATGAAGGCGCGGGGCATCGCCGTCCCCCAGCTCCGAGCCGAAGAGATGGCGGATATCGTTGCCTACCTCTACGCGGTCCGCTACTTCGCGGACCCCGGCAACGCGAGCAATGGCAAGGCGCTGGCAAAGGACAAAGGGTGCCTGCGCTGCCACGGCGCCTCCCGCGCGGGCGCGAAGCTGGCGAGCGACCTCGCCACCACGAAGGGTTCCCAATCGCCGGCAGCGGTGATCGCGGGGTTGTGGAACCACGCGGTACTCCCGCTCCCGGGCCTGGCCGGGCAGAAGGGCGTGTGGCCGGAGTTCCGCCCGGAAGAGATGGCGGATCTGGTGGCGTGGCTCCAGTCGTTCGGACGAGAGCGATGACGGAAGGGAGGGGACGCGGCTACAGGCGAACCGATGAGCTGCCCCCTGTGATCCCAGGTTCCAGCAGTGTCTGCCTCGGCAACAACCTGAAGGATTACTCGGCCCATGTCATTGCGCTGACCCTCCGCTACTGGTTCAAGTAGAGGAGACCCCCGGGCCCCCCAGGCCCCCCGGGGCGCGGTGGGGCGACCGCGCCCCGGGGGGCCACCACCGCCCCACCCGCTGCTGCGATCCCCCGCCCTGAGCCCGGAAGCTGTGCTAGGTTATCAAGTACTTGGGCTGAAGCCCTTGAGGGGCGTTCGTGGCACCCCTCTTGCTCGTTCGCTCTCGGTAGCGCCCTTCGGTGGGGCGCTGAGTCTTCCCGCACGGCGAAAACGGAGGAATGCCCATGGCTGCCAGCACTCTGACGATCACGGACAACCGGACCGGCAAGTCGTACGAGATTCCCATCGCGAATGGCGCCATACGCGCCATGGACCTCCGGCAGATGCGGACCGGGCCGGAGGACTTCGGGCTCCTGTCCTACGACCCGGCCTTCACGAACACGGCCTCCTGCATCAGCCGCATCACGGAGATCGACGGCGACCGCGGGATCCTGCGCTACCGCGGCTACCCCATCGAGGAGCTGGCGGAGCGCGCCAATTATCTGGAGGTCGCCTACCTCGTGCTCCACGGCGAGCTGCCGACCATCAGCCAGATGGACGACTGGGTGTACGAGATCACCCACCACACCTGGGTCCACGAGAACGTCAAGAAGTTCATGGACGGCTTCCACCACGACGCCCACCCCATGGGAATGCTCTGCTCCACGGTGGCCGCGCTCTCGACGTTCTACCCGGATGCGAAGAACGGCGCCGATCCGGACACGCGGCGGCTGCAGATCGTCCGGCTCATCGCCAAGATGCCGACGCTGGCGGCCTTCGCCTACCGCCACAGCCTCGGCATGCCCTACGCCTATCCCGATAACGAGCTCTCCTACACGGGGAATTTCCTCAACATGCTGTTCAAGACCACGGAGGTGAAGCACCAGCCCAACGCCACGCTCGAGCGCGCGCTGGAGGTGCTCTTCATCCTCCACGCCGATCACGAGCAGAATTGCTCGGCCAACGCGGTGCGGAGCGTGGGCTCCTCGCAGGTGGACCCGTACTGTGCACTGGCGGGAGGCGTTGCGGCGCTCTACGGGCCGCTGCATGGCGGGGCCAACGAGGAAGTGCTGAAGATGCTCGAGGCCATCGGGTCCACGGACCACATCCCGGCGTTCATCAAGGGAGTGAAGGACGGCAACGCCAAGCTCATGGGCTTCGGCCATCGTGTCTACAAGAACTACGACCCCCGGGCCAAGATCATCAAGCGCATGGCCGACGAGGTGTTCGAGGTGATGCGCCCGAGCCGGCTCCTGCCGGTGGCGCTGGAGCTCGAGCGCATCGCGCTGCAGGACGAGTACTTCGTCTCGCGCAAGCTCTACCCCAACGTGGACTTCTACTCCGGGCTGATCTACCAGGCGATGGGCTTCCCCGTGGCCATGTTCCCGGTGCTCTTCGCCATCCCGCGCACCAGCGGCTGGCTCGCCCAGTGGCAGGAGCTGCGGGACGACCCCGAGCAGAAGATCGCGCGTCCCCGCCAGCTCTACCTCGGGGCCGGCAAGCGCAGCTATGTCGAGATCGGGAAGCGCGACGAGGAGGCGGGGAGCGACGGATGATCCCGGGGCCGGTCTTCGCCTCGGCGCCGCAGCGCGTGTACTGGGAGGTCACACGGGCCTGTGATCTCGCGTGCCGTCACTGCCGTGCCGAGGCGGCTCCGGACCCCGATCGCAAGGAGCTCAGCACAGCCGAGGGGCTGGCGCTGATCGAGCGCCTCGCGCGCTTCGGCCCGCCCGGGCCCCACCTGGTCCTGACGGGAGGCGATGCGCTCAAGCGCCAGGACCTCTTCCTCCTCATCGAGCGCGCCCGGGCCCTCGGCCTCTCGGTGTCGGTGGCGCCGAGCGCCACCCCGCTCCTGACCGCGGAGGCCATCCGCCGGCTGCGGGCGGCGGGCGTGGAGGCCATCTCGCTCAGCCTGGACGGGGCGACCGCCGCGAGCCACGACGCGCTCCGGGGAGTGCCGGGGTGCTTCGACCGGACGCTCGAGGCGGCGGGCACGGCGCTCGCGGAGGGGCTGCCCTTCCAGGTGAACACGCTCGTGAGCAAGCAGACGCTGGCCGATCTCCCCGCGATCGACGAGGTGGTGCGGGGACTGGGCGCCCAGCGCTGGAGCCTCTTCTTCCTGATCTCGGTGGGACGGGGCATGGTGCTCGAGCCCATTTCCGCGCGTGAATGCGAGGACCTCTTCGCCTGGCTCGCGGAGCGTCCCGCGGGTGCGGGGCCCATCGTGACGACCACCGAGGCGCCCCACTTCCGGCGCGTGCTGCTTCAGAAGCGGCACGGCTCACCGGCAGGGCGGCATGCCGCCGGAATCCGCGACGGCAACGGGATCATGTTCATCTCCCACACGGGCGAGATCAACCCGTCGGGCTTCTTCCCGATCCCGGC
>MGBT01000131.1:11099-11454 GCA_001788395.1 Candidatus Rokubacteria bacterium GWA2_70_23
GTCTATCGCGAGTCGCCGGTGTTCCGGGCGCTCCGGCGCGCAGACCTCTTCGGCGGCCGCTGCGGCCGCTGCGAGTTCCGCGGAGTCTGCGGCGGCTCGCGGGCACGAGCCTATGCCGCCACCGGCGATCCGCTGGCGGAGGATCCACTCTGCGCCTACGAACCCGGGACGGGGAGCCCGGCGGCGGCAACGAGGGGGGCCCTCGAGGCACTGAAGTAGGAGGCGACTCGGGCCGGCGGGGAAGGGAGATGATATCCATCGCGCGGTCGGTGCCGGTGTCTGCGGTCCTCGCCGGCGACCCGCTGACCCTCGGGCCGGAGGTCGTCTCGGCGGAGGAGTTGCTCCGCCACTGCGG
>MGBT01000132.1:0-4050 GCA_001788395.1 Candidatus Rokubacteria bacterium GWA2_70_23
GCCGATCACCGCCCCGCGCTGCCACCGGTTGTCGGGCGGCGGGCGGGTCGGAAGGAGCGGGTCGCGTCCACGAGGCGCGTGCCGATACCAGCGGGAGACGGGGACCGGCGTTCCCTCGACGGGGAGCGCCACCGGCTACGCGGCGCCGGGCTCTTCGAGGCTTGCGATGACTCGGCTGACGCGTACGAACTCCCCGCGCGCGATCAGCTCGATTGGCTTTTCGTCTCCGAGAGCTTCGACAGGTTTCATCAACCAGATCGGGATGTAGTCGGGCTCCACGACCCGCCGGAGACGATCGACGATCTCCGCGAGCTCGACGAGCCGCTCCGCGCGAGCCCCGGTTGGCGTAGTCCGGCCGGCAAGCCACGCCCGCACCGTGCTCGGCTTCGCGGTCGTGGCCCGGGCAATGAGTTGATCACTCAGGCGAGCCTGGCGGTGAACTCGCTGTGCTTCCTTCGCGAAAGCTGTGGCCATGGGTGGCTCCTCAGCAGGGGACATTGACGATCGTGATATCACCTCAATCCTATCACGATCTTGTCGGGAAACAGTCTCAAGAAACATGTGATCGACGCCTCGTCACCAGATCAAGCGCCCCGCCCCGTTGGAAATCCGGAGGCTACGTCGAGCCCGTCAGCACCTTGCGGGCGAGCGCGGCGCCGCCGGCGAGCGACGAGCTACGAGCGCCCCTCCGGCCCGCAGTTGCGGATCGCGGCCATCACCGACTCCTTGGCATCCGGCCCCCGCGCTGCCTCGGAGGCGCCCGGCGTCACCCATTGTCTCGCTCGTCCCCCTCCCAGGATTACTCCGTGCACTCCGTGGCGTCCGTTCATCGCTGGACCCCTGGGTTCACTTCTGTCCGGTCAGCTCCTGGCGGGCGAGCAGGGCGCCGGCGGCGAGCGCGCGGATCTTCTGGTTGCACATGTAGCGGGGGGACCAGCCGAAGCCGCAGTCGGGGTTGACGTAGAGGCGCTCCGGCTTGCACACCCCGAGCACCCGGTGGATGCGCTTGGCCACGTCCTCGGGCGCTTCCGGATAGAAGCCCTTGACGTCGATCACGCCGGCCCCCAGCTCACGGTCCTGGCCGTACTCCTTCCAGAGGTCCAGCTCCGACAGCTCGCGCCCGGCGAACTCCAGCACGAGCTGGTGGGCGTGAGCGTTGAGAATGCCCGGGAAGTACGGCCGGTAGCTCCGGTCGAAGCGCGAGCGGCCGAAGCGGTTACCGAAGCAGACGTGGAAGGCGAGCTTCGCCTTCACCCCTTCGGTGGCCAGGTTGAACAGCCGCGCCATCTCCTCGCCCGGGACGTTGCCGCGCGCCGGCTCGTCGATCTGGATGAAGTCGGCGCCGGCGGCGACCAGACCCCGGAGCTCCTCGTTGATCACCTCGGCGAAGCGCTCGGCCACGTCCACCACGCCCTTGTACATCTTGCCCGGGTGGATCCGCGAGCCGAAGGTGAGCGGCCCCGCGCAGGTGGCCTTGGTGCGCTTCGTGGTGTGGGCCTTGAGGTAGGTGTACTCCTTCACGATGCCGAGGCCCGCGGGCGGCGTCTCGATGCGCCCGACGGCCTCGTAGCGCGTCTGCTGATCGTAGCCCCAGGGGCCGGCCTTGCGCTTGACGGGGAGCGGCGCGATCCCCTTGATGATGGCGTAGTAGGAGTCCACGTAGCCGTCGAGCCGGCGGACCTCCCCGTCGGTGATGATGTCGAGCCCGGCGCGCTCCATGTCCCGGATGGCCGTGTCGGCGGCGTCGTCGAACATCTCCTCCATGTCGCCGGGGCCGAGGTCGCCGTGCTCGAAGGCCTTGACGGCGGCGTACCACCAGCCGGCCTTGCCGTGGGAGCCGCACACGGTGGACGGGATCAGCGGGAGCGCCGCCGTCATCGCTTCACCCCGGCGCGGGAGGCGTACGGCGGTGGGGGGGTCCGGGGGAGGAGCGGCGCGGCGCTCCCCCCCGGGAGAATGGACGGGATCAGCGGAAGGTCTGCCATCGGAGATTCCTCCTTGATCATGGACTATACTGCCGGGCATGGCCGAGAGCGACGTCCACACGCGCATCGCCGCGCTGCCCGAGCTCGTCAACGCGGACGCTCTTCTCCTCCGGCGCGGCCGGTACCTCACGACGACCTTCCTGGTGGAGATGGACGAGGTCCAGTATCTCGTCCGCGTGGTCGAGGGCCGCATCGCCTCTGTCGAGCGCGGACCCTTCCTGATGCGGCCGTGGAGCTTCGCGGTGCGCGCTTCCGCGGATGCCTGGCGGCGCTTCTGGGAGCCCGTGCCGGCGCCCGGCTATCACGATCTCTTCGCCATGAAGAAGCTGGGCGTGGCCCGGGTCGAGGGCGATCTCGTCCCGCTCATGGCGAACCTGCGCTACGTCAAGGACGTGCTGGCGGCGCCGCGCCGCCGGGGGGCCTGAATGGCCGACCTCGAGCCCCAAGCTCCGCTGGAACCCATCGTCGGGCGCTACCTCCGCCTCGACCTCGCCGGGAGGCCTCACCGCGTCTACTTCGAGGAGGCCGGGCAGGGCATTCCGCTCGTGTGCCTGCACACGGCAGGCGCCGACGGTCGCCAGTTTCGCCACCTGATGAACGACGAGGCGGTGACCGGGTCCTATCGCGTGATTGCCTTCGACATGCCGTGGCACGGCAAGTCGCTGCCGCCCGCGGGCTGGCAGGACGAGGAGTACCGGCTCACCACGGCGGGCTACGTGGACCTGATCCTGACCTTCTGCCGCGCGCTCGGGCTCGAGCGCCCCGTCGTCCTCGGCTGCTCCATCGGCGGCAAGATCGTGCTCGAGC
Source organism: Candidatus Rokubacteria bacterium GWA2_70_23 (assembly GCA_001788395.1). Taxonomy (GTDB): domain Bacteria; phylum Methylomirabilota; class Methylomirabilia; order Rokubacteriales; family CSP1-6; genus UBA12499. The sequence continues at coordinate 2,793 of MGBT01000132.1, forward strand.
TGGCGCGATTGCATCCGGAGCGCTTCCGGGCGCTCATCGGGCTCGAGTCCGCGGCCTACCAGGCACCCTGGTACGACGACACGGGGTGGCTCCACCGGCCGGACGTCCACGGCGGCGAGGTGTGCGGGGCGCTCATGTCCGGGCTCATCGCGCCGCAGAGCCCGGAGGAGACGCGCTGGGACACGCTCTGGGGCTACATGCAGGGCGGCCCCGGTGTGTTCAAGGGTGACCTGTACTGCTATCGAGAGGACGGCGACTTCCGGGATCGAGTGGGCCGGATCGACACCTCCCGCTGCCCGCTGTACCTCCTCACCGGCGAGTACGACTTCTCCTGCACGCCAGACGACACGCGCTGGACGGCGGACCGGATCCCGGGCGCTCGCCTCACCATCATGACGGAGATCGGCCACTTCCCGATGAGCGAGAACCCCGGCCAGTTCCGGAAGTACCTCCTCCCCGTGCTGGACGAGATCCGGCTCCCGACCCGCTGACCCGCCCCCCTGGAGCTGCTGCCGCTTCACGGCACGCCTCCGATCACGCGCATCACCGCGCGGTCTCCGTGGACGTCCTCCGGCTTCCCGGCGTAGATGATCTCCCCGCGCTCGATCACGTAGAGTCGCGCGACGAAGTCCGGCACGTGGTGGATGTTGGACTCGGCCATGAGGATCGCGTGCCCGAGCCGCGTGATCTGGGCGATGCCCTCGCTCACCGCCGGGATGATGGCGGGGGAGAGCCCCTCGAAGGGCTCGTCCAGGAGCAGCATGTCCGGGTCGAGTGCCAGCGCCCGCGCGATGGAGAGCATCTTGCGCTCGCCGCCGCTCATCTCCGGGCCCTTGCGGGCCGCATAGCGGCGCAGCACGGGAAAGACCCCGTAGGCGAGGTCCAGGCGCTCGGCCGCCGGACGCCCGCCGGGCCTGGTCCACGTGGCGATCTCGATGTTCTCGGCGACGGTGAGGTCGGGGAAGATGCCGCTGTCCTCGGGGGCGAAGCCGATGCCCCTGCGCGCGATCTCGTGGGTCAAGGCTCCCTGGATCGGCGCGCCCTTGAAGCGGATGCTGCCGGCGCGCGGGCGCAGGTAGCCCATGATCGAGCGGAGCGTCGTGGTCTTGCCGGCGCCGTTGCGGCCCACGAGACAGGCGACCTCGCGCTCCCTCACCTCGAGCGAGACGCGGCGGAGGATGTGGCTCGCCTGGATGTAGACGTCGATCTCGCTGACCGAGAGCATGGGGATGCTCACCCTTCCCTCCCCCCCGCCGGG
>MGBT01000132.1:4111-6792 GCA_001788395.1 Candidatus Rokubacteria bacterium GWA2_70_23
TGGCGTGGCGGGAGTGCCTGCGGCCGATCACCATGTCCACCACGCGCTCGTCGGCCTGGATCTCGGCCGGCGTGGCATCCGCGAGGACCTGGCCCTGGTGCAGCGCGATGATCCGGTCCGAGTAGCCGAAGACGATGTCCATGTCGTGCTCGACCTGGATGATGGCCTTGAGCCCGATGCGCCGGGAGGCGGCCACGAGGATCTCCATGATCCCGGTCTTGTCGGCCGTGCTCACGCCGCTGGTGGGCTCGTCGAGCAGGATGATCTCGGGGCGGAGCGCGAAGGCGGAGGCCACGTCCAGGAGCTTCTTGTCCCCCTGGGGCAGCTCCTTCGCGAGCGCGTGGCGCTTCTCCGACAGCCCGAACAGCTCGGCCACTTCCAGCGCGCCCTCCTGGACCTCGGGGTCGCGGCGGAGGGAGGCGAAGAGGCGGGTGCCGTGGCCGAGGCGGGAGATGACGGCGGCCTGGAGCGTCTCGAGCACGCTGAGGTCGGGGAAGATCTGCACGAGCTGGAAGGAGCGCGCCATGCCCAGCCGCGCCAGGGCCACCGGGCCGATGCCTCGGATGTCGCGCCCCTTGAAGCGCACCGTCCCCGCGCTCGGCCTGAGCACCCCGGTGAGGACGTTGATCAGCGTCGACTTGCCCGCGCCGTTGGGGCCGATGATGGAGACGAACTCTCCCGGCCTGATGGCGAGGCTCACGCCGTCCAGCGCGCAGAACTCCCCGTAGAACTTCCGCACCCCCTCGGCCTGGAGGATCATCCTCGCGACACCTCCGCGGGGCGGCGGCGGGTGAAGAGCCCCATGAGCCCGGCCGGGGCGAAGATCACGATGATCGCGAGGATCGCGCCGAAGATGAGCCGCCAGTACGGGACCACCGACATCACGAAGTCCTGGAGGTAAATGAATGCGAAGGCCCCGAGCAGAGGTCCGAAGAAGCTCCCGAAGCCCCCCAGGAGCGTCATGAAGACGAGGTTGCCCGAGTGCGTCCAGTAGGCAAGCGTCGGATCCACGTTGCCGGTGGGCGGCCCGAGCAGCGCCCCGCCCGCGGCGGCGTACATGGCGGAGATGACGAAGGCGTACCAGCGGTAGCGCGTCACGCTCACGCCGAGGCTCTCGGCCTTGACCGGGTTATCCCGGATCGTCTTGAGACACAGGCCGAAGGGCGAGTGGACGATGCGCCACATGCAGATGGCGGCCACCACCAGCACCGCCAGGCAGTAGTAGTAGTACGGCCCGGCGAGGTAGTCGGTCTTGGGGATGGCGCCGAGATCCCGTCCCAGCAGGAAGGGACGGAGCACGGGCATGCCCTCGTCGCCGCCCGTGAGCCGGTAGAACTTCAAGAGGAACGTGTAGAAGACCATGCCGAAGGCGAGCGTGAGCATGCCGAAGTAGATCTTCACGTAGCGCACGCAGAGGGCGCCCACCGGCATCGCCACCAGCGCCCCGAGGACCACGGCCACCAGCAGGATCGCCTCGAGGTGCCGCACGCCGACGCGCCCGGTGAGGACGGCCCCCGCGTAGGCGCCGACGCCGATGAAGAGCGCATGCCCGAAGGAGACGAGCCCCGAGTAGCCGAAGAGCAGGTTCAGCCCGAGGAGCACCACGCCGTAGGCCATGAACGGCAGCATGAGGAGCGTGTGGTAGGTGGGCGCGACGAGCGGGAAGGCCAGCGCCGCCGCCCCCGCCAGCGCCAGGACCACGCGCCCCGTCACGCCGCGGCCCCGCCGAAGAGGCCGCGCGGGCGCAGGACCAGCACCGCGATGACGATCAGGTAGATCAGGAGCATCTCGAGCTCGGGGTAGACGGAGATGGCGACCGAGCGCAGGACGCCGACGATGAGGGCCCCGACGAAGGCGCCGCGCATGCTCCCGAGCCCGCCGATGACGACGACGGCGAAGGCCTCGACGATGAGCTCGATGCCCATCTCGCTCATGGCCGCGGTGGCCGGGATCACCAGCGCTCCGCCGAGGGTGCCCAGCGCCGTGCCCAGCGTGAAGACCTTGGCGTAGACGCGGCGCATGTCAACGCCGAGCGCCTCGGCCATCTCCCGGTTGTCCGCCGTGGCCCGGATGATCCGGCCGAAGGCCGTCCGGGTCAGGAGCCAGCCGATGCCCAGCGCGATGGCGAGGCTCGCGCCGATGACGATCAGGTTATAGACGGGCACGATGGCCCCGAGGATCCGGACCTGGCCGTAGACGAGGTACAGGGCGGACGTGGAGCGGGGGGCGGTGCCCCAGGTCAACCGGATGGCGTCCTCCATCATGAGGATGAGGGCAAAGGTCAGGAGGAGCTGGAAGGTCTCGTCGCGATCGTAGACGAAGCGCAGGAGGCCGCGCTCGACGATCACTCCCACCGCGCCCACGGCGAGCCCGGCCGCCGCCAGCGGGAGGACGAAGAGCCAGGGCGGGCCGCCGGCGCCGGTGAAGGCCTGCACGGCGGACACCCCCACGTAGGCGCCGAGGGCGTAGAAGGACCCGCAGGCGAGGTTGAAGATCTTCTGCACGCCGAACACGACTTGGAGCCCGGCCGCGACGAGAAAAAGAATGGCGGCGTGGAAGACGCCGCTCATCACCACGTTGACGACGTGCTGGGTCATTATCCGGGGAGCGCCGGGCGGGCGTCCGCGGCGGGGGCGGTGTCCGCTCCTTGACCACGAGACCCCACGGGTCGCTGAGCGGAC
>MGBT01000133.1:0-125 GCA_001788395.1 Candidatus Rokubacteria bacterium GWA2_70_23
ACAAGCGGATCGAGACGAGTCCGCTGTCCAGGCGAGAGATCGTTCGGCGGCTCGGGACCTCTGCCGCTCAACTCTACCGTCTCCTCGATCAGACCAACTACCGAAAGTCGGTCGACCAGCTTGTA
>MGBT01000133.1:234-5764 GCA_001788395.1 Candidatus Rokubacteria bacterium GWA2_70_23
TTTTCGCCAGCTTCATCAGTGACTTGCCCGTCGCCTTCTCCCTTTGGAGAGGACGCGACTAGAACACACCGCCTCTTGAGCCGAGCTTCCCGGGAATCCTTGCCAGGAACCTGAGACCGTGACATCTTCTCCCCGAAAGTGAAACGGCCCGTCACCTCATGGGCGAGCCCTTTCAAGTTGTGGGAAAGGAGTGATCGCAGATGTCTCTAAGGTGGCGGCAGGTGTGATCGCGCTGCTCGTCGTTGGCGTTGTCGCGGCGAAAGGCTTGAGCCTCTTCTAAGGGATCCGCCGGGGCCGCGAAAGCGCCAACGAGTAGCACTGCGCCCGCCGTTCTCGTTGACGCCTCTTGTGCTGCGGTATGTAATCGCCATTATGGGACGGCCCTCAACGCGCTGCTAGGCGCGAGCGTCGCGGCAGTCCGGGTCGGCTGCAACGGGATGTTGAATGACTTCATCGTAGGTCAGCCATTGCCGGTGTTGGCACCGAGCTGCTCGATGGCTGTCTTGGCGCGCGCTTCGTCGGCCGCACGCAAGAAGGCTCCGGGGTCAGGGCCCCAGGAATCGGATCGCGAGAGACTCCGGGTAATCCCAGTGGAACTCGGGACACGAATGGGCCCTCGAAGGTCTCCTGATGTTCCGGATCGCTAACACGACCATCGCGCCCCGCGGCCTCACGCCGTCCAACAGGCCGCTACAACCGCCGGCCTTCGGCCGCGGCTGAGCGCCGACGTTGATATGACTTCCGCTGTCAAGTATCACGGTGACGCCGGGATCGGGCGTGCCGCTACGTCGTCGGGTCTCGTCCCCGATTTCGTGGGCGCCGGGGTGATCGTAAGCGGCGCGATGGGGCTCTCTGGGGGGATACCGAGATCGCGCCCCCCTGGGCGATCGTCGATTGTGAGCCCGCTGTGGCCCTCGGTTTCGTCGGCCGGCGTCGAACCGCCCTGACGCCGCCGGGTCCAGGGGGCGCGCGCTTCATGGTGAGGACTCGAGCCACCGGCAGAGCCGGAGCCTGTAACAGCGACGGTCGATCATGCTGATATCCGTGGATTGGCTACCACCTTACTGGTGTCCGTCGCGGCGCCTGCTTCGCTCTAGGGACGAGGATCGTGGCCTCATAACGTCGCCGAAGATTGCGCCGATACCGGGGCCGCGCCTCCGCCGATGACTCGAGATCGTGATCAAGGTGCGTGCGCTCCGCGCGGCTCGCTGCGCCCCCTCGTCAGGGCGCCAGCGGGACGGTGCGGGCGATGGCCCAGGCGAAGGCCGCCATCTCCCGGGCAATGGCGACCACGACCTGATTCGCGTGCTTGCCCCGGGCGATCAACTGACGGTAGCGTTTGCACAGGCGCACCTGCGCCTTCCAGCCGATGGCCTGAGCCTCGGCCGGCAGCTTCTCCAGCCGGAGCTGCAGATGCCGACTGACCTTGGCCGGGTACCGATAGGCCCACGCGCCTTCGACGAGCGCCCGCCGGGCGTGGGTGTTCCCGGCCTTGGTGATGCCCCCTTGCCGCCGGCGCTCCCCCGACGAGTATTCCGAGGGCGTGAGGCCGAGGGAGCTCATCAGCTGGCGCGGGGTGTCGAACCGCGTGAGGTCGCCCAGTTCGGCCACCAAGATGACGGCGCCCGTGCGCTCGACCCCGCGCAGCGCCTGGATCCCTGATACGGTCCGCCGTATCACCTCGGATGCCACGCGAGTCGCTCGATGCGTCCGAGGATCTTCCCGAACAGGCGCTAACGTCAGGCGGCTCCCGGCCACGTCACACGACCTCGGGTCTAGACCTGAAAATCCAGTCTGTTCCACCGAGCGCTGACGTGTTCCTCAGAATCCACTCCTTCGCATGCACGTCCGGTAGGCCGCCTGATACACGGCATCTGTGATCCCTTCCGCCGCCATACCGGCAAGCTGAGGATCCGAGGATGCGCTGCCCTTCCGGGCCGCTTCCACGCGCATGTGATCCTTTGTCGTCGGGGTGGCAGTTCCCGCCTTCATGGCGGCCGGCGCGTCCGCATTGCAGGCGGCGAAATTGGCCTCCGTCGGCGTCTCGGCATACACGGTAACCGCCGCGGCGGTGAGATTCGTCACAACAACGGTGGCGACAAGAAGATCCCTAGCCTTTAGCATGTAGCACCTCTCTCTTCTGTCTCTTGCCGGTCGAGTGTCAGTTCAGCCGGGCGCGCAGGCGATGAAGCATCTTTGCCGCGTGGCGGTCGCCCGGTGCCAGCCGCACGGCGCCTTCGAACTCATGAAGGGCCTCCCACCAGCGCCCCTGCCGGAGGTAAATCTGCCCTAAGTTCATGAAGGGGAACTGCCGCGGTTCGTAGCGTTTGGCCTGCTTGGCCTTTTCAAGCCACGGGATCGACTCGTCCAGCTTGTCCCGCGGCATCAGGTAGGCCCCGATGTCGTTATACGGATTGCCGAACTCGGGGTCGATCTCGATCGCCCGGAGACACTCTTCAGTGGCCTCCTCGAATCGGCCCTGGAAGCTCAGGGCCCACCCCAAGAAGGTATGCGCCTCGGCCGTGGGATGCGCCTCGATGGAGCGCCGGTAACACTCGATCGCGCGGTCCAGCTCTCCCTCCATCTGGTAGCGGTAGGCCTCCTGCCACAGCTTCGTCGCCTGCCTCAGTGTCTGTCGTTCTTCCATTTCGCCGGCCCCCCGTCACCCGCTAGGGCTGGGCCGGGACTTGTGCCGCGCCCCGTCCCAGCGGTAATCCCGTTGTTGGTTCACGATTTCCTCCGACGGACGCCGCGACCGATCCGCGCTCCTGTTCGATCCACGTCATCTTGCCCTGCTCCCGAAGCTCATTGAGGCCGGTCATCGGTCGCCGCTGTTCTCCCAATGTGGTGATGAACCGTAACCCCGGTTCCAACAGCCTTAGCCTTGAAAGCTCGGGGAGCAGCAGTGAGCTGCCCATGCCCAAGGGACGACCCTTCAGGCTCCGAGCGTGGGTCGGAGGTGACTCGAGGAGAGAGCGCCCGGTCACCGGCTTACTTGCCCTCGCCGATCGATACGATGAAGTTGACCGTCTCCTCCCGGTACGGTGACGGGATGTAGGCGAGCTCGAGGCGTATCTCCCTCAGCTTCTTCGCTTTCAGGGCCTCGGCTGGAAACTCCACATCCAGGGACTGGATCGCATCCTGCCCGGGGTCGAGCTGCTCCTTGCCGTACGTGGCGAACTTGACGGTCGGCTCGGTCCGCGCCTCCTCGAGCTTGATGGGCTGCCCCTGGGCATCGATGTACAGGATCTTGCCTGCAACGAGACGGACGGTCTGATTCGCCGAGGTATTCGTCAGCTTGAGCGTCCCGGTGAGTTTCGCCGGGGAAACGACGCGGCCGGAGCCTTTCTCAACCCGCTCCGTAACCTTCATCTCCGTGACCTCGCCCGTGACCATCCCGGCCTTCACCTTCACCGAGGCCGGCGTCACCGTGTAGGTCTTGTCCTCAATCACCGCGGCCGTCCCCGACGGCCCCTGGGAGCAGCCGAGGGTCATCACCGCCACGACCACGGCCAAGATCGTTACCCCTGTCCATTTCGACATCGGCGTCTCCCTGCCCGAACGCTGATCGTCAGCGTTCGGCGTCACGTGTGTCTGGCATCGAGCCCCTGCGCTCCGGCTCGTCTCGTCACGGGCTCGCTTCCGCGCTCTCCTCACTTCCGACGTCTCCGGCGCCCGCGACCACTCAGCGCCCGCGGGAATTCAGAACCGGAGATTCCTCAGTTCCCCCGCAGCCCGGCTCGACCCGCCGCGCTCCGCTGGTCGCGAACCGCCTTGGCCTGGCCCTCAATGTTGGCGCGGAGGGCCGGGTGGTCATCGCGCTTCAGCCCCTCCCCGATGAGGGCCCGGAGGACGATCTGAAGGCTCACCGGGAGCTTGAGCGCGGTCGTCGCCTTCCCCGCCATGACCCGAGCCCGGTCCACCACGTCTTGCGAGAGACTGAGAAGAACTCTGGCTTTCTGTTCGAACATCACGACCTCCTGCCGGCCCGCGCTACTCCTCTCCCGATGCCCACGCGGGCCGATGTTTCTTATACATTTTTAATTTGTTATATAAAATATAATGTGCTATATGCTTGGAGTCAAGCAGCATCGCGAGGGGCGACGGTGTTCGTCGCCTTCGTCGGGGGGTCATCGTGATCGTCGCCCAGCGCAAGGTCTGAGCGCACGCCTAGGAACGTGAACCTCACACTCCGGGTGACCAGGTCGAGCCTCGACTTGGTCACGCTGCACCGCCCGGGCGAAGTCCACCGCAGGAGGAGGACCGTATGAAGATTCGTCCGTTGCACGATCGGCTTCTGGTGGAGCGGCTCGAGGAGAAAGAGGTCAAGAAGGGCGGGATCATCATCCCGGACACGGCCAAGGAGAAACCCCAAGAGGGCAGGGTGAAAGCCGTCGGCAACGGCAAGGTCACCGACGAGGGCAAGAAGATCCCCCTCGACGTGAAGGCCGGGGACAAGATCCTGTTCGGGAAGTACTCCGGCTCCGAGGTGAAGCTCGACGACAAGGAGTACCTGATCATGCGCGAGGAAGACGTCCTCGCCATTCTCGAGTGAGAAGGAGGAACGCGACCCATGCCAAAGCAGCTCAAGTTCGACGAGGACGCCCGGGCAGCGCTGCTCCGGGGCGTCAACATCATGGCGGAGGCCGTGAAGGCCACGCTGGGGCCGAAGGGCCGCAACGTCGTCATCGACAAGAAGTTCGGCAGCCCGACGATCACCAAGGACGGCGTCACCGTTGCCAAGGAGATCGAGCTGAAGGACGGCTTTGAGAATATGGGCGCCCAGATGTTGAAGGAGGTCGCCTCCAAGACCTCCGACGTCGCGGGCGACGGCACGACCACCGCGGTCGTGCTCGCGCAGGCGATCTATCGGGAAGGGCTCAGGAACGTCACGGCGGGCGCCGACCCGATGGGGCTCAAGCGCGGCATCGAGGCCGCCGTGGGCGCCGTGACCGAGGAGCTGAAGAAGATCTCGAAGTCGACGAAGGACAAAAAGGAGATCGCCCAGGTTGCGACGGTCGCCTCGAACAACGACAAGACGATCGGCAACCTGATCGCGGAGGCGATGGAGAAGGTCGGCAAGGACGGCGTCATCACGGTCGAGGAGTCGAAGTCGGCCGAGACGATCCTGGACGTGGTCGAGGGCATGCAGTTCGACCGCGGCTACCTCTCGCCCTACTTCGTCACCGACGCCGAGCGCATGGAGGTCGTGTTCGAGGACGCGATCGTCCTGATCTACGAGAAGAAGATGAGCGTGATGAAGGACATGCTGCCGCTGCTGGAGCAGGTCGCCCGGGCCGGCAAGCCCCTCCTCATCATTGCCGAGGACATCGAAGGTGAGGCGCTGGCGACCCTGGTCGTGAACAAGCTCCGCGGGACGCTGAACTGCGCCGCGGTGAAGGCGCCGGGCTTCGGCGACCGCCGCAAGGCCATGCTCGAGGACATCGCCACCCTCACCGGCGGCAAGGCGATCACCGAGGACCTCGGGATCAAGCTTGAGAACATCAAGCTCGAGGACCTCGGCCGCGCC
>MGBT01000134.1:0-20498 GCA_001788395.1 Candidatus Rokubacteria bacterium GWA2_70_23
CCGGGTAGCGCACGTGGGCCTGCAGGTCCTTGGGCATCTCCGCGAGCGGCTTGAGCAGCCCCGGAAACGCCTTGCTCCAGCTCCGGATCACGGGATCCCCTGCGTCGGCAATGTAATAGGTCACGGTTCCGTCGAAGGCGTCCACGGTGGCCTTCACCGAGTTCCGGATGTAGTTCCCCACTCCCCGGGTGGGCTGGGAGTAGGGATAGCGGTCGCTGGTCGTGTACCCGTCGATCATCCAGACGAGGCGCCCGTCCTCGGTCGCCACGATGTACGGGTCCTTATCGAAGCGGAGGAAGGGGGCCGCCTGTCGGACCCGGCCCTTGATTTCCCGGTAGATCATCACCCGGCTCTCATCCGTCAGGTCGTCGGACAGCAGGACCTTGATCTCGCCGAACCGAGCCGCGAAGGCAAGCTTCTTCAGGAGCGAGTCGACGACGATCCCCCCGCGGCCCGCGTACCGCCCGTAGACGTTCTGGTCGCCCGACGGGTAGTCCAGCTCCTGCGAGCGCGTGCGCACGAAGACGTACTCGTTGCCCGATTCGCCGTAGTAGATCTCCGGGCGCGTGATCGTCGGGAAACCGCTGGCCTTTGGAGGGATGTCCTTCACGAAGAACTCCGGCAGGCCCTCCGGGCTGATGCGGTTCACGGGCCCGACCACGAGCCCGTAGCCGTGGGTGAAGGTCAGGCGCTCATTGATCCAGCTCTGCCCTTGCCCCGGCAGATTCCCGTAGGACAGCTCGCGCGGCGACAGCATGACCTGGCGGTACTCGCCGCCGATCGTGTAGCGGTCGTTGTCCACGTCCAGGAACTTGTAGTAGGTGCGGATCTCCTGGAGCTGTCCGTAGGTCGTGAGCAGCGGCCGGTAATCCCAGAGCCGGATATTCTTGACCGTGAGGTCGTTCCGCTCGAGCGCCGCGGCGGTGAGGTTCTCCTCCGCCGGGAATTCCTTCTCCTGGACGCGATCGATCCCGTAGGCCTCGCGCGTCATGCGGATGCTGTGCTGGATGTAGGGGCGCTCGGCGACCAGCTCGTTGGGCGTCACCCGGAAGCGCTGCAGGAGGGCGGGGTACACGCCCAGCCCTCCGATCCACACCACCCCCAGCACTACGAGCCCCGCCACGAGGAAGAGCCAGCCGGGCCGGCTCATCTGCACGGCACAGGCCCCCGCGCAGAGGAAGGCCAGCACCACCAGCACCTGGAGCACGGGGAGCGCGGCGTTCACGTCGCTGTAGGAGGCGCCGAAGACGAAGCCGCGCGCGGAGTAGAGGAGGTCGTAGCGGTCCAGCCAGAACCCCACGCCCCGGAGCCCGAGCAGGAGCGCGCCGAGGCCGAGGAGGTGCATGCGGGCGCCTGCGGCGAGCCTCGGACCGCCCGCCGTGAGCACCACGCTCCGCTGGAGCACGTACACGGCGGCGGTCAGCACGAACGCCCCGATGGCGAGCGCCATGGCCCAGCCGTAGAGCAGGCGCCAGAAGGGCAGAGCGAACACATAGAAGCCCACGTCGCGGTTGAAGAGCGGATCCGTGCGGCCGAACGGGGTCGCGTTGAGGTACTGGAGGAGGGTGTCCCAGCTGCCGCTGGCGCGCGCGCCCGAGAGCAGCGCGATGACCGAGATGACGGGCACGAGGAGCCGCCGCACGAGCGGCTCGAGCACGGCCCGCCCGGGCAGCCCGAGCTGGTCCTCCAGCTCCCAGAGCACGTCGGGCGGGGCGGTGCGCGCTGCGACCCAGAGGTTGGCGAAGAGGAAGACGAAGACGGCCGCGCCCAGACCCAGCACGAGCCAGCCCCGCACCACGAGGATGGTCGTGAAGACCTGGGCGAACCCGACCTCCTGGAACCAGAGCCAGTCCGTGTAGAGCGGGACCGCCTGGCCGACGAGCGCCAGCGCCAGGAGGGCAAGGAGGATCCAGACTGCCGGTCGAGGACGATGCGCCATGGCCTCTGTGCTCCTCGCTCGGCCCGTGCCCGGGGCCGGGCCTATGTTCCGTGGGTCCAGGACGACAGATACGCCCCCTGCTCGGTCGTGAGGGCATCGATGTGCACGTCCATCGAGGCCAGCTTGAGGCGCGCGATCTCGCGGTCGATGTCGGGCGGGACGCCGTAGACCTTCCGCTCGAGCCGCGTGGCGGTCTTCGCCATGTACTCGGCGGAGAGCGCCTGGTTGGCGAAGCTCATGTCCATCACGATCGCCGGGTGCCCCTCGGCGGCCGTCAGGTTGATGAGCCGTCCCTCGCCCAGCACGTAGAGGCGCTTGCCGCCGGGCAGCGTGAGCTCCTCCACGAACGGGCGGATTGGGCGCCGCGCCACGGCCATCGCCCCCAGAGTCTCCAGGTCGATCTCCACGTTGAAGTGGCCGGAGTTCGCCAGGATGGCCCCGTCCTTCATGGCGACGAAGTGCTCCTTCCGGATGACGGCGGTGTTGCCCGTCACCGTCACGAAGATGTCCCCCGTCTCCGCCGCCCGCGCCATGGGCATGACCCGGTAGCCGTCCATCACTGCCTCGAGCGCCCGGATGGGCTCCACCTCGGCAACGACGACGTGGGCGCCCATGCCGTGAGCCCGCGCCGACACACCCTTCCCGCACATACCGTACCCGGCCACGACCACCGTCTTGCCGGCGAGCAGGATGTTGGTGGCCCGCAGGATACCGTCGATGGTGGACTGCCCGGTCCCGTACCGGTTGTCGAAGAGGTGCTTCGTGTCGGCGTCGTTGACCGCGATGACCGGGAAGGCCAGCACGCCGTCCTTCTCCATGGCCCGGAGGCGGATCACGCCGGTGGTCGTCTCCTCCGTCCCTCCGAGGACATCGGGCAGGAGGTCGCGCCGGTCCCCGTGGAGCGTCGAGATGAGGTCGGCGCCGTCGTCCATGGTGATCTGCGGCCGGATCCCCAGCACGGACTGGATGTGCCGGTAGTAGGTCGCGTTCTCCTCGCCCTTCCGGGCAAAGGTGGCGATGTCGTACTCGGTCACCAGGGCGGCCGCGGTGTCGTCCTGCGTCGAGAGCGGGTTCGAGGCGCAGAGGGCGATCTGCGCGCCCCCTGCCTGCAGCGTGATCATGAGCACCGCAGTCTCCGTGGTTACGTGCAGGCAGGCGCCCAGCCGCACGCCCTTCAACGGCTGCTCCTTCGAGAACCGCTCGCGCACCTGCCGGAGCACCGGCATCGACTGCTCCGCCCACTCGATCTTGAGCGTGCCGGCCGGGGCCAGCGACAGATCCTTCACGTCATGGTCCGTCATGGGTGCCCTTTCCCCGAGTCGCTCGTGCGGCGTGGAGCCCGCGCCGGCGTCGCGTTGTTCCGGTCCTTTCACACAGGGGCCCCGCAGCCGATGTGCTCGGTCCGGGGCCCGGAGCGCCGATCCGCAGTCCAGATCAGATGCCGGCGTCGGCGCGGAGGTCCGTGACGCGGTCCGTGCGCTCCCAGGTGAACTCGGGCTCGCTGCGGCCGAAGTGGCCGTAGGCCGCAGTCTGCTTGTAGATGGGCCGCCGCAGGTTGAGGTACTTGATGATGCCGGCGGGGGTGAAGTCGAAATGCTGCCGGATCATCTGCTCGAGCTTCACGGTCGGCACCTTCCCCGTCCCGAAGGTCTCCACCATGATGGACACGGGCTCCGCGACACCGATGGCGTAGGCGACCTGCACCTGGGCTCGCGCCGCCAGCCCGGCCGCCACGACGGTCTTCGCCACGTGCCGCGCCATGTAGCACGCGGAGCGGTCGACCTTCGTCGGGTCCTTGCCCGAGAACGCGCCGCCCCCGTGCGGGCACGAGCCCCCGTAGGTGTCCACGATGATCTTGCGGCCGGTGAGACCCGTGTCTCCCATGGGGCCGCCCGTCACGAAGCGCCCCGTCGGGTTGATGTGGTACGTGATCCTCTTCGCGTCGATGAGGTGCGCCGGGATCGTGGGCAGGATGACGTCCTGGATCATCTCCTCGCGGATCCGCTCGAGCGTCACGTCGGGGCTGTGCTGCGTGGAGATGACCACCGTCTCCACGGAGATCGGCTTGCCGTCCGCGTAGCGCACCGACACCTGGCTCTTGCCGTCCGGGCGGAGATAGTCGTGCGTGCCGGCCCGGCGCAGCGTCGACAGGCGCCGCGTGAGCTTGTGCGCCAGCATGATCGGCATCGGCATCAGTTCCTCGGTCTCGGTGCAGGCGTAGCCGAACATGAGCCCCTGGTCGCCCGCGCCAAGGGAGTCCACGCCCATGGCGATATCACCCGACTGCTCGTCGATGGCCGTGATGACACCGCACGTCTCGTAGTCGAAGCCGTACTTGGCGCGCGTGTACCCCACGTCCCTGATGGTGTTGCGCACGACCTTCGGGATGTCCACGTAGCAGGAGGTGGTGATCTCGCCGGCGACCACCACGAGGCCCGTCGTCAGGAGCGTCTCGCAGGCCACACGCCCCATGGGGTCCTGCACCAGGATCGCATCCAGCACGGCGTCCGAGATCTGGTCGGCGATCTTGTCGGGATGGCCTTCCGTCACCGACTCCGAAGTGAACAGGTACTCCTCATGCGCCATCGCTTCCCTCCCTGGCGGACTCGTCGTTTTCGCTCACAGAGACGCCACGTTAGCACGCCAACGACCAGCCCTCAAGCGAAATCCCGGCGGCGCTACCCGAGCGCGCCCACGACGACGTCGAGCGCGAGCTCCCAGATCCCCCCGCGCGGGAGCCTCACGGGCCAGGCCAGCAGGATCGACGACCCCTGATAGATGCGCTCGAATCCCGCCTCGGAGATCGACACGGTTTCGACGGGGGCCCATCCCACGTCGGCGGGAACGGCCCAGTGCAGGCTCACCTCGCCGCCCAGCCATTCGTCCACCAGGGCGAAGCCCCGCTGCCCCGCCGCCGTCCCGCGGCTGCCGAGGGAGGGCCGCCCCGGCAACCGGTAGTAGCGGCCCGGCGCGTCCCCCGCGGTGAGCGCCAGATTGAACTGCACGCCCCAGCGCCCCACCAGCACGTCGTCACCCGCCCACTCGAGCCGGTAGCGGACCGACAGCCGCGCGCCTGCTCGGTGGACGGCGACTGCCTTCTCGATCCGGAGCGGCAGGGCTTCCACCAGCGTGGGACCGAACACCACGCGGATCTCCCCATCGGTTTCGCGGACCGCGTGTGCCATCCGGAGCGCCGGACCCGCGAGGCGCGCCGCGTCCCACGGGGAGAGCGCGTCCAGCGCCCCGGCCTCCGCATAGAGCCCGTCCAGCAGCGAGGCGCGCCGGAAGGCGTCGTACTGGAGGAGCCGGGTGAGTCCGGTCTCCTTCGCGTCCAGGCGCTCGTGGATGCTCAGCGCGCCCCCCCCGGCATCCCCCTGCGCCGCCTCGGTCTCCTTGATGCGACCGTGATACGCTTCACGCCGCCGCGCCAGCACATCCGCGAGGTCGATCGCGAGCGGCAGGTAGGCCAGCTCGGTGAGCGCCCCCCCGGATTCCGGGCACAGGGTCACGGTGAGCTCGGGCGTGCAGACACGCACCTCCACGCACCCGTCGCCGTTTCGGTCGCCGGCCTCCCAGCGCAGAGCCGGCCCGCCGTCGGCGGAGGCCACGCGTGCCTCTGCCGCGATCAGCGCCGAGCGGACGGCGCGACGCAGGTGCGGCAGATAGCATCCGCCGAAGACGCCGTGCCAGTAGGCGTCGTTCGCCTGGCCGCGCCACAGGCAATCACGGGCGGCGAGGAGATCGGTGTCCCCTGGACGGACCCGCAGCCCGTGCTCGATCCGCCCCGACAGATCGAGCATCTTCCAGTACGCGTCGGCCATCTCGGGGTACTTCACCAGGAAGGTCCGCCACAGCCCCCCGCGGAGCAGGCGTGAGAGCCGCTCGCCGTCCGGCAGGACCCTCAGCCGTTGGCGGACCTCCTCGATCTCTTCGGCGGCCGCGGCCGGCAGCGCCCAGTCCCCCATCTCGCTGTACGAGGCCGTCGGCAGGTAGACGCGCCCGCGGGGTCGCGTCGTGTCCAGCACCCCTGAGAAGGAGGAGACCTCGAGCCACGGCGCCGCGCGGAGCGCCTCGAAGAAGCGCGCGAGCCAGCCCTCCTCGTAGACGAGGCGATGCGTGCCCGGCCACACACCGAACTTCTCGCCGTCGTCCACCAGCGTCACGCTCCCCGCCCCGCCTCGCCCCTCGAGGTACCGGAGCGCCTCGGCGGGCTCCGCGAAAGGGATCAGGTAGCGCAGCCGCTCGCTGATGGGAAAGATCGCCAGCCGCGCGCCCTGCTCCTCCGTGACGTAGTAGCCGCCCAGCGTCTCGGGATCGAGCCCCGCCAGCGCGAAGTGGTGATCGTCCACCACGACGAACTCGACCCCGGCCTCGGACAAGGCCTTCGGCAGGTGGGGCTCCCACACCCGCTCGGCGAGCCACAGCCCCCGAGGCCGGACCCCGAAGTTCTCCCGCAGGAACTCGCTCAGCTGCCCGATCTGCCCGACCTTGTCCCGGTCGGGGAGCATGGGGAGGATCGGCTCGTAGAAGCCACCGGTCAGCAGCTCCACCCGGCCGGAGGCCGCCAGCTCTCCCAGCAGGTCGAAGGTGGGCGCCGCACGCTCCCGCATCCAGCCCAGCAGGCCGCCGGAGCAGTGGACGGTGGCCGGAAGGTCCCCGGCGCGCGCCAGGCACTCGAAGAACGGGTGGTACGCGGACGCCACCGCCTCGGCGATGACGGCATCGAAGTTCCCGACGGGCTGGTGGTTGTGGACGCCGAAGATGAAGCGCAGCCGCTCATTCACGGCCGAGGTCTCGGTGCCGGACGGTCGGCGGGTAGCCGAGCTCCTCGAGGAAACCCCGCAGCGCCTCCACCAGCGCCACAGAGCGGTGACGCCCGCCCGTGCACCCGACGGCGACGCTCAGGTACGCCTTGCGCTCCCGCTGGTACAGCGGCAGGAGGAACCGCACGAGCTCCTGCAACCGGGCCAGGAGCTCCCGGCTCTCCAGGTGGGAGAAGACGAACTCCGCGACCGGCGCGTCGCGCCCGTCGAGCGCGCGCAGGGTCTCGACGAAGTGCGGGTTCGGCAGAAACCGGACGTCGAACACGAGGTCGGCGTCGTAGGGGATGCCGTGCTTGTATCCGAAGGAGATCAGAGAGACCGCCAGCGCGCCCCCGTCCCGCCCGGTGGAATACGCCTCCACCAGGTGCTCCTTCAGCTGGTGCACGCTGAGCTCGGAGGTGTCGATGATCCGATCCGCGATCTCGCGGAGGTGGGCCAGCGCCTTCCGCTCGGCGCGGATGCCGTCCAGCACGCTGCCGTCGCCAGCCAGCGGGTGGCGCCGGCGCGTCTCGTGGTAGCGGCGCACGAGCGCCTCGTCGGCGGCCTCGAGGAAGAGCACCTCCGGGACGTGCCCCTTGCCGCGCAGCTCGGCGAGGATCTCCAGCAGGTGGGCCAGGTACTCCCCCTCCCGCACGTCCACGCCCAGGGCGATCTTCTTGATCTCGCGGCTCGATTGCGCGCAGAGCGCGGCGAAGGTGGGGATCAGGGTCGTCGGAAGGTTGTCGACGCAGAAGTACCCGAGGTCCTCCAGGCATTTGATCGCGTAGCTTTTCCCCGCGCCGGAGAGCCCCGTGATGATCACGAAGCGCACGGAGTTGTCGACCGCGGGCGGACGCACCTGCGTCACGGCACGGGCTCGATGAGCCCGAGTCCTCCGCCCTTCCGGCGGTAGAGCACGTTCACGGAGTCCGTGCCCGCATTGGTGAAGACCAGGAACGGGTCGCGGCGAAGCTGGAACTGCTCCACCGCCTCCTCCACGGACATGGGCTTGGCCGACACCTGCCGCACCACCAGATCGCCGTCGGGCCCCGGGGTCGGCGCTGCCGCAGCAGCCGGGGCCGCGGCCTCCGGCGCCGTCCGTCGGCCCTTGCTGTGGTTCCGGACCCGGTCCTTGGTCTCGCGCACCTGGCGGGTCAGCGCCGCGATCGCCTGGTCCACCGCCACCGCGAGGTCCTCGGCGGTCTCCTCGCTGCGCAGGTTCCGGCGCTTCCCCACGAGCGTGAGCGCCGCCGTGCGCCGGTGCTTCTCCTTGGAGAGCACGATCTTCGCCTCGATCAGCGTCGGCAGCAGGCGGGTGAGCTTGTGGATCTTCTGGGTGAGCGCGTCCTTGTACGTCTTCGAGATGGTGAGACCCCGCGTGCTGATGATCACATCCATGGTTGCGCCTCCGCGCTACCGTTTCCGGCGTGCCAGCCGGCGCTGGTGCGACGGAAGGATCCCCAGCTCCTCGCGGTACTTGGCGACGGTCCGGCGTGCGATAGTCAGCCCCTTGGCGTGGAGCTCGCGGGCGACGTCCTGGTCGGAGAGCGGCTTGCTCGGGTCCTCGGCGGCCGCCATGTCCTGGATCATCTTCTTCACCGACACGGAGGACACCACGTCCCCGTTGATGGACGCGATGCCGCTGTGGAAGAAGTACTTGAGCTCGAAGAGCCCCTGCGGGGTCTGCACGTACTTGTTGGTCGTGACCCGGCTGATCGTCGACTCGTGCATCCCGATGTCCTCGCCCACGTCCCGCAACGCCAGCGGCCGCAGGTGCGGCAGCCCCTTGTCGAGGAAGTCGCGCTGGAACTTCACGAGGCTTGTCGCGACCTTGCGGAGCGTCCGCTGCCGCTGCTCCACGCTCTTGATGAGCCACACGGCCGAGCGGAGCTTCTGCTCCACGAACTGCCTGTCCTCCCCCGCCGAGCCCCGCAGCAGCGACCGGTAGAGCGCGTTGACGCGCAGCCGCGGGATGCTGTCCTCGTTGAGGATCACGAGGTAGTCGCCGCCGATCTTCTCGATGGTCACGTCGGGCGCGATGTAGCGCTGGTCGGCCACCGCGAACCGGCGCCCGGGCTTCGGCTCGAGCCCCTGGATCTCCTCCACCGACTCCATGATGCGGTCCAGCGGGAGCTTGAACGCGCGGGCGATGTCGGCATAGCGCCGGCGCTCGAGATCCTCCATGTGGCGCTCGACGATCTCCACGGAGACGGGATCGGGCTCCGCGTCGGCCCGGAGCTGCAGCAGCAGGCACTCCTGGATACTCCGCGCGGCGACCCCGGCGGGGTCGAAGGTCTGGATGAGCCCCAGCATCGTCTCGACCAGCTCGGCCGGCCGGCCCGTGAGCGCGGCGATCTCCGCGATCTCGGCCCGCAGGTACCCGTCCTCGTCCAGGTTGCCGATGATGGCCTCGCCGACCGCCACCTCGTCAGGGTCAGCGACGGCGAGCCTGAGCTGCTCGTTGAGGTGCTCGTCCAGCGATGCATCGCTCCGCCCGAGATTCTCGAACGGCAGCTCCTCCCGCTCCTCGGTGGAGACCGGCGTCCGCTCGTCGGGCTGGTCGAAGACGGCCGAGGTGAGGTCGAAGGGCAGGTCGTCGGTCCGCTCCTGATCCACGGCGGCACTCTCGTTGGGGGCGGGCTCGTTCGTCGTCGGACCGGGCGGGGCATCAGCCAGGTCCTCCGAGGGCGCCTCCGCCGTGGTGTCCGTGCCGTCCGTGGGCACCTCCTCCAGCAGCGGGTTGTCCCGCAGCTCCTCCTCCACGACCTCCTTCAGCTCGAGCGTCGAGAGCTGCAGGAGCTGGATCGCCTGCTGCAGGAGCGGCGTCATGACGACGCGCTGAGTCTGCCGCAGGGACAGTCGCATGGTCACGTGCTCCGCCCGGCCGTCACAGCGAGAACTTCTCCCCGAGGTAGATCTCCCGGGCCTTGGGGTTGTTGGCGAGCTCGGTGGCGGTCCCCGACGCCAGGATGCGGCCGTGGTACAGGATGTACGCGCGATCGGTGATCGCGAGCGTCTCCCGCACGTTGTGGTCGGTGATGAGCACGCCGATCCCCCGCTCCTTGAGCCGCGCGACGATCTCCTGGATGTCGCCGATGGCGATGGGGTCGATCCCGGTGAAGGGCTCGTCGAGCAGGAGGTAGCGCGGGTTCGTGACGAGGGCCCGCGTGATCTCGAGCCGCCGGCGCTCGCCGCCGGACAGGGTGTAGGCCTTGTGCCGCGCCAGCGGGGTCAGGTCGAGCTCGGCGAGCAGCACCCGGAGCCGGGCGGCGCGCTCCTGGGCGGACAGGTCCATGGTCTCGAGGATGGCCAGGAGGTTCTCCTCCACCGTGAGCTTGCGGAACACGGACGATTCCTGGGGCAGGTAGCCCATCCCCTTCCGGCAGCGCAGGTACATGGGCAGGTCGGTGATCTCCTGGCCCTCGAGGAAGATGCGGCCGCCCTCGGGCCGCAGGAGCCCCACGATCATGTAGAACGACGTCGTCTTCCCCGCCCCGTTGGGGCCCAGGAGGCCCACCACTTCTCCGCGGTGGATGTCGAGGCTGACGCCGTCCACCACGAGCCGGTTGCGAAAGCGCTTCACCAGGCCCTGGGCGATGAGTCCTTCCATCACGGGCACGCAGCGCGGGGGCCCGCCTTGGCGTCGCCGCCCTGCGGGCCCTCGCGTTTCGGGTAGAACACGGCCTTCACCCGCTCCTGCTTGCCGCCCTCCACGACGCTGCGGTCCTCGGCGAGGAAGATCGTGATGCGCTCGCCGGTGACGACGTTCTCCTCCTGCCACACCCGCGCATCCCCGATGAGCACCACCCGCTGCTCGGCGTCGTAGTACTCGGCCCGCTTCGCCGTCCCCGTCCGGCAGTCCTTGGTGATGATCCGGACGCTCCCGGTGGACACGGTGCGGGCGATCCGGTCGCCGCTGGCGTCCAGATAGACCTCCATCCGGTCGGCATACTGGGTGGCGGTGTTCTGCCGGGCGATCACGCTGCCCGTGAAGATGACGAGCCCTTCCTTCTGCATGGACTCGAGCCGGTCGGCGTCCACCGTCACCGGCGCGCTCTTGTCGTCCCCGCGCCGCTTGGCGGATGGGGCGTCCGCCGGGGCGGGCTTCGCCTCCCCCGGCGTTTGCCTCGGCGTCGCGCTCTGCGTGGGCCGCCGCCGCCCCTGGCTGCTCTGGGCCTCGCCCAGAGCCGGGAGGAGCCCGAAGAGCACGAGGCATGCCCCGAGCGCCGCCATCGCCCGCCTCACCGCCTGGCTCCCGCCGTCACCGGCGCTGCCGGCTCGGCCGGGCCCTTCCCGAACGTCGCCCGGAGCCGCCCCTTGATCTCCGTGTGCTGCGCACCCACGCGCGCGTCCAGCCCGAGGCCCTTGACCACCGCACCCGGGCGGAACAGGGTGACGGGGTCGTCCGTCCAGGCGCGCTGCTGCGCGGCGTCCCAGCGGAGCCGGTTCGTCTCCAGGCGGAGCCCATCGCTCGAGATCAGCACCACGTTCCCCCTGAGCTCCACGTTCTTCGTCTCGTGCGCCAGCTCTCCCTCGTCACCCGTGACCGTCCAGCTCCGCTGCGGCTCCTGGATCCGGATCGTCACCTTCCGGAGCGTCGTCTTGCCCTGCTGCTCGTAGGCCTCCGCCTGATCGGCGTCGAGCTGCCACCGCATGCCGTCCCGCGACTCCTCCTGCAGATGCACTTCCTTGATCCGGTAGTCAGCCGTCGTGGCGCCGGCCTCGGGCCGGGGGGTCCTCGTCGCCCGCCCTCTCACGACGAGGATGGCCGCGACGGCGACCACGAACAGCGCGACACCGACCAGGATATAGCGCGAAAATCGCTGGGTATGCAATTTCAGTACCACGCTAGCACAGCCCCCCTAGCGCGGCAATGAAGAAAGGCCCCCGGAGACCCTCAGCGGCCTTCGAGCGCCGGGGGCGGCCAGGCCTTCCGGACCTCCAGGATCATCTCGATGGCCTCCCGGACCGCGCCCTCCCCGCCCCGCCGGCGCGACACCCAGTGGGCGGCGCGCCGGAGCTCGGGAACAGCGTTGGCCGGCGCCAGCGCGAGCCCCACCGACTTCATCAGAGGCAGGTCCGGCAGGTCATCGCCCATCACCGCGACGTCCGCCGGCGTGATTCCGAGCCGCGCCATCATCTGCAGCAGACATTCCGACTTGTTCGCGACCCCCTGATGGACTTCGCGAATGCCGAGCTCGGCCATCCGGCGCGACACCGCGCCCGACGCGCGCCCGGAGATCACCCCGACCTCGAGCCCAGCCCCAAGGGCGGCCTGAAGCGCCCAGCCGTCATGGACGTCGAAGCGCTTGATCTCCTCGCCGCCGACGCCGTAGAGGAGCCCACCGTCGGTGAGGACGCCATCCACATCGAGGACCAGGAGGCGGATGCGCGCGGCGCGAGCCGAGGGGGTCCTCACACGATCTTGGCGCGAAGGATGTCGTGCAGGTGGATGACGCCGGCGGGCCGGCTCGCCTCGTCGGTGATGACGAGGCTCGTGATGGCGTGGGCCTCCATCACCGAGAGGGCCTTGGCCGCCAGGTCGTCGGCGGCGATGCGCTTGGGATCCCGCGTCATGCACTCGGCGACGGGGCGCTCGAGGATCGAGCCGCCCAGGAGCTGCTGACGCCGCAGGTCGCCGTCGGTGAGCACGCCCAGGAGCCGTCCCCGACCGTCCACCACCGTCGTCATCCCGAGCCGCTTGGCGGTCATCTCGGCGATGGCGTCCTTCATCGTGCTGCTCTCCGAGACCACCGGCACCGCCTCGCCCGCGTGCATGAGGTCACTCACCTTGAACAGCGCCTTCCAGCCGAGGGTGCCCGCCGGGTGGAGCGCGGCATAGTCCTCCGGGCGGAGCCCGCGCAGATCGAGGAGCGCCATGGCGAGCGCATCCCCCATGGCGAGCGCGGCGGTCGTGCTCGAGGTGGGCGCGAGATTCATGGGGCACGCCTCCTCGCTGACGCCCACGTCGAGCACCACGTCGGACTGGCGGGCGAGGGTCGAGGACGGGCTGCCCGTGAGCAGGATCAGCGGGACCGCCAGCCGCTTGAGCAGCGGGAGCACCGCCAGCAGCTCATCCGTCTCCCCGGAGTTGGACAGGGCCAGGACCACATCCTCCCGCGCCACCATCCCGATGTCACCGTGCACACCCTCGGCGGGATGGAGGAAGTAGGCCGGCGTGCCCGTGCTCGCCAGCGTGGCGGCGATCTTGCGTCCCACGTGCCCCGATTTCCCCATGCCGGTCACGATGGCGCGCCCGCGGCAGCCGCGGAGCAGCTCCACGGCCGCCACGAACCGGTCGTCGAGCCTGGCGCAGAGGGCGAGGATGCCCGAGGCCTCGATGCGCAGGACGCGGTCGGCGAGCCTCAGGAGCCTGTCCCTGTCCATCAGGAACGTCCTCGCTCCGCTCGGGGGATCTCCGTCTCCGCTCGCCTCGCCTCCGGCTGCGGCTCGCGACTCATCACGAGCGGCCGAGGCCGGACTCGATGGCCCGGAGCTCGTCCAGGAGCCGCGGCAGGTCGTCGAGGCGGAGCATGTTGGGGCCGTCGGAGAGCGGGCACCCGTCCGGCAGCGTCCGGTCCGGATCCTCGTGCATCTCCATGAAGAGCGCGTCAACGCCCACCGCCACCGCTGCGCGCGCGAGCTGCGCCACGTACTGCCGCTCGCCGCCCGAGCGCAGCCCCAGCCCACCCGGCAGCTGTACCGAGTGGGTGGCGTCGAACACCACCGGGCAGCCCAGCGCGCGCATGATCGTCAGCCCGCGGAAATCCACCACGAGATTATTGTAGCCGAAGCTCGTGCCGCGCTCGGTGAGGAGGATGCCCTCGTTGCCCGTGGAACGAACCTTCTCGATCACGTTCGCCATGTCCCGCGGCGCCAGGAACTGCCCCTTCTTCACGTTGACCGGCTTCCCCGTCCGGCCGCAGGCCAGGAGGAGATCGGTTTGCCGGCAGAGGAAGGCCGGCACCTGGAGCACGTCGAGCACCTCGGCGGCCGCGTCCACCTCGGAGACGTCGTGGACATCGGAGAGCACCGGCAGCCCGGTCTCCTCCTTCACCCGGCGCAGGATGCGCAGCCCCTCCCTGAGCCCCGGGCCACGGTACGAGCTCACGGAGGAGCGGTTGGCCTTGTCGTAGGAGGACTTGTAGACGAAGGGAACGCCCGCGGCCTCCGTGATGCGCGTGAGGCGCTCCGCCACCATCAGGGCGTGCCCCTCGCTCTCGATGGCGCAGGGCCCGCCGATGAGCACCAGCGGCGCCCCGCCGCCGATGGTGACGCCCCCGACGCGGACAGGATGGGTGGTCTCGCGAGCCGCAGCCGGAGGCGAGGCGAGCGGATCGACGGTCACGCGCTCCCCTGGTGACCGAGCGCCGCCTGGATGAAGGCGGCGAAGAGCGGGTGCGGCTCCCACGGCCGCGAGCGGAACTCGGGATGGAACTGCCCGGCGACGAACCACGGGTGGTCCGGCAGCTCGACGATCTCCACGAGCTGCTTCTCCGGCCAGACCCCGGAGATGCGCAGCCCCTTGTCCTCGAGGGCCCCCAGGTAGTCGTTGTTCACCTCGTAGCGGTGCCGGTGGCGCTCCTGGATCGCGCCCTGGCCGTAGGCCTTCGACGCCGCACTCCCCTCGGCGAGCACGACGGGATAGAGGCCGAGCCGCATGGTCCCACCCTTCGCCGTCACGCCGCGCTGCTCCGGCAGGAGGTCGATCACGTTGTGGGGCGCCTGCGGGTCGAACTCCGTGGAGTTGGCGCCGCCGAGCCCGCAGGCGTTGCGCGCGTACTCGATGACGGCGCACTGCATGCCGAGGCAGATCCCGAAGAACGGCACCCGCTCCTCGCGCGCGTGCCGGATGGCCTGGATCTTCCCCTCGATGCCGCGGTCGCCGAAGCCGCCGGGCACGAGGATCCCGTCCAGCCCCTGCACGTGCCCGTGCAGTCCCTCGCGCTCGAGCCGCTCGGCGTCCAGCCAGACCACGTCCACGGCCGCCTCGTTGGCGATCCCCCCGTGGCAGAGCGCCTCGTAGAGGCTCTTGTAGGAGTCCTTCACCTCGATGTACTTGCCCACCACGCCGATCCGCACCCGGTGCCGGGGCGCCTTGATGCGCCGGACGATCTCCTCCCAGTGCCCGAGGTCCGCCGCCCGGTGCGGGAGGCCCAGGAGCTTCATGATGCTCTCGTCGAGCCCCTGCTCGTGGAACGCCAGCGGCACCTCGTAGATCGTGTCCACGTCCCGCGCGGCGATGACCGCATCCTCCTCGACATCGCAGAAGAGCGCGATCTTGGACTTGATCGAGGGGGTGAGCGGGTGCTCCTTGTCGGTCCGGCACAGGAGGACGTCGGGCTGGATCCCGATGCCGCGCAGCTCCTTGACGGAGTGCTGCGTGGCCTTCGTCTTCAGCTCCGCGGCGGCCTGGATGAAGGGCACCAGGGTGAGGTGCACGTAGATGACGTTGTCCTTCCCCACGTCCTTCTTGAACTGCCGCACCGCCTCGAGGAACGGCAGTCCCTCGATGTCGCCGACGGTCCCCCCGATCTCCACGATCACCACGTCCACGCCAGTGGCGACTTTACGGATGGAGGCTTTGATCTCGTCCGTGATGTGAGGGATCACCTGCACCGTGCGCCCGAGGTAGTCGCCCCGCCGCTCCTTCTCGATCACCGCGCCGTACACCTTTCCGGTGGTGACGTTGTTGGCGCGGGTCATACGCGCGGAGGTGAACCGCTCGTAGTGCCCCAGGTCCAGGTCGGTCTCGCCCCCGTCGTCGGTCACATAGACCTCGCCGTGCTGGTAGGGGCTCATGGTGCCCGCGTCCACGTTGATGTACGGATCCAGCTTCTGGAGGGTCACGCGGAAGCCCCGCGCCTCCAGCAAGGACCCGATGGACGCGGCCGCGAGCCCCTTGCCCAGCGACGAGATGACCCCTCCGGTGACGAACACGAATTTCGGCGTCACGTCGCGCCCCCTTTCTGATCGGGTCTGCACCGTTCCACGACTCGCTGCTCCTGCGGAAGGGTCTTGATGCGTCCGTCGAGCCTGAGATCGCGCAGCGCCTCGAGGCACCGCCCGACCTGTGGTCCGCGCGGCACGCCTGCCGCGATCACGTCCGACGCCGTCATGAGCGGTCGCACCGCGTGGCCCCGTGTGAGAAACCAGCGCATCCGCCCTCGGGCCCGCGCGCCCCCTGCGCACCACGCCGCCACCAGGGCTTCCGGATGCGCGGACCGGAGGGCGTGGGCCACCACGCTCGCTTGCCGGTAGGAAGCGTCCAGGACCCGGGCCAGCCTGCGCGCGAGGGCAGGCGCTCCCAGGAGCCGCTCGGCACGCGCGCCGGTGATCGCGAGGCGGGCCACGCAGCGGCGGGCGACGGTCGGCGGCTGATCGAGGAGAAGCCCCACCAGCGCCGCGTCAATCAGCGGCGGGAGAATGCCTGGCGCCCCCTTCCACTCGCAGAGCCGCCACACCTCGGTGAGCCGCCGCATCGAGCGCGACGATGTGCGGAACCCCGGATCCCACAGCCTGAAGGCGCCCCACTCGAGCAGCAGGGCGAGCGCCCGCCATCCCCCCGGCTCCGCCACGATGAGCTCGAGCTCGGCCAGGAGGCGCTGGCCGGACAGGGCCGGGTAGACCCCTGCGGACAGGGCCAGAGCCATCGCCCGGCGGGTCCCTGCATCGAGTCGCAGGGCGAGCCTGGCTGAGTAGCGCGCCGCACGGAAGATCCGCGTCGGGTCCTCGACGAAGGACAGTGGATGGAGCACGCGGAGCCGCCGCCGGTCCAGATCGCGGGCGGCGCCCAGCGGATCCACGAGCCGCCCGAAGACGGCGGGCCCGAGAGCCATGGCGAGGGCATTGACGGAGAAGTCGCGCCGGGCGAGGTCCTCCCCGAGTGCTGCCGGAGCCACGCTCGGCAGCGCCCCGGGAGCCCGGTATCGCTCCCGTCGTGCCGAGGCCACGTCGATCCGGGGCAGCGGGTTCCCCCCTGCCGTCACGCCTCCCTCGACGGACGCCGTGCCGAAGGCCCCGTGGACCACCGTCCGGCCGTGGATCTCCTCGGCAAGCCGCCGCGCGAAGGCGGGGCCGTCCCCTTCCACCACGAGATCGAGATCCAGGGCCGGCCGCTCGAGGAGCACGTCGCGGACGAAGCCGCCCACCGCCCACACCGCGACTCCGAGCGCCTCGCCCACCTTGCCCGCGTGACGAAGCAGCCAGACGCTCGCCTCCCGCGCGGGACCATCGGAGTGCTCCAGCCGGTGAGCGATGGACAGCCCCGGCTGCGCCCACTCGGCGCTCGCGGCGCGAATGATCCCCACCACGGTGAGTCCCTGGGCCACGACCACCACGGGCGCCCCGTGGAGGAGGAGCCGTCGCACCGCCACCTCCGATGCGGACGGCCCCACGACAGCCAGTCCGTCCCACGCCAGATGCCCTACCGCCAGCCGGTCGAGGCCCCAACCCGCTGCGCGATCCAGATCCTCGGGGAGCACCACCGACCGTGGGCCGACGACGAGGGCCGGCGCACCTGCCCCCGCGGCAAGGGCCCGCGCGCGCGCGACGGGAAGATGTGCCGCGCAGCGAAGCACCCGGCGGTCCATCAGTCCGGCCGCCCCGGGATCCACCTGCGGGTAGAGCGCCCCTGGTCTGGCCACGGCGCTACCCCCTCGCACGAATGCGCGCAGTGCGGCGGGCGCGAGGATGGAACTTCCGGTACATCTCGTGGACCACGGCAGACGGCAGATGGGTGTAGATCTGCGTGGTCGAGATGTCGGCGTGCCCGAGCATGGCCTGCACCGAGCGGAGATCGGCGCCGCGCTCGAGCAGGTGGCTGGCGAAGCAGTGCCTCAAGGTGTGAGGCGACACGGGACGATGGATCCCCGCGCGGCGAGCCGCGCGCTTGAGAATGCCCCACAGCGACTGGCGCGACAGCGGCCGGCCGAGTCGGCTGAGGAACAGCGTGCCAGGATCCGTCCGCCGCACGAAGTGGCTTCGCGCCGTCGTCAGGTAGAGGCGGACCCACCGGAGCGCCTGCGTCCCCACGGGGACAAGGCGCTGACGGCTGCCCTTGCCCATGCACACGACATACCCTGCCGTGAGGTTGAGGTCCTCGATCCGGAGAGTCAGGACCTCCGAGGCGCGCATCCCCGAGGCGTAGAGCAGCTCGAGCAGGGCCCGGTCTCTGAGCCCGTCGGGTCGCGTCGCATCGGGCGTCTCGATCACAGCCGCCGTGTCCTCGACCGACAGCGTCCGGGGCAGCCGGCGCGGCGGCCTCGGACTCTCGAGGTGCTCCGTGGGATCGCGTGCGATGCGGCCCGACGCCAGCAGGAAGCGGTAGAGCCCCCGCACGGCCGACAGCCGGCGCGCACCGCTCCGCGAGCCGAGCCCCCGGCGCCTGAGGGAAGCCACGAAGTCCGTGAGGTCCCGCGGTCCCGCCACAGCGATGCTCTGACCGCTGTGCTCCAGGAAGCGGTGGAAGTCGGCGAGGTCCCGCCGGTAGGCGACGAGCGTATTGTGGGAGGCTCCCCGCTCCACCTGGAGGGCCTCGAGAAACCCGGTCACCGGGTCCATCACCAGCTCCGAGCGCTGCGCGATGGTGAGGCGAACGCAGCGACGCCCTGGCGGTGGCTCTGTTCGGTCGGCTTGGCCACCACCAGGGCGTCTCCAGCGAACTGCGGGGGCATGGTGAAGTCTATCACCCTCCCGGCGCCCCGGGCAAGGTTTGCCCTCGACGCCGCACCATCCCGAGCAGCGCCGTGAGCTCCGGCGCCCGCAGCGTCAGCGCAGCGGCGCCGTAGACCAGCGCCCCGCCCCCGATCGCGGCTGCTGTCCACCCGGCCGCCCGGAGCGAGCCGTCCCACACCGGGACCAGCCAGAGGCACCACAGAAGCAGAGGGGCCGAGGCCCCGAGCGTCCGGGCCAGGGAGACCGCCATGCGCCGTCCCCCGATGGGCCCGAGTCTCGCCCGGAGTTGCCAGCCGAGCCCCAGCAGATTGACGTAGGAGGAGAGCGAGGAGGCAAGCGCGAGCCCCGCGTGCTGGAGCGGCCACATGAGGAGCAGTGCGAGCACCACATTGGCCGCCACCGACACGAACCCCAGCAGCATCGGCGTGCGGGTGTCCCCCAGCGCATAGAAGGTTTGCGCCGCGATCCGGCTCGCCGAGAACGCCGGCAGGCCCACCGCGTAGCCCATCAGCGCCAGCGTCGTCGCCGCGGCGTCATCGGGGCCGAAGTGCCCCCGCTGAAAGAGGAGCGCCACGATGGGGCTCCCCAGCGTCATGAGGCCCACCGCCGCCGGCACCGCGATGAACCCCGCGAGTCGCAGCGAGAAGTTGAGCGTGTCCCCCAGCGCCCGATGATCCCCGCGCGCCGCCTGGGCGGCCATGCTGGGCAGCGCTGCCGTGGCCAGCGCGATGCCGAAAACGCCCAGCGGGAACTCCATGATGCGGTCGGCATAATAGAGGTAGGAGACGCTGCCCGCGGGCAGGAGCGAGGCGAGGAGCGTATTCACCACCACCGTGATCTGCACGGCTGCCAGCCCGAAGGCGGCGGGCGCCAGGCGGCGGGCGATGGTCCGTACCGCCGGGTGCGACCACTCTCCCGAGGGGCAAAGCGGCAATCCCAGCCGTTTCACCTCCGGCAGCTGGACGAGGAACTGGCCCACGCCACCGATCAGCACGCCGAGAGCCAGCGACAGGATCGGCGGATCCACCCGCGAGGCCAGCAGGAGGACGGCGCCGATCATGCCGACGTTCAGGACCGCCGGCCCCAGCGCGGCGGTGAAGAACCGACCATGGGCGTTCAGCATCCCCGCCGCCAGCGCCGCAAGTCCCACCAGGAGGATGTACGGGAACATGACGCGGGTGAGCTCTACCGCGAGCGCCAGCAGCGGCGGGTCCGCGGCCCAGCCCGGGGCCATGACCGCGACGACCCAGGGCGCCGCCAGCACTCCGAGCGCGGACACCGCGCACAGGGTCAGGGTCCCCACCCCGGCCACGGCCCGGACCATGCGGGCCACCACGGCCGGACTCTCCCGCGCGATGTAGCCGGTGAAGACCGGGATGATCGCCGTGGACAGGGCTCCCTCGGCAAGCAGGCGGCGCAGGAGGTTGGGGATGCGGAACGCCACGAAGAAGGCATCCGTGACGGGCCCGGCGCCGAACGCGCGGGCCACCACCATGTCGCGCACGTAACCCAGGATCCGACTCGCCAGCGTGGCGAGCCCGATCGTCCCCACGGCGCTCACCACGGAGGCGTGCACGTCGCGCTGCGAGTCGCTCACGAGGACAAACTCCTTGACACACCCGGGCTCGGACGGTAACGTCAGGCCTTGCCTGCGGTCCACATCGACGCCAATACCCAAGGAGGAGTGCTCCAGTGGCCAATACCAAGTCCGCGATCAAGCGGATGAAGCAGAGCGAGAAGCGCCGCCAGCGCAACCGCGCAGTGCGCAGCAAGCTCCGTTCGGTCGTCAAGAGCGCCACGACGGCGCTCGGGACCCAGCCCGCCGAGGCCACGGCCGTCGTCCGTGAGGCCATCCGCACACTGGACAGGGCCGTGACCCAGGGCGTCCTTCACCGGAACACCGCCGCCCGCAAGAAGTCCGCGCTCGCCCGCAAGCTCCGCGCCGTCAAGTAATCCCCTCGCGCTCTGACCATCTCGCCTGACCGTGGAAGACCCCACGTCGCGGTCTGGCCTCTTCGGCCCGTTGGGCCTTTGACCATCTCGGCTGAACCTGGAAAACCCCGCGTCGCGGTCTGGCCTCT
>MGBT01000134.1:20519-43274 GCA_001788395.1 Candidatus Rokubacteria bacterium GWA2_70_23
GTGTGAGGAGCGCCACGGCGGCATCGCGCAGGATCGCTCCGCCGCGCTCCCCGTAGAGACTGCCGCAGGCGATGTAGCTCGGCTGATCATAGGCTTTCGCCGTCAGGAAGTACCCCAGGTAGTCGTTGGACACGCCAGCCACGAAGACGCGTTCAAGCGGCCGCGGGGCCGCCGCCTTGATCTCGAGCCCGAGCCGCGTCTCGAGCTCGCCGGGGATCGTCACCCAGCCCGCGCGACCCACCGCCACCGCCACGACCTCCGACGAGCTGGGCAACGCGCTACCGAGCCCGACGCCGAGCCACCGCGGCAGCCACCGCCCCGTGCAGTTCCTGACCCGGAGCGCGGGAGGCCCCACGGTCACATGCTGGCTCATGACCTCCAGGTGCGCGTCGGGCTCGACCTTGATCCGCGCCCACGCGCCGAGCGCTCCCGCGGCCAGGGTCTCGCCCGTGCTCCTCACCCCTTCCCAGCCTCGCCGGGCCGGGCTCACGTCCCCCACGGCACCGTTGACGAAGAGCGCCGGCGCCTCGAGTGCCCGCTCGATACGGGCCGAGGCCTCGCCCATGAGATCGCCCGAGATGAGGGCGTTGCCCCGCCCCAGCGCCGTGCCGTGGATGGCGTAGTTCCACACGACCGCCACGGGACGGCCGTCCCGCGAGACCACCTTGAGCACCGAGAGCTCCGGGTCGAGCGGCGCCTTGAGCCGGCTCTTCGCGATCCCCGTCACCTCGGCCCACCCCGTTCCCACCAGAGCGGGAACCCGCCGCCCATGCGCCGCCTGCGCCGCCCGCACGAGGCCCTCCAGGATGCGCTCCCGCACTCCGCCCGAGAGCCGGTCGGTCGCCACGACCCCGAAGAGCGCGGAGTGCGCGAAACCGCCGGGCCCCGAATGGGTGTGGGAAGCGGACACGATCAGCGCGGAAGGAGCCTGGCCCGACTGCGCGAGACGCCGCCGCAGGTCGCCGACGAGACTCGGGTCAATGCCCACGAGGTCGACGGCGACCCAGATGATGCGCGTGCTCCCCGACTCCAGCTCGAGGGCCCGGACCATCAGCGGGTCGTGCACGCCCTCGGACGGGTTGAACCAGAAGGCGTGGGGGAAGCGGTTCAGCAGGTCGGGGATCCACGCCCGGCGCGGGAAGCCGCCGTACCCGGCGAGGGGCGTCCCGGCGGGCAGCGCCACCTCCACCGAGGCCGCCCCGGCCACGAGGTCAGCCGTCGCCGGCGCTGCTGCGCCGAGGGCCAGGACGAGGGCGAGCCCGACACAGCTCCGGCCCGCCCGGCCCCCTAGCAGGCCGCGCACAGATCCGCGATGAGCAGCGTGATCTCGGGGCGAGGCGGGGCCCCGAGTTTCAGCCGGCGCTCCACGTCCCAGCAGCGCGCCAGGCGGTGCGTTGCCGTCCGCGCAGAGAGCGAGCGCGCCAGCGTCACCAGCGCGGCTGCCGCAGCCTGCGGCCGTCTCAGCGCCCGAGCGACCTCATCCGGGCTGCGCCCCGTGCGGAGCCACTCCTGCGCCTGCCAGGTGGCGCGGGCCTCGCGGGCCAGCATCCCGAGCACGGCCAGCGGCTCCTCCCCCGCCTGGAGCAAGGAGGCGAGGACCGCCAGAGCCCGCGCCAGGTCTCGTGCCGCCAGCGCGTCCGTCAGCTCGAAGACGTCGCGCAGCCGGTGCTCGCCGACGACAGCCCGCACCTCGGCGACGGTGACGCGACGGTTCTCGGGGCCGCCGGCCAGCGCGGCCTTCTCGACCTCGCCGATGAGCGTCGCGAGATCCTCGCCGGCCAGCTCCACCAGGAGCGTGGCCGCCTCCTCCGCCAGCTCGAAGCCCGCCGACCTCGCGCGCCCGCGCAGCCAGATGAGGAGCGCCCGGCCAGCCGGTCGAGGGACCCCCACGATGGCGGCCGGGGGCAGCACACGAAGCAACCAGTGGCCAGCCGGCACGGTGTCGTCGGCGAGCAGCAGGAGCACGCTGGACGGATTCGGCGCCTTGCAGTACGCGCCGAGCGCCTCGGCCTGCTTGGCCGGCAGGGTGTCGGCCCCGCGCGCGACCACGAGACGGGCGGGCGTGAGAAAGGGCAGTGTCAGGGCCGAACGGACGATGCCCTCGGCCCCCGCCTCCCTGGCCTCCAGGACCTCGCGCGACAGGGTCGCGAGCGACGGGTCGGGGAAGAGCGCGCGCGTGACCGCGGCCACGGCATCCTCGATGAGGAGGGGCTCGGGGCCGTGCAGCAGCGCAAC
This sequence comes from Candidatus Rokubacteria bacterium GWA2_70_23, assembly GCA_001788395.1. Lineage (GTDB taxonomy): Bacteria > Methylomirabilota > Methylomirabilia > Rokubacteriales > CSP1-6 > UBA12499. The sequence goes on from MGBT01000134.1 coordinate 22,755, forward strand.
GGGCGGGGTCCGCCCCGACTCCACCGCCCTGATGAAACCGAGGTAATCCACTAGAAGCGGTCCACCACCAGGTTCACGATCTTCCGGCCGATGTCCACGGCGGCTTCCCTGACGGCACCCTCCTCCCGGCTGATCGTCCCGGACACCTGGCCGGGGACGCGGAAGTCCGCCTGCTCCTGAAGCCCCTCCTGCCGCCAGAGCGTGCCGCCCCTGCGGACGTCACGGAACTGGATGTTCATCGTCACCAGGAGCCGGTACTCGCGCACGTTGATGGTCCGGTCCACGGCGAGGGACTGGATCTGGTAGCCCACGATCTCCCCTTCGAGGATCGAGTCGGCCTCGTCGGGCGGGACCACCTTGAGCTTGCCGCTGCTCACGAACGCGTTCACCACCGCCGCGGTGATGGTGTTCTCCACTGCGGGCTCCTGCGTCTTGTTCTTGAAGGTGGGAACAGCCACCGTCTTGATGTGTGGCGGCAGGTTGCCCCGGAAGCTGTAGCCGCAGCCTCCGAAAGCGAGCAGGGCCACGAGCACCGCTGCCAGGGAGACCCCGACGCCGCGGATCCGCGCGCGCCGTGCCGGGCGCGGCATCAGCGGGTCACGACGTTCACGAGCCGCCCCGGCACCACGACGACCTTGGCGACCTCGCGCCCGCTGAGCCACGGACGCACCTTGGCGTCGGCGAGGGCTCGGTCCTGCACCTCCTGCTCGGCCGCCGAGACATCCACCGTGACGTGGCCCCGCACCCGCCCGTCCACCTGGACGACGATCTCCACCTCCTGGCGCCTGAGGGCCTCGGCATCCGGCGTGGGCCAGGGCTGCTTGAACAGACTCTCCGTGTGGCCCAGCGCCGCCCACAGCTCTTCCGTGACGTGGGGGCAGACCGGACCGAGGAGGAGCACCGTGGCCTCCACCGCCGCGCGGAGGAGCCCCTGGCGCTCCTCGCGGCTCACCGCATCCATGGAGACGCGCTCGAACTCGAGCAGCGCGTTGACCAGCTCCATCACCGCGCTGATGGCGGTGTTGAAGTGGAAGTCCTTCTCGATGTCCGTCGTGACCCGCTGGATCGTCTCCTGGATCGTGCGCCGGAAGGCGCGGCCGGCGGGCGACAGCCCCGCCGGGCGGGCCGGGGAGGCCGCCCGCAGCTCGTCGAGATGGGCGTGGATGAAGCGCCAGAGGCGGTTGAGGAAGCGGGAGGCCCCCTCCACCCCGCGGTCGTTCCAGTCGAGATCTTTTTCCGGCGGCGCGGCGAAGAGCGAGAAGAGCCGCGCGGTGTCGGCCCCGTAACGACGGATCAGCTCGTCGGGGTCCACCACGTTGCCCTTGGACTTGGACATCTTGGCGCCGTCCTTGATGACCATGCCCTGCGAGAGCAAGGCCGAGAAGGGCTCGTCCACCGTCGCGAGGCCCAGGTCGCGCAGCACCTTGGTGTAGAAGCGCGCGTAGAGGAGATGGAGCACGGCGTGCTCGATGCCCCCGATGTACTGGTCCACGGGCATCCAGTAGGCCGCCGCCTTGGAGTCGAACATCCCGTCCGTGAACTGCGGCGAGCAGTAGCGCAGGAAGTACCACGAGGACTCCACGAAGGTGTCCATGGTGTCGGTTTCCCGCCGGGCGCGGCCGCCGCAGCGGGGACAGGCGGCGTTGACGAAGCCGGCCACGTCGGCCAGCGGCGAGCCGCCCTTGCCGCTGATCTGGACGTCCTCAGGCAGAACCACCGGCAGCCGGTCCTCACGCTCGGGCACCATGCCGCACGACGCGCAGTAGAGGATCGGAATGGGCGCGCCCCAGTAGCGCTGCCGGCTGATCCCCCAGTCCCGCAGCCGGTAGTTCACCTTGGCCTCGCCCAGTCCGCGCTCCACGAGCCAGTCGATGGCGCGTCGCTTGGCCGCCGCAATGCCCAGCCCGTCCAGGAAGCCCGAGTTGATCTTCACGCCGTCGCCGGTGTAGGCCTGCGTCTCTTCCCAGCCCTCCGGCCGCTTGACCGTGGCGATGATCGGCAGCCCGTGCTGCTGGGCGAAGTCCCAGTCCCGCTGGTCCTCCCCCGGCACCGCCATGATGGCGCCGGTCCCGTAGCCCATGAGCACGTAGTCGGCGAGAAACAGCGGGATCTCCTGGCCCGTGAACGGGTTCAGGGCCTTCACGTCGAGCCTGAGGCCGCGCTTCGGCCGGTCGGCAGCCAGCCGCTCCATCTCCGACTCCCGCGCCACGTCCTGCCTGAAGGCCTTGACGCGCGCCCGCGCGGCGGCATCCGTCGCCAGCGCGTCCACGAGCGGATGCTCGGGGGCCAGCACGGCGTAGGTCATCCCGAAGGAGGTGTCCGGGCGCGTCGTGAAGATGCGAATGGTGAGGCCGGGACGGCCGACCACCGGCAGGTCGAACTCGGCGCCCTCGCTCTTGCCAATCCAGTTGCGCTGCATCGTCATGACCCGCTCGGGCCAGCCCGGCAGCCGGTCACACCAGGCCAGGAGCTCTTCGGCGTAGTCAATGATCTTGAAGAACCACCCTTCGATCTCCTTGGCCGCCACCTCGGAGTCGCAACGCCAGCAGCGTCCGGCCTCCACCTGCTCGTTGGCGAGGATGGTCTGGCAGGTCGGACACCAGTTCACCGTCGAGCGCTTCTTGTATGCGAGCCCCCGCTCGAACATGCGGACGAAGATCAGCTGCTCCCAGCGGTAGTACGCCGGGTCGCAGGTGGCCAGCTCGCGGTCCCAGTCGTAGGAGATGCCCATGCGCCGCAGCTGGCTCCGCATGTTCGCGATGTTCTCGTGGGTCCACACCGCGGGGTGCACCCCGTTGTCGATGGCCGCATTCTCGGCGGGCAGCCCGAAGGCGTCCCAGCCCATGGGGTGGAGCACATTGAAGCCGCGCATCCACTTATACCGGGCGAGCAGATCGCCGATGGCGTAGACGCGGACATGGCCCATGTGGATGCGGCCGGAGGGGTACGGGAACATCTCGAGACAGTAGAACTTGGGGCGGCTCAGGTCCTCGATGGCCTTGAACTGCTTGGACTCCTCCCACACCCTCTGCCACTTGGCCTCGATCTCGGCGAACGGGTAGCGCTCGGGCCGATCGTCGATGGACATATTAGTCCTGATATTTAACACACTTAGCTGGAGGACGCAAGAAACGGCTCCCCGGGGGCTCGGGTGAGCCCCCGGGGCGAGCACGGGCTACTTCTTCTTCAGCGTCAGGGTGATTACCTTCGCGGCCTCTTCAGCCTTGACGATCGACTCGGCATGCTTGCCGGCGGCGTGCAGCGTCTTCGCCTCCGCCGCGATCGCCTTCGCCTTGGTGGAGTTGGCGTCGGTCTTGCCAGCCGTCGCGTCCTCGATCTGCTTGATAAGCAAGGGGCACTGGAAGGCCAGCGCCGGGCTCGCCATCACGGCGACCATCGCGAGAGCCATGAGGATCTTCTTCATTGAGCGTCACCTCCTTTCGGGTAAGGTTCCATGCTCCTAACCGCCTGATCCCTCCCCGGGTTCCCGGGCCCCGGGTGGAAGAAGTCGTGGATACGCTGCGCCAGCTTCGGGGTGATCTTCGGCACCGCTGCCAGATCCGCCACGGAGGCCGCACGGACCCCCCGGGCCGAGCCCAGGTTCCGGAGCAGACTCGTCCGGAGCGTCGGTCCGACTCCGGGGATCCGGTCGAGCTCGGAGCTGATCGTTCGTCGCTGGCGCAGCTTCTTGTGATACGTGATGGCGAACCGATGCGCCTCGTCCCGGATCTTCTGCAGCGTCCGGAGCGCGGGCGACCCGAGGTCCAGCAGGAGCGGCGCGAGGCGCTCCGGCACGTAGACCTCCTCCGCCCGCTTCGCCAGGGCCGCGATCGGAAGGTAGTCGAGCCCGAGGGCCTCGAGCACCTTGCTTCCCACGCCGAGCTGACCGCGGCCCCCGTCCAGGAGGATCAGGTCCGGCAGCGGGGCCTCGGTCTCGAGCGCCTTCGAGTAGCGCCGCGTCAGCACCTCGCGCATGGACGCCACGTCGTCGGGCCCGGTGACGGCGCGGATCTTGTACCGCTTGTACTCGTCCTTCTTCATGTCCCCGTTCTGCCAGACGACCATGGAGGCCACCGTCTCGCTGCCCTGGATCGTGGAGATGTCGAAGGCCTCGATGCGGTGGGGCGGCGCGGGCAGCCCGAGCGCGCGCGTCATCTCCTCCAGGACCACCTGCTCCCGGTTCGCCCGGGACAGCAGGTGGGTCTGGAGCGCGAGCGCCGCGTTCTCCTCCGCCATGGCCACGAGCTCGCGCCGGCGCCCCCGCTGCGGGGCCACCACCTCCACCCGCGCGCCCCGGCTCTGCCGCAGCCACGCCGCGGTCAGCTCGGCGTCGGGGATGTCCGCCGACAGGAGGATCTCGGGCGGGGGGATCACCTGGCGCGCGTAGAACTGATGGATGAAGGCCGACAGGATCTCGCCGTCCGTCCACCCCGAGACGCGATCGAAGAAGAATGACTCGCGCCCCAGGAGCCGACCCTTGCGGACGAAGAAGAGCTGGACGCAAGCCTCTCCCCCCTGGCGCACCACCCCCACGATGTCCTGGTCCATCTCGTCGGTGGAGATGATCTTCTGGCGCTCACGCACGGTGTGGAGCGCCTGGACCCGGTCCCGGAGCACGGCGGCCCGCTCGAACTTCATCTCCGCTGCGGCCGTCTCCATCTCGCGCGTCAGCTCCTTCGCCAGCTCGTCGTGCTTCCCCTCGAGGAATCGCTGCACGGCGGCCACGGTCCGCGCATACTCCTCCCGCGTCTCCTGCCCCGTGCACGGCGCGTTGCACCGGTGGATGAAGTACTGGATGCACGGCCGGGCGAGCGCGCCATCGATCGTGATCCGACAGGTGCGCAGCGGGAAGAGCTGCCGGACGAGGCGCAGGGTCTCCCGCACGGCGGTGGCGGGGTAGAACGGACCGTAGTAGGCAGCGCTGTCCTTCTGCACCCGGCGCGCCACCACGAGCCGCGGGAACTCCTCGTCGGTCGTGAGCTTGAGGAACGGGTAGTGCTTGTCGTCGCGGAGGATGATGTTGTAGCGGGGCCGGTGCTGCTTGACGAGATTGGACTCGAGGATCAGCGCTTCCAGCTCGTTGCCCGTGACGATGTACTCGACGTCGCGGATCTGGCCCACCAGCGCGTCCGTCTTGGGATCCCGCGCCCGGGACTCCTGGAAGTAGGAGCGCACCCGGGTCCGCAGGGACGCGGCCTTCCCCACGTAGATGATCTGGCCCTTCGCGTCCTTGTAGAAGTAGACGCCGGGCCGATCCGGGGCCTGCGCCACCTTCTCCTCGAGGGTCACGCTCGTATTCTACCTGGCAGCGGGCCCGCAGGGCGCCACCGCTCCAGCCCCTCGAGGCTGAGTCGCGTCCATTCGCCAGGCTGCCGTCACCTCAGCAGCGTGGCCGCGAGGATGGCGAGTCCCAGCAGCGCCGGGAAGAGGATCGACCAGCGCAGCGCGCGGCGAGTCCGGGCCAGCAGGAGCGGCTCGGGCCGGCCCGGACGGGGCGGGTTCAGGAAACCGAGCACCTTCGCCAGCACCACGAGCCCGAGCGTCAGGCTCCCGAAGAGCACCAGCGCCCACTTGAAGATGCCCACCGGCTCAGCGGACCCCGAGCTCGATCTTCCGGAGCGCCTTGACCCGGTCCCGGAGCTCGGCGGCCCGCTCGAAGTCCAGGCGCTTGGCCGCCTCGCGCATGGCCGCCTCCAGCTCGGCGATGTGCGCCGCCAGTGCCTGCGGGCTCTCCCAGGCCGGCTCCGCCACGTCCGGCACCTCCACCGTGTAGTAGTCCCGCTCCGGCACGGTCTCGAGCAGCTCACGGATGGACTTCTTGATGGACTCCGGCGTGATGCCGTGGGCGGCGTTGTACTCCGCCTGGGCCGCCCGGCGCCGCTCGGTCTCGGCGATGGCCTCCTGCATGGAGCCGGTGACGCGGTCGGCGTACATGAGGACCTCGCCGTTGACGTGCCGCGCGGCCCGTCCCGACGTCTGGATCAAGGAGGTGGCGGAGCGCAGGTACCCCTCCTTGTCGGCATCCAGGATTCCCACGAGCGAGACCTCCGGCAAGTCCAGGCCTTCGCGCAAGAGGTTGATGCCGACCAGGGCATCGAACTTGCCCAGACGCAGGTCCCGGATCACGGCCACGCGGTCGAGCGTATCGATATCGGAGTGCAGGTAGCGGACACGCAGGCCGGCCTGCTGGTAGTACTCCGTCAGGTCCTCCGCCATGCGCTTGGTGAGCGTGGTGATCAGCACCCGCTCGTCGCGCTCCGCGCGCGCCCGCACCTCGTGCATGAGGTCGTCCACCTGGATCGAGGCGGGGCGGACCGTGATCCTGGGGTCCATGAGCCCGGTGGGCCGGATGATCTGCTCGGCGACGGCCCCCCCCACGGGGGCCCGGCTGCCGGCCTCGCGCTGGGCCCCGGCCCGCGTGAGCTCGTAGGCCCCCGGCGTCGCCGAGACGTAGAGCACCTGGCCCACGACTGCCTGGAACTCGTCGAAGGTCAGCGGGCGGTTGTCGAAGGCCGAGGGCAGGCGGAAGCCGTACTCCACCAGCGACTCCTTCCGCGTGCGATCGCCGGGGTACATGGCGCGGATCTGGGGCACGGTGACATGCGACTCGTCGATGATGACCAGGGAATCCTTGGGCAGGTAGTCCATGAGGGTGGGCGGGTTCTGCCCGGGCTTGCGCCCGGAGAGGTGGCGGGAGTAGTTCTCGATGCCGTGGCAGTACCCGATCTCCCGCAGCATCTCCATGTCGAAGAGCGTGCGCTGCTCGAGCCGCTGGGCCTCCAGCAGCCGCCCCCGGGACCGGAAGAATGCCAGCCGCTCCCGCAGCTCCTCCTGGATGCCGCCGAGCGCCCGCTCCAGCTGCTCGGCAGGCGTGACGTAATGGCTCGCCGGATAGATGCGCGCGCTCGGCACCACCCCGGTGATGGTCCCGCGCAAGGGGTCGAGCGTGACCAGCCGCTCGATGGTGTCGCCCCAGAGCTCGACCCGCAGCGCCCGCGACTCGGAGGCCGCCGGAAAGATCTCGATGACGTCGCCGCGCACGCGGAAGGTGCCTCGGCGGAAGTCATAGTCGTTGCGCTCGTACTGCGTCGCCACGAGGTCCCGGATCAGCGCCTCCCGGGCCACGGTCTGCCCCGTTGCGAGCCCCACGTGCATGCCCCGATAGGTCTCGGGCTCACCGATGCCGTAGATGCAGGACACCGACGCCACCACGACCACGTCGCGCCGCTCGAAGAGCGCCGTCGTCGCCGAGTGGCGCATGCGGTCGATCTCGTCGTTCACCAGCGCGTCCTTCTCGATGTAGGTGTCCGACTGCGGGATGTAGGCCTCGGGCTGGTAGTAGTCGTAGTAGGAGACGAAGTACTCCACGGCGCTGTCGGGGAAGAAGGCCTTGAACTCGCTGTAGAGCTGCGCGGCCAGGGTCTTGTTGGGGGAGATCACCAGGGCCGGGCACTCCCGCCGGCTGATCACGTTGGCCAGGGTGAAGGTCTTGCCGCTCCCCGTGATGCCCAGGAGCACGCTGTGGGGGCGCCCCTCCCCGATCAGCGTGACCAGGCGGTCGATGGCGCGAGGCTGGTCGCCCGCCGGCGCGAAGTCGGAGGCGAGTCTGAACACCGAGGCTACAGGCTCGACGGGACGGCGACCAGGTACTTGCGCCAGGAATCCATGAACGACGTGGCGTGCGGGTGTCGCAGCAGGTGCACGGAGAAGAGGAAGTGCGGGTGCACCGGTTCGCGGATGAGCCGGAGCCGTGCCTCTTCCAGCGTGCGGTTGCCCTTCCGGAGGTTGCAGCGGAGGCACGCCGCGACCACGTTGGTCCAGGTGGTTTGCCCGCCGCGGGACCGCGGCATCACGTGGTCCACGGTGAGCTTCTCGCCGCGCCGGCTGCAGTACTGGCAGGTGTACCCATCCCGGCGCAGGATGTTCTTCTTGTTGAACGCCACCCGCTCGAGGAAAGGCTTTCGGATGTAGACGCCCAGCCGGATGACGGACGGGAGCGGGAAGACCCGCGACGGTGAGCGGACGACTCTCGGCGAGGCCTCGACGCCTTCGGCCTTGCCGCTCAGGACGAGCGTGATGGCTCGTTTGGCGTTCGTGAAGTGCAGCGGCTCATACGTGTAGTTCAGCACCAGCACCGCTAGGTCATCCATATTCCTCCGTTAGGATATTCAGCGCGTCCCACCCTGTCAACTCGCTCCTCGCCCCGCCTTCGACCGGCCTGCTACACCAGTGCCCGCCACACGAGGTGGGCGCAGCCAGCCATGAGGACGAAGATGGAGGCGGCGAGCACCGGGTTCCACACCGCGAGCCCCGCCAGGAAGCAGAGCAGGATGAAGCACCCCACATAGAAGCGCAGCTCCCGCCTGTCCACCCAGCCCCCCTTGCCGATCAGGGCGAGGCTCCGGGTCGCGAGGTACAGCGGCGAGTAGAGCAGGAAGAACGCCACCGCGAGTCCGGAGAGCGCGAGCACCCCGCTCATGGCTCCCGCCACGCCCCAGATGGCCCAGGGCATGAGCCATTCGCCGATGCTGTCCCCGCCGGTGCGCGGCATGTACTCCGGACGGAAGTACACGAAGAGCACCGCCACCGAGTACGCCGGCAGTGCCACCTCGATCCATCTGCGGTACCGGGCCGTGATCGCAAGTTCCATGCGTCTCCCCTCCCTCCTGGGTGATCCTGCACTCTCGGACAGCATGGGGCGTGCCAGCCCCGACGAGACCCGAGCGGCAAGTCTTTCAGGTACTTGGGAGGATCCCGTTGAGGTCGAGCGTCAACAGGAGAACAGCCAACCCGAACGCCCCGTCACCCACATCACGGCCCGGCACCCTGGAGGGGCGGGCCACCGCTCGAGCCCCGCCACCACGATGCGCATGGGCTCGCCCTCGGGGTGGCCGTCCAGGACCGAGAGCGCCCGCATCATGGGAGCCTGAGCATCTCGCAGAGGATCCCCTCGCGAAGGCCGTGGTCGCTCACGATGAGCGAATGGAACCCCAGGCGATCCATGGCGGCGAGACAGATGGCGATGCCGGGGATGAGGACGTCCGCCCGCCCGGGCTCGAGGCAAGGCAGCCGCGACCGTTCCTCGAGCGTCAGCGCACCGAGCCGTGCCAGGAGGGCCTCCACCGCGGCCCTCGTCAGCCGGTGCCCGTGCACCCGGTCGGCGTCGTAGGCAGCCAGCCCGAGATCGAGCGCGGCCAGTGCCGCCACCGTCCCCGCCGTCCCCACCAGGTCCCGGGCCCCGGCCGAGACGATCGCCTCGGGCACCTCCCGCGCTAGCTGCGCCTCGATCCTCTGCCGCATGAGCGCGAAGCGCCCCCACGCGACGGCCCCGGCGTCCATGAACTGCTCGGTGAGCGGCACCACGCCGAGTCGCAGGCTCGCTGCGGCCGCCGTACCGCCCTGGCGGCAGAGCACGAACTCCGTGCTGCCGCCGCCAATGTCGAAGAGGACGAAGGACTCCGGCAGCTGTGGCAGGCTCCGGCGGACGGCCAGGAGGGTCAGCCGGGCCTCGTCGTCACCCGAGAGGATCTGCACCACGCGGCCGGTGGCCGCCTTCACGCGCCCTGCGAACTCGGCTCCGTTGGGAGCCTCCCGCACGGCACTCGTGGCAACGATGTGGACGTGGGAGACCCCGAGCCGTTCAGCGGCGCTCACGAACCCGCCCACCACGGCCACCGTCCGGCTCATGGGCTCGTCGCAGAGCCTCCCGGCCGCTGCCTGCCCTTCCCCGAGGCGCGTGACGTGCTGGCTCTCGTGGAGGGTCCGCCAGCCCTCTCCCTCCGCCTCGACCACCAGCAGACGCACCGTGTTGGTGCCGAGGTCGATGGTCGCCAGCCGCCTCACCCGGCAGCGATCAGGCCGAGCGGCGAAGCCGCAAGGCTTCGGCGACCACCGCCAGCACGCGCTCGAGACGGAACGGCTTCACCAGGGTCAGGTCCACCCCGCTCGCGCGGAGCCGCACCGGATCCAGCAGATGCCCCCAGCCGGTCAGGAGCACCACGGCTGTGTCCGGGCTCATGCGCTTGACGTCACGAGCCACGTCGAGACCGGACCGCTCGGGCAGCGACAGGTCCGTCAGAACCACGTCGAACCGCTCCCGCTGGAAGGAGGCGAGCCCGCTGAGCCCGTCCCGGGCCGAGGCGACGCGGTACCCGGCCTGAGTCAGCGACTCCACGAGCATCTGTCGGATCTGCTCCTCGTCCTCGAGGACGAGCACGGAGCCGGGACCATCCTCCTCGTCGCTCTCCCGCGCGGGGCGCCCCGGCGCACCAGCAGCCGGCGCGGGCACCGCGGGGGCGCTCGCAACCGGCACGCCCGCGGGCAGCCACAGCGTGATCGTCGTGCCCCGGCCCTCCTCGCTCACCACGTCGATGCGCCCTCGATGACGGACGATGATCCCGTGAACGACCGACAACCCGAGCCCCGTCCTGATCGGCGAGCGCGTGCTGAAGAACGGATCGAAGATGCGGCGGCGCACGCTCTCCGACATGCCCTCACCCGTGTCGCTGACGCTGAGCTCGACACCGTCGTCGAGGGCGCGGGTCGAGAGTCTGATCTGACCGCCCCTGGGCATCGCGTCGATCGCGTTCAGCACCACGTTCGTCACGGCCTCACGCAGCTCCGCCGTGTTGCCGGGCACGGGGGGGGTCTCCTCCAGATCCGTGCTGACCTCGATGCGCAACCCGCGCGTCTCGGCCTCGTTCTTCCACAGCCCCCGCGTGAGAGTCACCGCGTCGTGAACCAGCGTGTTCATGTCGGTCATGGCGGTGGCGTCGTCCAGCCGGGTCGAGGCGAAGGCGTGAAGCCGGCGGACGATGTCCGCCGCCCGCCACGCCGCCTCCTCGACCTGCCCGAGGCTCTCGCGGTACGCCTCGTCCGTGGTCCGGGCCATCATGAGCTGGATCTTGCCGAGGATGATCGCCAGGATGTTGTTGAACTCGTGGGCCACGCCCCCGGCCATCTCGCCGAGGGCTCGTGTCTTCTCGCTCACGATCATGTGCTCCTGGGCCGAGCGGAGCGACTCGAAGCCGCTCCGCACCTCGCCGTAGAGCCGCTCGTTCTCGATGGCCAGAGCGGCGAGGGAGGCCAGGACCTGAGCCGCCTCCACCGCGTCGGCGGAGAACTCCCGAGGCCGCCCATCGCCCATGTAGAGGGCCCCCACGGTGCGCGCGTGGATGCGCAGCGGCAGGAGCAGGCACCCGCGCACGTCGAGCGCTTGGAGGAACGCCTCCGGGGCCGCTGCCAGCTCCCGCAGATCGCGCCGGGCCACGGGCCGCTGCGTCTCGATCATCTCCCGCGCCAGCCCTTCCTCGAGGTCGACGTGCCACGCCTCCGCCACGGGCCCCGGCAGCCCGGACGCCGCACCGAGTCGGAGGCCGCCCTGACCATCCGGCACCCCGAGGGCCACCACCCGGACGCCCAGGAGACGGCACCCCGTCTCGCACGCGCGGGCCAGGGTCTCGCTCAGGTCCCGTCCCACCAGGGCCTGACTCGAGAAGGCCTCGATCTCCCGCAAGCGGGCGACGTGGTCGGCGGCGCGATCGGTGAGATGCTGGTGGGCACAGGCCGTGGCCACCCGGTCCGCGACCACGAGGAGCAGCTGGACGTCCTCGGCAGTGAACGGCACGCTCCGGCCACGGCGTCCCGCATACAGGACGCCCAGGACCTGATCGTCCGCCCGGATGGGCACGGCCACGGCGTCCCGGACGGGGAAGCGCGCGACGAAGGGATCGCTCGGGGCGGCATCCGCCGGCCGGGCATAGGAGAGCAACCGCCCCTCGAGATAGGCCCGTCCCACGAGCCCCTCGCCGGGAGCGATGGAGACGCCGCCCAGGTCCTCGCGCCGGAATCCGCGCGCGGCCGTCGGCTGAAGCGTGCCGCGCTCTGGATCGAGCAGGAACAGCATGGAGCGATCCGCTTCGAGGAGCCTCGCCAAGCGATCCATCGCGATCCCGAATATCTCGCTCGGGGGATAGCCGGATGACGGGAGCCCCAGCGCGTCCGGCAGGCTGCCGAACAGCTTGGGGTCCACGGCGCTGATCGTATCAGTGCTCGGTGCCGGGGCCTCAGCGCCCTCGGCGTCGACGCCGCCGAGCCGCTGGATGCGATCTCGGAGATGCTCGAGGGCGAAGCTGATCTCCGACAGCGAGGCCCCGAGCTCCCTGGGGTCAGGATCGTGGGATGGCTGAGGGCTCATGGGACGTAGCGAGGCCTACAAATCGCCAGCGGGCATGATCATGGCTTTCGTGATGACTCCAATCAGCGGAGCATCAGCCGTGCCAAGACCGGGCCTCCTCGACGCCCGTATCTAACCCGCGAATTTCCCAGGGGCTCCGGCCAACACCGAGAGCAACCCGCGGCGCCGCCCTTTCGGGCCATGCGGAACCGTAAGGTTCTCCGACGCTCGGCCTGGCCCGACAGCCCCCAGCTACGCATCTTCGGTAGCGCGTCCGGCTCGGCGGCAGAACTGCGAACTGACCAGGCAGACAAACGATCGGGCACGTCCCTCTCGGCTTCCCGAGAAGGACGTGCCCGGCACGGAAGCGGTGAATGAGCGCTACTTCCCCTTGAGGGAGCGAAGGTAGTGGACCAGCGCCCAGCGATCATTCTCCGGCAGATGCTTCCAGGGCGGCATGGCACCCCGGCCCGTCGAGATCTTCCAGAACAGAGAGCCATCGGTCTCGTCCTGCATCTTCTTGGAGGTCCAGTCCGCGGGCTTCGGGTTGAGCGCTGCGGCGGCCGCCCCGTCGCCTTTGCCCTTGGCGCCATGGCACGAGGCGCAGTTCACCTTCGCCACCTTCTCGCCCTGCTCCACCGCCTTTTTCCCCGCCGCGACCGGGTTCTTCTTGCCCTTCTCGGCATCGGGTGCGGCCCAGGGCGTCTGGGCCCAGGCCCCGGTGCTGATGGCGAGGCCCATGACCAGGCCGAGGGCAACGACGCCGTATCTCACGCATCTGCTCATCGATTTCCTCCCTGAGTTCGAGCCCGCGGCTCGTGTGACTGGCTTCACAACCTCGGCCATTAGACACCGCCACCGCTTTCGCGGTCAAGCCCTTTCCGCCGTCGTCGGTCCTCCTTCGGCGCGATTGGACCCTTACACCGTCGCAACTCGCGTGCCGCGGCCAAGTTCCCCGGGGTCCGGCGGAGGGGGCCGCGCGGCGCACCAAGATCGGGGGGGGGCGCAGCGCGCAGCGCTGCGGTCGGGCGAGCGGGTGACGGAGCCGGCTCCGCGGGGGCTGCGCTCTGCGACAGGACCCGCCCCCCCGCGGGTCGCCGGTCGTGCGTAGCCGCCGCTAGCATTCGTTGAAGCCGCAAGAGAGACACTTCTTGCAGCCTTCCTCGTAGATAAACGTGGCCTGGCCGCACTCCCGGCACAGATCGCCGACCTGCCGCAGCGACGGGCGCCCGGCGGCGGCCGACCCGCCCCCCTGCCCGGCTCCGTAGCCGATGCGCTCGCCCAGGACCCGCGCGAGCGCGTCCGGAAGGGACAGCACCTTGGAAGCGCCGAAACCCGTGGGCTGGCCGCCGCCGATGCGGGAGAGCTGGTTGATGATCTCCTCCAGCCGGCGCTGCGCCGACAGCGGGGACGGCAGCCGCAAGACGAGCGAGACCAGCCGTCCCAGGGCCTCGGCCACCGCCATGGTGTCGGACCCCGCCTTGCCCACCTGGACGAACACCTCGAAGGGCTCGCCGCGCTCCGTGTCGTTGACGGTGACGAACGCCGTCCCGATGGGCGTCTCCATCCGGTAGGTGTGCCCGGCCAGGCTGTGGGGCCGCGGCTTGACCACGCGCTCCCCGCCCATCGAGGTGTCCGCCTCGTCGCCGGCACCCACGCCCACCCCGATGTTGAGGACCTGCGTCCCCTTGCACCCGTCGCGGAACACCGTGATGCCGAGGCAGCCCTCCTCCCAGGCCAGGAGGTAGGCCCGGGCCACATCGTCCTCCGTCGCGTCCTGGGGCAGGTTGATCGTCTTCGACACGCCGTTGTCGGTGTGCCGCTGGAATGCGGCCTGATGGCGCACGTGCCAGTGGTAGTCGATCTCGTGGGCGGTCTTGAAGACGCTCCGCGCCCCCTCGTCCACCCCCGGGATGCCCTGGATCGAGCCCCGACGCGCGACCTCCGCCATGAGCGCCTCGGAGTGGAACCCGCGCACCCGCGCCAGTCGCTCGAACGTCTCGCTGACGAAGGGCAGCACCCGGTCGCCGTCGGCGCCCTTCACGCGGTGCTCGAAGGCCAGCGCGAACACCGGCTCGATGCCCGACGAGCACCCGGCGAGCATCGAGATGGTGCCGGTGGGGGCGATGGCCGTCACCGTCGCGTTCCGCATCGGACGGCCGGTGCGATATATCGAGCGGCTCCAGTTCGGGAAAGGCCCGCGCTCATCCGCCAGACGGCAGGACTGGTCATGCGCCTTCTCGTTGACGAAGGCCATCAGGCGCTCGGCCAGATCCAGCGCGGCCTGGCTGTCGTAGGGAACGCCGAGGATGAAGAGCAGGTCCGCCCAGCCCATGATGCCGAGCCCGATGCGCCGGGTGGCCTTCACCATGGCGTCGATCTGCGGCAGCGGATACGGGTTCACCTCGATCACGTCGTCCAGGAAGCGCACCCCGAGACGCACGACGCGCTCGAGCTCCTCCCAGTCGATGCTCCACCGGTCCGGCGCCGTCTCGCGGACGAGCCTCGAGACGTTCACGGACCCGAGGTTGCACGCGTCGTTGGGCGGGAGCGCCTGTTCGCCGCAGGGGTTTGTCGCCTCGATGAGCCCGAGGTCGGGGGTGGGGTTGGCCGGGCTCGCGTTGATGCGGTCGAGGAAGATCATGCCCGGATCGCCCGTGCGCCACGCGGCCCGCACGATCCGGTCGAAGACCTCGCGCGCTGACAGCCGCCCCGTGGGGAGCCCCGTACGCGGGTTGATCAGCTCGTAGTCCGCGCCCCGCGCCAGGGCGTCCATGAACGCATCGGTGGCCGCCACCGAGATGTTGAAGTTGGTGACGCCGCCCTCGAGCTTGCACTCCACGAACTCGAGGATGTCGGGATGATCCACGCGGAGAATGCCCATGTTCGCGCCGCGCCGCGTTCCCCCCTGCTTCACCGCTTCCGTCGCCGCGTTGAAGACGCGAAGGAAGGAGACGGGCCCTGACGCGCGCCCGCCCGTCGAGCGCACGAAATCGTTCTTCGGCCGGAGCCGCGAAAACGCCATGCCCGTCCCCCCGCCCGACTGGTGGATGATGGCGGCGGCCTTCACGGAGTCGAAGATTTCCTGCATGGAGTCGCCGACGGGCAGCACGTAGCAGGCGGAATACTGGAGCTGATTCCCCTTGCCGGCGTTCATCAGGGTCGGGGAGTTGGGCAGGAAGGAGCCCTCCACGATCACGTCGTAGAAGGCCGCGGCCACCTCGTGGAGGGCGGTGGGGCTCCGCCCGAAGCGCTCCTCGGCGGCGGCGATGGCGCGGGCGACGCGCCAGCACATCTCCTCCGGCGTTTCCACGACCTCGCCCTTCTCGCGGGAGAGGTAGCGCTCGCGCAGCACCCGGAGGGCGGCCTCGCTCCAGCGGCCGGTCTTGGCCGGCCGGTCTTCCGACACCAGGGGAGTTTCCATCAGAGGGCTCCTCAGCCCACCACAGGGGGCACAGCGTAAAGCCTAGCACACCGCCGCTGGGGCCCCCGGCTATTTTCCCCTAGAACTTGAGGGTTTGCCTGGGGCGCAAGTATGGCTAAAATGCAGTTCCATGGTCACCGAAGCCCCATGAGCCGCCACCTCCCCCCAGGTCCACCCCACCGGCGGCCCGCCGCCACCTGTGCCCGCCTATCCAATCCCCGGGGGGTCCCATGCGCGGGCTGAGACGCTACAAGCTCGGCCTGGTGCTCCTGGAGCTCCTGATCGTGGTGGGAGTGCTCGTGGCCTCCCAGTTTCGGTCGCTGCTGGATCCGTTCATCATCATGTTCTCGGTGCCGCTCGGGATGATCGGCGTCATCTGGGCGCTCTTCCTGACGAATACCACGCTCAACGTCACGTCGTTCATGGGGATCATCATGATGGTGGGCATCGTCGTCTCCAACGGGGTGCTCCTGGTGGAGTACATCAACGAGCTCCGGCGCCAGGGCCAGGAGCTCACCGACGCCATCGTCAACGCGGGCCGCACGCGGCTCCGCCCCATCCTCATGACCGCGCTCACGACGCTGGTGGGGCTCTTCCCCATGGCGCTCGGCATCGACGTGGGGAGCGAGGCGAACGCTCCCCTGGCCCGCGCCGTCATCGGGGGTCTCGCCGTGTCCACCGTGCTCACGCTGATCCTGATCCCGACGCTCTACGCTATGCTGGAGGCGCGCTTCCCGCGCCGTGTCGCGGACGCCTCCGCGTCACTAGCCCCGCAAGGAGAGATCGCATGACTGCCTTCCGCACCCATGCTCGCCGCATCGTGACGGGCCTCCTGCTGGCGCTGGCGGCATGTCCCGGGATCGTTGCGGCACAGCCCACCGCGGCCGATCCCATGAAGCCCAGGGAGCCGCTGCCAGCCCCGGCCGGGCTCCGGCCGTTCGTCATCCCGTCGCAGATCACGGAGCGGGAGCTCACGCTGGACGAGGCCGTCGCGATGGCGCTCGACAACGCCCCGGTGATCCTCCAGCGGTTCGGCGAGTACGTGGCCGCCCAGCAGCGCGTGGCCCAGGCCTTCTCGGCGATGCTGCCCCAGCTGAGCCTGCTCGGCACCATGAACCGGACCGACGCGAGCTCGCGCCTGTTCAGCTCGACGGGCTCCTCCAGCAGCAGCACGCTGACCGCCCCCACCCCGGGCACCGGGCGGCTCTCGGTGTCGCAGCTCCTCTTCGACTTCGGGCGCACGCTGGCCGCGACCGACGCCGCCAAGGCCGCCTCCGAGACCGCGCGGGAGCAGGTCGATCTGCAGAGGGACCTCATCGTCCTCGCCGTGAAGGAGAACTACTTCAACCAGCTCTTCGCGGCCCGCCTCGTGGTGGTCAACGCCCAGGCCGTGGACCGCGCCGAGCTGAACCTGCGGAGCGCGCGCGGCTTCTTCGAGGTGGGGACGCGGCCCAAGTTCGACGTGACCCGCGCCGAGGTGGACGTCGCCAACGCCCGGCTGGACCTCATCCGCTCGCAGAACGCGGTGAGCCTGGCGCGCATCGCGCTCAACACCGCCATGGGCATCGCGATCAACGCCCCCACGCGCGTCAAGGACATCCTCGCCTACGAGGTGTTCAAGCTCGACCGCGAGCGCCTCGTGGCCGAAGCCCTCAACCGCCGGGCCGAGTACCGGCAGGTCAAGCTCCGGGCCCTCGGCGCGCAGGCTCGCGTACGCCAGACGTTCCGCGACTTCTTCCCCAACCTCCTCGGGGTGGGCTCGGTCGGCGCGGGCCGCACCGATACCGACTTCCAGGGCTCGAGCTCGGTTCAGAGCGGGGGCGTGAGCAGCACGGAGACCAGGGACTGGCAGATCGGGCTCGAGCTCCGCTGGTCCATCTTTGACGGGGGCAACAAGATCGCCCGATACAAGGAGGAGAAGGCCAACCTCGAGGCCGCCCAGGCCGCCGTGCGCGACACCGAGCTGCAGATCTGGCAGCAGGTGGAGCAGGGCCACGTGAGCCTGATCGAGGCGGAGGAGCGCATCGGGGCGGCCGCGAAGGCCGTGGAGTCCGCCCAGGAGAACTTCCGGCTGGGCCAGGGGCGCTTCGACGCGGGCGTCGGGACCATCATCGAGCTCACCGACGCCCAGCTGGCGCTCACCCGCGCCCAGTCGGTCGAGGCGCAGGCGCTCACCGATTACCGGATCGCCATCGCCCGACTCGAGCGCGCGCTGGGCCGCCGGTAAGAATATGCGCGCGCGCCAGGGCGTCTCACAGCCATGAAGCGCCGGCTCGTCTTGGCCCTCGTCATCCTCCTCGTCGCCGGGGGGATCACGGGGGCCTACCTCTACTCTCAGAGCGGCGGCAGCGCCCCGCGATTCCGGACGGCTGCCGTCAGCCGGGGCGATCTCGTCGCCTCCGTGTCGGCGACGGGGAGCCTCAATCCCGTGACCACGGTCCAGGTGGGCTCGCAGGTCTCGGGCCAGATCAAGGAGCTGTTCGTCGACTTCAACTCGCAGGTCAAGCGTCACCAGCTCATCGCCCGCATCGATCCCTCCATCTTCGAGGCCAAGGTCAGCCAGGCCCGCGCCGACATGGAGGCGTCCGAGTCGAACGTGCTGAACCAGCGGGCCCAGGTGGAGCGGGCCCGTGCCGACGTGGACAACGCCCGGGCGGCGCTGGCCTCGGCCAGGGCCCAGACGGCCAAGGCGGACGTGACCCTGCTCGACGCCAGGCGCGATCTCGACCGGAAGCGCGACCTCTTCAAGCGGGAGCTCATCGCCCGCAGCGAGCTGGACACGGCCCAGGCGGTGCACGACGCGGCGGCAGCCCAGCTCGACTCGGCCCGGGCCCAGGAGCAGGCGGTGGCCTCGGGCATCCGCGCGGCGGAGGCCCAGTTCCGCGTGGCGGAGGCCCAGCAGAAGACGGCGGAAGCCACGGTCCGCCAGAAGCGGGCGGTGCTCCAGCAAGCCCAGGTGGATCTCGAGTACACCTCCATCCGCTCGCCCGTGGACGGGGTGGTGGTCTCGCGCAACGTGGACGTGGGACAGACCGTGGCCGCGAGCCTGTCCGCCCCCACGCTCTTCAACATCGCCCAGGACCTCACCAAGATGCAGGTGGACACCAACGTGGACGAGGCCGACATCGGCAGGACGCAGGTGGGCCAGCGCGTCACGTTCACGGTGGACTCCTTCCCCACCGAGACCTTCTCGGGCCAGGTGGTCCAGATCCGGAAGGCCCCCCGCCCCGTCGCCAACGTCGTCACCTACAACGTGGTCGTCGCCGTGGACAATCCCGAGCAGAAGCTCCTGCCCGGCATGACCGCCAACGTCCGCGTCGTCGTGGATTCCCGCGCCAACGTGCTCAAGCTCTCCAACGCGGCGCTCCGCTTCCGGCCCCCGGGCGAGGAGGCGCCCCCCCCCGCGCAGGCGCCGCCGGGCAGCCCCGGGAGCGGCCCGTCGCCGCAGGGCGGAGGCCTCCCCACCATCGAGCAGACGCGCGAGCGGCTGGTCCGCGAGCTCAAGCTCACCGAGGAGCAGCAGAAGCGTCTCGATCCGATCCTCGAGGAGAGCTACAACCAGTTCCGCGGCCTGGCGCGGGTGCCCCAGGAGCAGCGGCGCACGGCCGCCCTCCGCATCCGGGAGGAGAGCCGGCAGAAGATCCGGGCCCTCCTGACGCCGGAGCAGCAGACCGTCTACGACCAGCTCCCCTCCGGCCAGTCCGCCCGCGCCGGAGCCGGGGAGCGAAGCGGGCGTGTCTGGATCCTGGAGCCTGACGGCAAGCCGCGGGCGCTCTCGCTGCGCCTCGGGATCAGTGACGGCGCGGCCACCGAGGTCCGGGGGGGTGATCTCAAGGAAGGCCAGCACGTGCTCGTCGGCACGGTGTCGTCCGGAGCGGCCGCGCCGAGCTCCGGCCCCCGGCCTGTGCCCGCGGGAGGCCCCCCCGGGCGCATGTAAACGCCATGCCCATCATCGAGACGGTCAAGCTCATCAAGGACTACCGCCTGGGCAGCCAGGTGGTCCACGCCCTTCGAGGGGTCACGGTGACCATCGAGGCGGGCGAGCTCGTCGCCGTCATGGGCCCGTCCGGCTCCGGGAAGTCCACCTTCATGAACCTGCTCGGCTGTCTCGACAGCCCGACCTCGGGAGGCTATCTCCTGGACGGCCAGGACGTCTCGGTCCTCGGCGGAAGCCAGCTGGCGCGCATCCGGAACCAGAAGGTCGGCTTCGTCTTCCAGGGCTTCAACCTGCTGGCCCGGACCAGCGCCCTCGAGAACGTGGAGCTACCGCTGATGTACGGCAGAACCCCGGCCGCCGAGCGACGCGAGCGGGCCCGGCGGACGCTTCGCGCCGTCGGACTCGAAGACCGCGAGCACCATCAGCCGAGCCAGCTGTCGGGCGGCCAGCAGCAGCGCGTCGCCATCGCGCGCGCGCTGGTCAACGGCCCGGCCCTCATCCTCGCCGACGAGCCCACGGGCAATCTCGACAGCCGGACCAGCGTCGAGATCATGGCGCTGCTCCAGACCCTGAACCGCCAGGGGATCACCGTGGTCCTCGTCACCCACGAAGCCGACATCGCCCAGTACGCCGGCCGCATCCTGCAGTTCCGCGACGGCGTCGTGAGACGCGACGACGGCATCGCGAGCCCGCGCGATGCCACGGCCCACCTCCGCGAGCTTCCCCCGCCAGGGGCCGAGGAGAAGGCGGCGTGAACATCCTGGTGGGGATCCGGATCGCCCTGCGGGCCCTCCGCGCCAACCCGCTCCGGAGCATCCTCACCATGCTCGGCATCATCATCGGGGTCGGCGCCGTCATCGCCATGGTCTCGGTGGGCGCCGGCGCCCAGGAGCGCGTGGCGGAGCAGATCCGGGCGCTGGGCTCCAATCTCATCGTCGTCCTGCCCGGCAGCGTCTGGTCCAGCGGCGTCCGGATGGGCCTCGG
>MGBT01000134.1:43284-58692 GCA_001788395.1 Candidatus Rokubacteria bacterium GWA2_70_23
CGGTGATCCAGGGCACCACCCCCGACCTCGAGGAGACACGCCAGTGGGGGGTGACGTCGGGACGCTGGTTCACCCAGGAGGAGATGGAAGGGGCGACCAAGGTCGTCCTCGTGGGGCAGACCGTGGTCGCCAACCTGTTCCCGGGCTCGGACCCCGTGGGCCAGGTCATCCGCGTCCGCGAGACCCCCTTGACGGTCATCGGCGTCCTCGAGCGCAAGGGCCAGAGCAGCTGGGGCCAGGACCAGGACGACACCGTCGTGATCCCGATCACCACGGCCAAGAAGCGCGTGCTGGGCCCGTCTCACCCCCGGGCCGAGTCGGTGAACGTCATCACCGTTCGGGTCCGCGACGGCGAGAACATGAAGGCCGTCGAGGAGGAGATTCGCCAGCTCGTCAGGCAGCGACACCGGCTCCAGCCCTACCAGGAGGACGACTTCTGGATCCGAAACCTCTCCGAGATGCTCCAGGCCGAGGAGGAGTCCTCGCGGGTCCTCACCATGCTCCTCGCCGCCATCGCCTCCGTCTCGCTCCTCGTCGGGGGCATCGGGATCATGAACATCATGCTCGTCTCGGTGACGGAGCGGACCCGCGAGATCGGGCTCCGGATGGCGGTGGGCGCCCGGGGCCGGGACATTCTCACCCAGTTCCTCGTGGAGGCCGTCACGCTCTCGCTCATCGGGGGGATGATCGGGATCGTGCTGGGAGTGGGCGGCTCCTACGCCATCGCCTACCTCGCGGCGTGGCGCACGCTCATCAACGCCCAGGCGATCGTCCTCGCCTTCTCCTTCTCCGCCACCGTCGGCATCTTCTTCGGCTTCTACCCCGCCCGGAAGGCCTCGCTCCTCAACCCGATCGAAGCGCTGCGGTACGAGTGATGGCGCGTCTGCTGGCCGTGCTGCTGCTCCCCCTGGCGCTCGGCCTGGGCTTCGATCGGGCGATCGCCCAGATCTACACCCCCCAGTTGGCATCCGGGCTCTCGGTCTCCTGGGAGGCCGGGCGGGCGGGGGCCTCCCGGGTCATCATCTTCGGCGACGTGAGGAATAGCGCGAGCGTGCCCTACGAGCGCGTGGTCGTGCTCGCCGAGGGGCTCGACGAGGGAGGCCAGGTGGTGAGCCGCGGGCGCGCCTATGTCACGGGACTCATCCCGGCCCGGGGAACCGCCTCGTTCGAGGTGCGCCTCCTCTCGGCCGGGCGCGAGAAGCGCTTCCGGGTCGGCGTCGAGGCCTACCAGATCGCGTCGCCGGCTGGCACCCAGAGCCCCTGATCTCGGGCGGCCGGCGGTCGACCCGTCAGTCTTTTGGCAGGCCCAGCACCCGCTCGGCCAGGATGTTCCTCATGATCTCCGACGTCCCGCCCGCGAGCGTGTCGCCCCGCGACCGGAGCTGCCGGAACTGCCACCACCCGTCGGCCACCGCCCGGTCGCTTCCCTGCCACAACGCCGCGTAGGGCCCCTGCAGCTCGAGCCCGAGCTCCAGGAGCCGCTGCCACGTCTCGCTGAAGAACAGCTTGGAGGCCGCGCCCTCCGGCCCGGGCTGCTCGCCGCGGAGCAGCCGCGTCAGGACGCGCAGGTTCGAGTAGCGGAGCGTCTCCGAGTCGATGTACAGCTGCGCCAGCCGCTGCCGGATCACCGGGTCCCTTGAGGCGGGGACCCCATTCCGCTCCTGTGCCGCCGCCAGCTCCAGCGCCTCGGCGATCCCTTGCCGCAGGATCAGCTGCCGGGAGAGCGTGCGGGGCCCGCGCTCGAACATGAGCGTGGTGATGGCCACCTCCCAGCCTCCGTTCTCGCGGCCGAGCACGTTGTCCGCCGGCACCTCTACATGGTCGAGGTACAGCTCGTTGAACTCCGCATCCCCGCTCATCTGGCGGAGCGGCTTCACCGTGAAGCCCGGGCTCTGCATGTCCACGATGAAAACGGAGCACAGCCGGGCGTGGGATAATCGCCGCGTGACACGGAAACGCGCACCCGTTGCCCGGCGCCGCCCGCGGCGGCCCGGCGCCCCGGCCCTCGAGGAGCGTGGATTGCCCATCGTCCGCGAGCTGGCGCGCGTGGCGAAGGGGAGCGATCCGCCCGCCGTGAAGCTGGAGGGCGCGCTCGAGATTCTCTTCGGCGCCTACGGCGAGAGCGACCCGGAGTTCTCGGGCCTCCTGTTGACGGGATGGACGAGGGCGCGGGAGGACAAGCAGTACCGGCTGACCATGGCGTGGCTCCGCGAGCAGAGCCGCCTGTCCCTCCAGGAGATCGTCGCTGAAGGCGTGACGGGCGGCGCCTTTCGCTCCAACCTGGACGCCGGCGCCTTCGCGGCCATCATCCTCGGCGCCGCCGAGGGATGCCTGCTGCAGGCGCCGAGCCACGGCGGCCCGGTGCCCCCGGCCAGCATCGTCACTGCGCTCCTCCGCCTCGCCGCAGCGCCGGCCGCGCTCGGCGGGGCTTGAGCTACCCCTCCGTGAGCTACCCCTCCGCGCGGCGAACGGCCTCCAGGATCACGACGCAGATTCCCGCGGCCATGACCGCCAGACCCAGCCCGGTGGACACCATGTGCAGCCGCGCGAAGCGCGCCGCGTCGGGCGAGACGGCCAGCGCCTCGGCCGATCGGCCGGGCGGCAGCGCCAGACGAAGGGCGTCGACCTGAGGCAGCAGCACGAAGAGCGAGTAGGCCGTGAGGGCGAGCATCAGGCCGACCAGGATGAGGGGGAGTCGATCGAGGAGGCCCCCGCCGCCCCGCCCCCAGCGGCCGATGATCCCGCAGAGCGCGAGGATCCCCAGGGCCAGGCCGATCCAGTGATAGCGGGGCATCACGGCCGCGATGAGGCGTCCCGCCGACTCGCGCCCCAGCACCCCGAAGGCCACCGGAGCCGCGACGAAGGCGAAGAAACCCATCGCGCCCAGCCAGAGCGACGTGGCGATGATCGTGAGCTGCCTCATGGCGCTACCATACCGGGGCGATCCTCCAGGTTCAAGTCACGCCCGTTGACACCCCGCCGACCCCGCCCTAGCATGAGCGTCATGCTGGATCCGAAGTACACGGGGCTCCGCGTGGGGCTCGCCAAGACCCTCGTCAAGAAGAAGCGCGTGGACGAGGCGCGACGGGAGCTGCGCGCCGTGCTCGACGAGAAGGAGCCCCGCAACCTGGCGGACTGGACGCTCAAGGACTCCCAGCAGGCCCGAGAGCTCCTGGACTCCCTCAAGGACCGCTCCTGACCGGTCCCCGCCGCGCTCGGCCGGCCATCGGCCGGATCATCAGCCGCCTCCAGAAGGAGGCCCCGCGCTGGCGGCCCACGGCGCTCACCGAGGTGGCCGATCGCCGCCGCGACCCCTTCCGCGTCCTCATCGCTTGCCTGCTGTCGCTGCGCACCAAGGACGAGACGACGGGACCTGCCTCGGAGCGGCTCTTCGCGCTGGCCGACACGCCGGCCGTGATGCTGCGCCTGTCGGCCTCGCGCATCGAGCGCGCCATCTTCCCGGTGGGCTTCTACCGCACCAAGGCGCGCGTCATCCTGGGGGTGTGCCGCGACCTCCTGGAGCACTTCGGCAGCCGCGTGCCGGACACCATCGACGAGCTGTTGACCCTGAAGGGCGTGGGGCGCAAGACGGCCAACCTCGTGGTCACGGTGGGCTTCGGCAAGCCGGGGATCTGTGTGGACATCCACGTCCACCGGATCTCGAATCGGCTCGGCTATGTGAGGACACGGGCCCCGGAGGAGACGGAGGTGGCGCTGCGGGCCCGCCTGCCCCGCCGGTACTGGATCGGCTACAACGACCTGCTGGTCTCCTTCGGTCAGAACGTCTGCGCGCCGGTCTCCCCGAAGTGCTCCATCTGCCCGGTGCGGGGTCTCTGCCCGCGCGTCGGCGTCACGCGCTCCCGCTAGCCCAACTTCCACGGCGCCCAGGAGATCAGCCACCGAGGAGCTCCCGCAGCCGGCGCTCGCGGTGAGCGAGCAGCCGCGCGATCCGGCGCCCCGCGAAGAGCGCGTCGGCGACACGGCCCAGCGGGCCGGCCGGCAGCCGGTAGGTGAGGCGGTCCTCCACCCAGGTGCCCTCGGGGCCCGGCGCGCCTTCCCGCTCCGGGCCCTCGAGGAAGCGGTGCCGGTGCTCCCAGCGCGCGAAGGGCCCCCAGAGCTGGGCGTCCACGAAGCGGTAGGGTGGGTCCCACTCCCGGATGATGACGCGCCAGCGCCGCGGCACGCCCAGGATCCGCACGCTGAAGTCCAGGACGGAGCCCGCTTCGAGCCGTCCGGGAGGGGGCGCGAGCCACCGCAGGCGCCCCGACTCCGGCTGGACCAGCGCCAGGTGACGCGGGTCCGCGAAGAGCTCGAAGACCCGAGCGCGGGGGTGAGAAAGCCAGAAGCGCATCTCGAGAACGTGGTCGGCCATGCATGCCGCGCTATCATCAGCGCGGTTGGCCCGGCGCTAGCCGAGCTTCTTCACCTCCGTCAGGATCTTGTCCGGGTCGGGCAGCTCCCCCTTCCCGTACCGCTCGATGAAGCGCACCGTGCCATTCGCGTCGACGATGAAGGTGGCGCGAACGTTCGCGTTCCAGTCGGGCCAGTAGACGCCCCAGTCCTTCGCGGCCGTCCGATGCACATCGGAAAGAAGCGGATAGTTCGAGATGCCGACCGACTTCGCCCAGTTCTCGTGGCTGAACGGGCTATCCGTGCTGATACCCAGAACCTGGGTATTCGCCGCCTCGAAGTCCTTCACACGCTTATCGAAGGCGGGCATGCACTTGGATCAGCCGGGCGTCCAGTCGAGGGGATAGAACAGCACCACGACGGTCTTGCCCCGGTGATCCCGAAGGCTTACCTCCTTCAAGCCGATGGTCTTCAGCGCGAAATCGGGAGCCACGTCCCCAACGCCCAATGTCTTCGTCTCGCTCATTTGGATGTTCCTCCTTGAGCGTTGCGGTCTGGATGAGGCCGGGCCATCTTACCCGAGGCCCGGTCGCGCTTCAAGCGCGGCGCCATGCGACCCGCCGGCTTCCGCTTGATCTGCCAGAGGATCCGCCGCCGCGCCTCGAGCGGCCGGTCGTCGAGGCCCAGGAATCCCGCCGCCGTCACCACGCGGTCCGTCTCCCAGAGCCGCCTGAACCGCTCGGGGTAGTCGGCGTCCCGCAGCGCGTGATGGTCCATGATCACCCGGCAGCCGGTGCGATCGATGATGCGCAGCAGATGCTCCACCCCCTGCTCGATCAGCACCCGCCCCACGCGCCCCTCGAGGTACGCGGGCGGCCCTGCCAGGTACAGGAGACTCGGCCGCTCGCGGATCAGGTACGCCGCGGCCACCGCGGACAGCGGCCCCTGCACGTCCGAGGCGTGGACGAACCGGAACCCCTCCCGGCGATCCGTGACGGTCAGCGCCACCACGTAGCCGAGCCCACCCCCCTCCACCCCGTGGGCGAGCGGAGGTGAGGCGCTCAGCACGCAGTCCGCCGTCTCGTAGCGCCGCCCCTCGGCCGTATCCAGGCGGCACGTCCCGTCGAGCGTCTTCCACAGCTCCCGCGCCCGCGCCTCCTGGCTCGGGTTGATCATGCGGTTGGGGTCCTTCGCCCAGACGCCCCGGTCCCGGTAGATCTCCGCGTCGTACCGGAAGTGATCCTCGTGGTAGTGGCTCACGAACAGCCACTGCGCGCGCGCCGCGTAGCCGGAGATCCGGTCGTTGGCGCGCTTCAGCGCCTCCCACTCCTCGTCCGCCGGCGGGAGGGTGAACCGGCTCGCGGCCAGCGACGCGCCCGGGTCGATCAGGACTCGGGTGTCCCCGCACTCCACGTAGGTCGCGACCGAGCGGACGCCCAGCGACTCCGCCGCCAGCGGAACGATCTTCATGCGCTCACCGGCATCAGATGCAGCGGCCGCCGTCGATCTCGATGCAGCTGCCCGTCACCATGGCCGCGTCCTCCGAGGCGAGGAACAGGGCGGCCTTCGCGACGTCCTCCGGCGTGTTGAGCCGCCCCAGCGGCACCGTGGCGATGTACCGGGCGCGCCCCTCCTCGTCCACGGCCGTCTTGCCCATGAACGTGGGGAGCATGGGCGTCTCCGTCGCCACCGGCGCGATGGACACGACGCGGACGCCGAAGGGGGCACACTCCATCGCCAGGCTCTTCGTCATCGTCACGACGGCGCCCTTGGAGGCCGAGTAGCACTGGACGCCCTGGCGCGGGCGGATGGCGGAGGTCGACGCGGTGATGAGGAAGACCCCGCTCTTCTGGCGCTTCATCACGGGCAGCGCGTACTTGGCCCCGAGGAAGACGCCCTTGACGTTGACGGCCATGATCCTGTCGAAGGTGGCCTCCTCCACGTCCTCCACGCTCGTCGGCCACTGGGGCACGCCCGCGTTGGCGTAGAAGACGTCGAGCCGCCCCCAGCGGGCCAGCGTCTGCTCCACCGCCGCCTGGCTGTCGGCGGCCTTCGAGACGTCACAGCGGAGGGGAAGCGCCTGCCCGCCGCCCTTCTCGATCTGCTGGGCCGTGGCCTTCGCGGCCCCCTCGTCGATGTCCACGACGGCGACTCGCGCGCCCTCGCGCGCGAACAGCAGCGCCGAGGCCTGGCCGATGCCCGAGCCCGCTCCCGTCACCAGCGCAACCTTGTCCTTGAGCTTCATGGCCTGGTCTCCTGTGGCTGTCATGACTCCACCTTCTCGTCCACCCGGTTCGCACCCGAGGCGATCACCATGACCGGGACGCCGTTGACCGTGAACACGAGCGACTTGGCGATCTGCCCGACGGCGACGGCCAGCGCGTCGGCGGCCTGCTGGGACGTGCGCGCGTGGACCGCCAGCTCGATGACCGCGCGGTCGAGCCCCCGCTCGGCGATGGCCGCCTGGACCTTCTCGGCTGCCGGCTTCACCGGTCCGCGCCCGCCCGACGCATCAGAGCACCAACTCGGCCATGACCCGGACGACCTCGGGCTGAGCGGTCCCGCAGATCATGGTTGTCACGCCGGCGTCCCTCCACGCGGAGAGCCGCTCGCGGATGCGCTCCTTCGGGCCGCACAGGGCCACCTCGTCCACCAGGGCATCCGGCACGGCCGCCGCCGCCTCGTCCTTCTTCCCCGCGAGGTACAGGCCCTGGATACGCGCGGCCGCCGCCTCGTAGCCGTAGCGGCACACGAGCTCGTTGTAGAAGTTCTTGTCGCGGGCCCCCATGCCCCCGACGTACAGCGCGAGCCGGGGCTTGACCAGGCCACGGCAAAACGCCGCGTCGTCCCCCAGCACGACGGGCACCGTGGGCGCCACGTCGAAGCGCTCGAGCGACTTGCCGCCGCCCGCCGCCTTGAAGCCCGCCTCGAGGTGCGGCGCGAAGGCCGACATGCGGTACGGCGAGAAGAACACCGGGAGCCAGCCGTCCGCGATCTCCGCGGCGAGGGCCACGTTCTTCGGCCCGACCGCCGCGAGGTAAATCGGGATGTCCGCCCGCCCGTGCAGGATGGACTTGAGCGGCTTGCCGAGGCCCGTCGCGCCGGGCCCCGCGTAGGGGATCTGGTAGTACTCTCCCGTGAAGGTGAGCGGCTTCTCCCGCCGCCAGACCGCGCGCACGATCTCCACGTACTCCCGCGTCTTCACGAGCGGCTTGCCGAACGGGACGCCGTGCCATCCCTCGACCACTTGCGGGCCCGAGACCCCGAGCCCCAGGAGGAAGCGCCCACCCGAGAGCTGATCGAGCGTCACGGCCGTCGTCGCGGTCAAGGTCGGCGTCCGCGCCGGGATCTGCATGATGGCGGTGCCGACGCGGATCCGCTGCGTCTGCGCCGCCACCCAGGTGATGGTGGTCACGGCATCCGAGCCGTAGGCCTCGGCCGACCACACCGAGTCATAGCCCAGCCGGTCCGCCTCCTGGATCAGCGGCAAGTCGATGCCCACGCTGGAGCCGGAGTAGCCGATGTTCAGTCCGAGGCGCATCGAGGCACCCTCCCGGCGATCAGAATCTGTCGAGCGCGGCCAGCCGGAGGCGACGGGATCCGCGGGGGCCGTCCCAGCGATGGCGGGAGAGCGCCATGCGCCCTCCCCGCACCGGGACCCCTTCCTGCTGGAGAAGAATCCGCTGAGTGACCATGCTCCCCACGTTGGCCCGGAGGCTGATCGCCCCCCGGGCGTTCACCACGCGGTGCCAGGGCACACCGGGCGGGCACCGTTTCATGGCGTGGCCGACCGCGCGCGCGGCACGCGGGCACCCGAGCAGCGCGGCGATCTGCCCATAGGTGGCCACGCGGCCGGCGGGAATCTCGCGGACCAGCCCGTCCACGGCTCGCCGGAACCGCATCCCGCGCGCTCGCGCGAGAAGCGCCGGTCTCTCCATCACGCCCGCTCCCGCCCCAGCTCGAGCTCGTACAGCCGCGCGTAGAGGCCTTGCGCGGCCAGGAGCTCGGCATGCCGCCCGGACTCTCGCACGCGTCCCCTGTGGAGGACCAGGATGCGGTCCGCGCTCTGGATGGTCGAGAGGCGGTGGGCGATGACCAGGCTGGCGCGCCCCTCGAGCAGCTCTCCCATGGCGGTGCGGATCAGCGCCTCGGACTCCACATCCACGCTGGACGTCGCCTCGTCCATCGCCAGCACGCGAGGATTATAGATGAGCGCGCGCGCAATGGCCAGCAGCTGACGCTGACCGCCGGAGAGGTTCACGCCGCGCTCGCGAATTTCCTCCGCCAGGCCGCCCGGCAGCGCGTCGACGAGCCTGGCGGCGTTGGCACGGGCCAGGGCGCGCTCGACCTCGGCCGCCGGGACCGCGCCATCGCGGCCCAGCGTCAGGTTGTTCTCCACCGTCCCGGCGAAGAGGAAGACCTCCTGCGGGATGAGCCCCACGTGCCGTCTGAGGGCCGTGAGGTCCCACTCGCGCACATCCACCCCGTCCACCAGCACCTGGCCGCGCGTCACGTCGTAGGCGCGGGTCATCAGCCGCGCGATGGTGGACTTGCCCTCCCCGGTGGGACCGACGAGGGCCACGTGCTCGCCGCGCCCCACGGTGAAGGAGCAGTCGCGCAGGACCCACTGCTCGCCGTGATACGCGAACCACACGTTCCTGAGCTCGACGGCCGGGACATCGGCGGGGCCGGCCGCGCTGGCGGGGCCGGAGGCCTTCGCGCCGGCCGGGGTCGTGATCTCGGGCGGCGTGTCCAGCAGCCCGAAGACCCGCTCCGAGGACACCATGGCCGCCTGCATGACCGTGTACTTGGCGCCCAGGTCGCGGATGGGAAGGAAGAACCGGCCCGTGTACTCGAGGAAGGCCACGAGGCCGCCGAAGGTGAGCGCGCCCGTCATCACCTGCCCACCGCCGTACCACACGAGCAGCGCCACGGCGATGGAGCCCAGCGCCTCGACGCCCGCGTAGAGGGAGGCCTCGAAGAGCGTGGAGCGGAACTGCGCGTGGCGGAGGTCGCCGTTGAGCTCGCCGAACAGCCGCGCCTCCTCCCGCTCCCGGGCGAACAGCTGGATGACGGTGATCCCCTGGAGGGACTCCTGGAGGAAGGCATTGAGCCTGGCCAGCCGGGTCCGCACGAGCCGGTAGCTCTCGCGCGCCTTCACCCGGAAATACCCCGCCGCCAGCACCAGCACGGGCACCAGCGCGAAAGTGACGAGCGCGAGCCGCCAGTTCATGGAGAGCAGGATCACCACGACACCCGCGAGCATCACCACGTCCCCCACCACGGCGGCCACACCGCTCGTGAACAGCTCGTTGATCGCCTCCACGTCGTTGAGCACCCGGGTCATCAACCGGCCCACGGGGTTCCGGTCGAAGTAGCCCGCGTGCATGCGCTGGAGGTGGACGAAGAGCGCCTCGCGGAGGTCGTGCATGACCCGCTGCCCCGTGATCTGGGTCACGTACGACTGCGCGGCCCGCAAGAGATAGAGGGCCACGAGCGTCAGGAGAAAGAGCAGCGCCATGCGCCCGAGTCCCGCCCAGTCGCGCTTGAGGATGTGGTCGTCGATGGCCACCTTGACGAGATACGGCTGCACGAGCTCCGCCGCCGCGGCCAGGGGGAACAAGGCCATGGACAGGAGCATCAGCGGACGGTGCGGGCGCGTGACGGCCCACAACCGCGCCATGAGCCGCCCGTCATAGGCCCGGCCGAGCACGTCGTGGTCGGGCTCAGTCTCGCTCAAGCTCGGCCTCCAGCTGCTGGATCCGCCAGAGTCGCGCATAGGCCCCGCCCGCTGCCACCAGGTCGGCGTGCCGGCCCTGCTCGACGACACGCCCCGCGCCCAGCACCACCACGAGATCCGCCTCCTCGGCGGCCAGCAGCCGGTGCGTCATCAGGAGGGTCGTGCGCCCCTGTCGGGCGGCCCGCAGCGCCTGCAGGATCTCCCACTCCTTCCCCGGATCCACGGAGGCGAAGACGTCGTCCAGGATGAGGAAGGCCGGCTCCCCCACGAGCGCGCGCGCCAGCGCTGCCCGCTGGCGCTGGCCGCCCGACAGCGTGAGCCCGCGCTCCCCGACCACCGTGTCCCACCCTTCCGGGAACCCCTCCACCTCGCCGGCGAGCCCGGCGGCGGATGCCGCGGCCGAGAGGCGATCGTGGCCGGCCCCGCCGTCGCCCAGCAGGAGGTTGTCCCTGAGCGAGCGCGAGAAGAGGAAGGCCTCCTGCGGCACGTAGCCCACCGCCCGGCGCAGCGTGTGCAGTGGCAGGTCACGCACGTCCACACCACCGACGAAGAGCGTTCCGCGCGGAGGCTCGAAGAGGCGGCAGACGAGAGCCCCCAGCGTGGACTTGCCGCTCCCCGTGGGTCCCACCACCACGGCGAAGGCCCCGTCCGCCACGGTGAAGCTCACATCCGCGAGGGCGGGCTCCCGTCCATCGTAGGCGAAGGAGAGACCCCTGAGCTCGATGCGCCCCCTGAGCGCCGGGGCCACCTCCCCGGCACCGTCGGGCTCGCTCTCCACGCGCGCGTCCAGAACCTCGGCGATCCGCTGCATCGCGCTGAGCCCCCGTTGCAGGTTGCCGAGCGTCCACCCCAGCGCCACCGTCGGCCACGCCAGGTAGGCGAGGTAGCCGTTGAACGCCACGAAGGCCCCGAGCGTGATGCGGCCATCCACCACGGCCTTGCCGCCCAGCCAGAGGATGACGAGCGTGCCGATCCCCGAGATGAGCCCCATGAGCGGCCAGAAGCCCGCCTGCGTGCGCGCGAGGCGGACGCTCCGGGCCAGGTACTCGCGGTTGAGGCGGCCGAAGGACTCGACCTCCCGCGCTTCCATGGTGTAGGCGCGCACCACCGCCATGCCGGTGAGATTCTCCTGGACCTTGGCCGAGAGCACCCCGAGCTGCTCCTGGACCGCCGTGGACTGCCGTTCCACGGTGCGGCTGAACCGTCGCGCGGCCACGATGAGCCACGGAGACGGCGCCATCGCGTACAGCGTGAGCCACGGATCGATGCTCCACATGGCGAACAGCGTTCCCGCGAAGGCCAGCGACGTGGACGTCAGCATCGTGGTCCCGAAGCCCGCGAGGGTGCGCACGGCCGAGATGTCGCTCGACGCCCGCGACATGAGGTCCCCCGTGCGGTGGGTGTGATAGAAGGTCGGCGGGAGCCGCAGCAGGCGCGCGTAGAGGTCGCGGCGGATGTCATGCTCGACCCACTGCCCGGCACCGATCATGGTGAAGCGCGAGCCGAGCCTCGCCGCTCCGTGGGCCGCCGCCAGGAGGACGATGATCGCCGCGTGGACGGCGACGGCCCGGGGGTTCCCGCCGCCTTGCAGCACATCCACGGCCGCCTTCACGGTCCACGGGATCCCGAGGGAGAAGGCCGTGGCGAACACGAGGCAGGCGGCCCCCGCTCCATAGCGGGCGCGGTAGCGGAGCAGATAGCGAAGGAGCCGGCGCGCGGGAGACACGCCCCTCAGTATATCGCCCGCGTCGTGCGCCTCACCGGTGGCTTCACCGTCCACCAGACCAAGGGCCCGGGGGCGGTGTCCGCTCCGGACCCCGTGGGGTATCGTGGGTGAGGAGTGGATGCCACCTCGCCCCGACGGCCGCTACGCGGGGAGCGCGGGGGGGCCGTCGAGATAGGGGCGGAGCGCCGCGTAGACGGCGAACAGCGTCGGCGTGGGCACGCCGTACCGTTCGCCCAGCCGCACCGCGTGCCCCTGGAGCGTCTCCAGCTCGAGCCGTCTCCCGTGGGTCAGGTCGTGATGGAGCGACGAGTAGAAGCCGCCGGGCTGGCTGTCGAGAATGCCCATCACCGCGTCGACGACGGCGCCCTCGACGCCCGCGCCCGCGGCCCGGGCCAGCCCCACCATCTCCTCGAGGAGCAGCCGGTACATGCGCCGGCTCGCCGGCAATGCCCGGATGACGCCGGCCGGGCAGCGCGTGACGGCCGTCATCCCCGAATGCGCCACGATCATGACGTACTTCTCCCAGAGCGTCCGCATGATGTCGCCGGAGATCTCCGCCGGGATGGAGGCCCGCCGGCAGGCGTCGAGGAAGGCGCGCGCCCTCGGTGTCTCGCGCCCGTCCATCTCCCCGAAGACGATGCGCCCGAGCACCGTGTGGACGATGACGCCGGGGGTCTCGATGGTGGTGAAGACCTGGGCTGCCCCGCCGAGGACATGCCCCGGCCCGAGGATCCGCGCCAGCGCGTCCTCGTTATCCACCCCGTTCTGGATGGAGAGCACGCCGGTGTCCGGCCCCACCACCGGCCGGATCGCCTTCGCCGCGGCCTCGGTGTCGAAGGCCTTCACGCAGAAGAGGACGATGTCCGCCGGCGCCAGCCCGTCCAGCCGCTCCACCGCCGGCGCCGTCACGGTCCACTCCCCGTCGATGGCCGAACGCACCCGCAAGCCCTGGGCCCGGATTGCCTCCAGGTGCTTCCCCCTGGCCACGAAGGTGACGTCCTCCCCCGCCCGCGCCAGCTTGGCGCCGAAGTAGCCTCCGGTCCCGCCGCTGCCCATGACGACGATCCGCATCCGCGCGCGCTCCTCTCCGGCCCTCACAGCCAGTCGACGCGCTTGAAGTGGAGATACAGAATCCCGCAGACCCCGAGCATGACCCCCATCGCCACGGGGTATCCCAGCCTCCAGCCCAGCTCCGGCATGTACTGGAAATTCATCCCGTACACCCCCGCGATCATGGTCGGCACGGCGAGGATCGCGGCCCATGCCGCGAGCTTCTTCATGGACTCGTTCTGGCCCACCGAGATCAGCGACAGGTTGGCCTCGAACGCCGTCGTCAGGAGCTCGCGCGCGGTGTCCACCATCTCGTTGATCCGGATGGCGTGGTCGTAGATGTCCCGGAAGTACAGGCGCGTGTCCTCCTCGATCAGGTCATCCTCGAACCGCGTGAGGCGGTTGCACACGTCCACCAGCGGCGAGACCCCCCGCTTCACCTCCAGCAGGTCCCGCTTCAGCCGGTAGATCCGCGCCGTGGTGTCACGGTCGAACGGCCGGCCGAAGATCTCCTCCTCGAGCCCGTCGAGATCCTCTTCCAGCGCCTCCACGACGGGGAAGTACTGGTCCACGATGAAGTCCATCAGCGCGTACAGGACGTAGCCGGGGCCCTTGCGAAGCTGCTGGGGCGTGGCCTCGCAGCGACCCCGCACCTCGGCGTAGGAGAGCGAGGCGCCGTGGCGCACCGACACGACGTACCGCGGCCCCACGAAGATGTGGGTCTCGCCGAAGTCGGCCCGCCGGGTTGCCGGGTCCATCCGGGCCGTCCGGAGCGCGACGAAGAGCGAGTCCCCGTAGCGCTCGAGCTTGGGGCGCTGATGGGCCCGGTGGGCGTCCTCCACGGCCAGGTCGTGCAGCCCGAACTCCTGCTGGACCTCCCGCAGCAGCGCCTCGTCGGGCTCGTGCAGACCGATCCAGACGAAGCGGTCGGGCTGCGCGAGGACCTCGCTGATGTCCGGGATCGCGACCTCGGCCACCCGTCGCCCGTCGGCGTACGCCGCGCAGTCCACCACGCCCTTCATGCGCGCAAGTCTGGAGGCCGCGTGCGGTGGTTGTCAAGGCGTGGCCGTGTTAACCTCGCCGCCGTATGAGCGCATCGTATCTGGACGTCGCCGTGGAGGCGGCGCGGCGCGCGGGCGCCTTCCTCCGCGAGCACCGCGGCGCCGCGCGGAGCGTCTCCATGAAGTCGAGCCCCATCAACCTCGTCACCGAGATCGACCGCGGGGCGGAAGCCCTCGTCGTCGAGCGCATCCACCACCACTTCCCCGATCACTCGATCCTGGCCGAGGAGGGCGGCGCGCTGGAGCGCTCGCGCACCCACCGCTGGGTCATCGACCCGCTGGACGGCACGACGAATTTCGTCCACGGCCTGCCGCTCTTTGCCGTGTCCATCGCGCTCGAGATCGAGGGCCGCGTCGCGGTGGGGGTGGTCTTCGATCCGAACCTCGGCGAGTGCTTCGTGGCCGAGCGCGGCCGCGGCGCCACCGTCAACGGCGTGCCGCTCCGCATCTCAGCGACCCCCAGCCTGGCGAAGAGCCTGCTCGCCACCGGCTTTCCCTACACCGTGAGCGTCGCGCCAGACAATAACCTGGCCGAGCACGCGGCCTTCACCCGCCGGAGCCGCATCGTGAGAGAGCTCGGCACGGCGGCCATCACGCTCGCCTGGGTGGCGGCCGGACGGCTCGACGGCTTCTGGGAGCTCGCCCTGGGCCCGTGGGACGTGGCGGCCGGCGGGCTCTTGGTGGAGGAAGCGGGCGGACGCATCAGCAATCTCGAGGGCGGCCCGGTGGATGTTGCCGCCCCGGCCGTGGTCGCGTCCAACGGGGCCATCCACGACGAGATGATCCGAACCCTCAAGGAGGTCAGAGCCCAGTGAGTGACGCCAAGCTCCCGCTCCACGTGCGCACCATCCGGATGGAGGCCATCGAGTCGGGCGACGACGAGATGCTCGTCACTGGCTCGCTGCTGGACGAGCGCCCGAGGGGCGGGCCCAAGTGGTTCGGCATCCCCGGCCCGCGCGTAGTGCACGACATGCGCGTGTCGCTCCGCGTCCGCTACCCGGAGATGATGATCACGGGCGCCGAGGGCGCCATGCACACCCACCCGTACACGATCTGCCCTGAGGCCCTGCCGCCGTTGCAGCAGCTGGTGGGCGTCTCCGTCGCCCAGGGCTTCACCCGCGCGGTGAACGAGCGGCTCGGCCGGCAGCAGGGCTGCTCCCACATGACCGCCCTCATCCAGGCGATGGGCCCCGTCGTCCGGCAGGCGGCCGGCATCGCCTTCAGGGACCGGAACACCGAGGCGGTCATGGGCAGTGGTGGCGACCGCTGGTTCGTCAACACCTGCCAGTCGTGGCGGGAGAACGGGCCCTTGCACAGCCTGCTCAAGCAGGGCGATCAGGCGGGGCTCCGCGCGATGTCCACCTACAAGGAGCACCGCGAGCCGCCCTCCTAGCAGGCTGCTGAAAAACCCGCAGGCTGCTCAAAAAGGTCCAGATGCGAGGCGGCGCCCGACGGCCGCACGCGAGGCGTACTCCGCTTGG
>MGBT01000134.1:58708-63444 GCA_001788395.1 Candidatus Rokubacteria bacterium GWA2_70_23
GCCGGCGGCCCCCGAGCACGAGGGTCGCCTGCCCCGTCGCCTCGTCGGGCTCCATCATCCGGAGCAGCTGATAGGTCGCGGCGCGGCTCAGGCGCGCCGCGAAGCGCCCGCCCTTGACGCGGCAGTACGGCACCGCGCGCTCGCCGAGGCGGAGCGTCTCGACATCCAGCGGCTCCCGGCTGAGATCGCCGAGCGTGGCGACGACGCCGCCGGCCTCGGGCTCCACGCGCACCACCACGAAGGGCGCGTCCTCCACCGCCACGGGCACCCGCGCGGGGCCCACCTGGAGATAGTGTCCGCCGGCATCCACCCGCAGGCCCTCCCGGAGGCTGGCGACGATCCCTTCGTGGGTCACCTCCTGGTCCTCGTGGTACCACGTCCCCTCGCGATCGATTCTGAGCCGCGGCACCGTCCAGCTGGAGGGATCGAAGGCTGCCATCATGGGAATGCCGCGGCGCAGAAGGTGACGGCCCCTTCGGGGTCCGGCCACTGAGTGTAGCGAAGGAGGCGCCCCTCGACTGCCGGCAGCGCGCGGAGGAAGGTGTAGATGGGGGACAGCCCGCAGATCCGCCGCGCGTCCCCGTCGAGCGAGGCCGCGCCGAAGAAGCCCAGCGGATCCCCGGCTGTCACCGCCCGGAGCATGACGCGGTCCTGCCGCTCCACGTCCTGCAACAGCGCCTCCGTGTTGGGCGCGACGTCGCCGAAGCGCGGCCCCACGTGGGCCAGATCCACGCCCGCCACGAGGCAGACCCTGCGCGCCGACGCGGCCATCGTCTCCCCCAGGGCCTCGATGAAGCGCGGGACGCGCGGATCGGCTTCGGGATCGCTCCGCCGCCACACGGCCTCGTGCAGGAAGGACGCGAGGAGCGGCACGATGGTGAACGGCCGCCGGTCACCGAAGAGGTACTGGAGCATCACGACCTGGAACTCCACGGAGTGCTCGATGCGATGCGCGCCCTCTGAGGCCAGCAGGTCGTGGCCGTAGCGCCGGCCGAGCGCCTCGAGGAAGTCGCGGTCCGCCCGCGCCTGCCCCAGCGGCGTCTCGTAGGGCTTGAGGGTGGCAGCGAATGGATCCGGCATGCCCACGTGGCAGGTGCCGAGGATGATGAAGAGGTCGGCGTCCGAGCGCTCCGCGAGCTCGCGGTAGGCCCAGGCATACGTGGGTCCGCCCCGGTGGAAGTCGATGTGCGGCGCGATGAGCCCGCTGAGCGGGGCTGCTGCCGGCGCCCCGTCCGGCCCCAGGAGCACCGACCGGCGGGCACCCGGTCCCTCCCTGTGGAGGAAAAAGGAGTCGAGCTGGGCGCGCAGGCCCTGCGCCTCGCCCGCGTAGGCGGTCCCCGCGTGAGCGGCCGGGCGCACGGGGCTCTCGTGGAAGGCCTCGTCGATCTGCCGCTGCCGCTCGGCGAAGCGCGGGCTGTCGAGAAAGCCCGCGTCATCCATCTGCGTCACGATGGCGCGGATCTGCTCGGCCGTGGGCGCCTGGCCGTGGCGCTCCCGGAAGATCTCCTGCATCTCGGCGATGGAGTGCTCGCCGTCGAAGAGCGACACCAGATCCAGGAGGGGGATCGGCAGGACCGCCACGTGATCCGTGAATCCCGCCGGGTCGCGGAGGGCCACCGCGCGGCGGCCCTCCTGCTCCACCGGGAAGGCCTCGAGTGCCCTGAGCCTCGGCCGCTCGCCGCTCTCGCTCACCGCGACGCCAGGACCAACCTGAGCCCCATGACGATCAAAGCCGCGCAGGCCACTAGGCCTCGAGGTACTTCAGAGCCGATGCGGCGTAAATCCTCGCCGCGTCGAGCAGCGCTCCTACCTCGACATACTCATCCACCTGGTGGGGGATGAGCCGGTTTCCGGGCCCGCAGGTGACGATCGGAAGGCCCAGCTCCATGCGCAGGATGGTCCCGTCGGTGGAGCCCGGGACCCCACCCCAGCGGGGCGCTCGGCCCGTGGCCTTGCGCACCCCATGGGTCATGGCGTGGACGATGGGCTCGTCACGGTCCACCTTGGTGGCCAGCCGGAACGGATTGACGGCCTCCCACTCGACCTTCACGCCGGGATGCAGGATCTCCGCGACGCGACACAGGTCGTCCAGCTCCGCGTGCAGCTCGGGGGCGCCGATGCCGGGGGTCACGCGAACGTCGAGCGTCATCTCCCCCACGGCCGGGATCACGTTGGACTGCGGGACACCCGCCCCCTTGGGAGGAGCCTGGATGATGGTCGGCGTCACCGTGGGCGGGCGCAGGTAGCGGCTCCGCTCGCAGCGCTTCCTGAGCCGCTTCTCCAGCGCCGGCGTCTCGCGGAGCATGGTGCCCAGCGCCGCGATGGGGTTGATCCCCGCCTCGGGCATGGCGCCGTGGGCCATGTGCCCCCGCACCCGGAAGCGCGCCCAGACGACCCCGCGCTGCACCAGGCAGAGCTCGTTCTCCTCGGGCTCGCAGATGATCGCCGCGTCCAGCTCGCGCCCCACGGCCGTCGTCACGAGGTGGCGGACGCCCAGCATCCGGTCCTCCTCGTCCACGAGGGCACCCACCACGAGCTTGCCCCCGGGCTCCACGCTGGCCCGCCTGAAAGCCGCCGCGGCCACCATTGCCGCTGTCAGCCCGCCCTTCATGTCTGCCGCGCCGCGCCCGTAGATGCGCCCATCGCGGAGCGCCGCGTCGAAGGGTGGCGAGGACCACTCGCGCGGATCGCCTTCCGTGACCACGTCCGTGTGGCCTTCCAGGAGGAGGCTCTTCCGTCCGGGGCGCTTCTCGCCGAGCGAGCCGATGACGTTGGGACGCCCGGGGGCCACCGGCTGCACCTCGACGGCGAACCCTTCGCGCCGGAGCCACGCCTCCACGTACGCCGCGACCTTTTCCTCGTTGGCGTCGGAATCGTCGGGGCGGTAGACGCTGGGGATGCGGACGAGAGCGCGGGTGAGATCCACCACCTCGTCGCCATCGATGCGCGCGAGGATCTCAGGGAGGGCCTTCAACGAAGACGCGCCACGACGCGAGGACAACCGGAGGGCTCGCCGTTACTCCAGAGGAAACGACAGGATCACGGCATCGAGCCGGATGACCCGGTGCTCCTCTCCGCCGATGTAGAAGTAGTGTCCTTCCACTTCCTCGGGGTTCTCCTCGAAGGCGACGACGGAGCGTATCGGCGGCATCTCGCGGAAGGCGTTGGCCCCTTCGTCGAAGCCGTCGCCGCGACCCACCACCTCGCCGTAGCGGACCGGGGAGCCCTTCGGGCAATGCACGCGCACATCGGCGGGGGCTTCGGCCAGGAGCCGGACCAGGAGATTGATCCCGTAGACCTGGAACTGGATGTCTGTCATGCCGTTATCCTATCACACCTCATTCGAGCGGCTCGGGCTCGGCGCGTCTCACGATCCACACTGTCAGCGCGAGGGCGATCACGACGAGCACCACGCCGCGAAGGGGACGCCCCAGCAGCAGCGAGCCGGTGCCGAACAGCCCCAGGTACACCACGACGCAGCCTGCGAGCCACGTGAAGAGACCGCCCAGTCGAGCGCCGTGAGGATCACGCGCCCGCCTCCGGCAGCCCGGCCTGCTCGCCCTTGCGCTCGATGGCCTCGATCTTGGCCTCGAAGCGGGCGAGATCGCGCTCGGCATCCGTGTACTGCTTCTGCGCGTTCCCCAGGTGGCCGCCCAGCTTCTGCATGTGCTCCCGCACCCGCTCGAGGTCCCCGCCGAGGCGGATCAGGTCGTTCTGGATCTCGCGGGCGTTGGCCTCGATCCGCAGGCCCCGGAGCCCCAGCACGATCACCTGGAGATAGGCGTAGAGGCTGTTCGGGGAGACCGGGATCACGCGCCGGGCCAGCGCGTAGGCGGCGATGGGCTCGTCCTCCGCGTCGTCGCTCTTGATGATGATCTCGTAGTACACGTTCTCGGCGGGCACGTACATCAGGGCGAAATCGAAGGTCCCCTCGTCGGGCAGGATGTACTTCTTCGCGATCTCGTCCACCCGGAGCTTGACGTCACGGGCGAAGGCCCGCCTGAGCGGCCGGCGGCGCTCCTCGTCCGGCTCCTCCAGCATCCGGCGGAAGTTCTCCAAAGGGAACTTGGCGTCCACTGGGACGAGACGCTCGCTGATCCGGATGGCGGCGTCCACGCGGTCGCCGCTCTTGAAGCCATACTGCAGCTCGTAGTGCTCGCGCGGCAGCATCTGGGCCAGGAGCTGCTCCAGCAGCGTCTCGCCGAGCCCGCCCCTGATCTTGGGCGATTTCAACACCTGCTCGAGCCCGTGGATCTCCCGCCCGACCTCCTCCACCCGCTGGGTCGCCTCGCCGAGCTTGCCGAGGCTTCCCTGCACCTCGCCGACGACCTTCGCGGCGTGGTCGAGTCGCTCCCCCATGGTGCTCTGGGAGTCCTGGACGAGCCGCATCCCCTCCTGGAGCTGCCGGGTGACTTCTGCGGTGACCCCCTTGAGCTCTCCTGCGACGGCGAGCCTCAGCGCGCTCACCTCCTCCCGCACCCGCGCGCTCAGCTCCCCCACCTCTTGCTTGAGCCCATCCTGACCGGAGCGCCCGTCCTGGCGCACCCCCTCGATCTGGCGCTGCAGCATCTCCGCCATGCCCTCGGCCGGCATGCCGCGCTGCTGGAGCCCCTGGAGCTCCCGGCGCGTGCCGACGAGCAGCCAGGTCACGAGCCCCAGG
This sequence comes from Candidatus Rokubacteria bacterium GWA2_70_23, assembly GCA_001788395.1. Classification (GTDB taxonomy): domain Bacteria; phylum Methylomirabilota; class Methylomirabilia; order Rokubacteriales; family CSP1-6; genus UBA12499. The sequence continues at coordinate 63,369 of MGBT01000134.1, forward strand.
GCCAGCAGCAGCGCGCCGGCCAGGACGAGCGTGAGCTCGCTCACGTCCTCGCTCCGCTCGGGGGATCCCCATATCC
>MGBT01000135.1:0-7367 GCA_001788395.1 Candidatus Rokubacteria bacterium GWA2_70_23
GGTGTACTCCGCGGCATAGAAGACCACGGGCAGCCCGAGGCTGATCACCACGCCCATGAGGAGCGTCAGCGGGTAGAGGCGGTAGCGGAGCCGCTGCCCGAGCCTGATGTCCCGCTGGGCGCTCGGCGGATCGGGGCCTTGGGTCGGGTGGGTCATCTCATCGGGCCGCGGCGGCGGACGGCGCGCCCGCCCGCCGGTAGATGGTGTTCCCGACATGGGTGAGCCCCTCCACCAGCCCGTGGATGCTCTCCGAGTGGCCGAGGAAGAGCACCCCGTCCGGCGCGAGACGCGCCAGGAAGCCCTCCAGGATCCGCCGCTGGGTGGGCCGATCAAAGTAGATCAGCGCGTTCCTGCAGAAGATCACGTCCAGCGGTCCGCGGATCGGCCACGGCTCTTCCATGAAGTTGAGCCGGCGGAACATGATCAGGGCCTGCACCTCGTCCCTCACCTTGACGAGCCCCGCGGTCTGGCCCCGCCCGCGGAGGAAGTACCGGGACAGGAGCGGGTCCGGGACGGGAGCCACGCGGTCATCCTGATAGATCCCGGCCTGGGCCTGGGCCAGGACGTCCGTGTCGAGGTCCGTGGCGATGATCTTCACGTCCCAGCCCGCTGCTCCTCCCAGCGCCTCCAGCAGCGTGACCGCGATGGTGTACGGCTCCTCGCCGCTGCTGCAGCCGGCGCTCCAGATGCGCGCGCTGCGGACGCCGGCCCGGGCCGCCCGGGCTCGCAGCGCCGGGACCCACTGCTCAGCGAGGTACTGGAAATGGTGCGCCTCCCTGAAGAAATCGGTTTTGTTGGTCGTGACCGCGTTGACGAGCCGGCGTAGCTCCTCGCCCCTCGGGTCCCGCTCCGTGAGGTGCCGGTGGTAGTCGGTGAAGGTCTCGATCCCCAGCGCCCGGAGCCGCCGGGCCAGCCGCGCGTAGAGCATCGGGCGCTTCTCCGGCCCCAGCGTGATCCCGGAGTGGGCGTGGACCAGCCCCCGGAAGACCTCGAACTCCCGCGGGGTGAGGTCGCGAGGCCCCCCGGCGAGAGGCCCCCGTGCCTTGCTCCCCGATACCTCTGGCAGCGTCACCGCGACTGCTCCGTCAGTCCTGACTTCACCGGGCAGAGCTCCTCGAAGCCGTCGTCCTTGGCGTCAGCCGACCTGTTGCCGGCGGGCACCCCCACCAGCACCGGCTTCTCCCGGTCCACCCGCCTCACCCTTCCCCTCGCCCCCTCATCTGACTGCTCCTTTCGTGTCCGTTCAGAGACTCGCGGGCCGCGTGTGCACGGATTCCGCTCCCAGGTCACGGCAACGCCCGGGGGTCCAGCCCCGGCGCGGACACGCTACTCCTCCAGTCGGCTCATTCCCTCCCGGGCTTTAGGTCACTCCATTCGCGAACGCGCCTTCGGCGACCTGGGCGCCCCCTCACCCTGCCCCTCTCCCCCTCCGGGGGCGAGGGCACCGCACCGACTCCCTCTCCCTGAAGACACAGGGGGCGGTGTTGACACTCCTTTCTCACCGGTGGTAGCGTGAGGTTGCTGATGACTGAAGAGGAACTTTCCAAGCGAATTGATGACGTCCATCGGCGGCTCGATGACCTCCGGGCCGACGGCCTCCAGCTCCGGCAGGACATGACGGCTGGCTTCGCCCAGCTCCGGCAGGAGATGAGGGAGGGCGATGCGGCGCTCCGGCAGGACATCGCCCAGCTCCGGCAGGAGGTGACCACCGGCTTCACCCAGCTCCGGCAGGAGACCGACCGCCGCTTCGGCCAGCTCTTCTGGCAGATGAACATCTGGTTCGGATTACTGGCCCTGCTCATGACCGCCTACCGGTTCCTCCGGTAGTTCCTGTTAAAGCGGCCCCCCTCGGATGCGAGTCGTGACGGTGTACGAACCTGATCCGAGAGAGTGGATCGAGTAAAGTCTTCTCGCCCATCCCGGCTCTCCTGGTCGAACCGTCGAGACCTCTGTCCTCTCCTTCAGCACAGCCCCCTGACTCGCTCTCTCGGAGCCGAGTCCTCCTGGCCTTCAGGGGATGATCGGCTGCATCAGAACTCCTCGAAGCCGTCGTCCTTGGCGTCAGCCGACCTGTTGCCGGCGGGCGCCCCCACCAGCACCGGCTTCTCCCGGTCCACCCGCCTCACCCTTCCCCTCGCCCCCTCACCGTGTTCCTCTCCCCCGGCGGGGGAGAGGGGAGGGTGAGGGGGGAGAGGGCGCCGGTGAGCGGCCGCCGGCCGCCGCGCGACGGCGTCCCCGCCCAGCTTGAACCGCCCCACCAGCGCCTGCAGTTGCTCCGCCTGCCCGGCCAGCGACTGCGACGTCGAGGACAGCTCCTCCGTCTGCGCCGCGTTCGCCTGCGTCACCTGATCCATCTCCGTCACCGCCCGGTTCACCTGGTCGATGCCCGTCGACTGCTCCTGCGAGGCCGCCGCGATCTCCGCGATGATGTCCGTCACCCGCTTCACCGAGCCGACGATCTCGCTGAGCGTCTCGCCCGACTTGTTGACCAGCTCGGAACCGACCCCGACCTTCTGCACGGAGTCCTGGATGAGGGTCTTGATCTCCTTGGCGGCGGTGGCCGACCGCTGGGCGAGGTTGCGCACCTCGGAGGCCACGACGGCAAAGCCGCGGCCCTGCTCGCCCGCGCGGGCGGCCTCGACGGCGGCGTTCAGCGCCAGCAGGTTCGTCTGGAACGCGATCTCGTCGATCGTCGTGATGATGTCGGCGATCTTCTTGGACGACTTGTTGATCTCGCTCATGGACTGCACGGCCTCGGCGACGACCTGGCCGCCCTTCTCGGCGACGGCGCGGGAGCCGACGGCGAGCTGGCTCGCCTGCCGCGTATTGTCGGCGTTCTGCTTCACCGTCCCCGTGATCTCCTCCAGTGACGCCGCCGTCTCCTCCAGGCTCGAGGCCTGCTCCTGCGCGCCGGAGGAGAGCTGGTCGCTCGCCGCGGAGAGCTCCCGCGACGCGGCGGCCACTTGCTCGGCAGCGGCCCTCGCCTGGCGCATGATGCTGTGGAGCTTCTCCACGAACGTGTTGAAGGCGCCCGCGATTTCCGCGACCTCGTCCTTCCCCGTGGCGTCAAGGCGCCGCGTCAGGTCGCCGTCGCCCTCGGCGATGTCCCGCAGGGCGGCCAGGGTCTCGCCGAGGGGCCCCGTGACGCTCCGGGCCATGAGGGTCGCCGCCCCCAGTGCGCCGCCCACCAAGGCCACGGCCACGACGATGAAAAGGAGCCGCCCCCTCTGGGCTCCTGCCCCGAGACCTCCGGCAAGGGCGCCGAGCTCCCCGCTCAGGCGGTCCTCGATCTCCTTCAGGAGGTCGATCTTCTCCGTCTGCGCGCGAAACCAGTACTCCGGGGCGATCTCGAATTTCCCCGCGCTCGCCCGCTCGAAGGCGACCTTCCTCATCCGCGCGACCTCCTCCACCGCGCGCCCCCGCAGCTTCTCCTCGGCGTACCGCTTCGCGGAGTCGCTGGCCAGGATCCTGAACATCCTGTTCAAGGCCTCCTGTTCCGCGACGACCGCGCTGAACCGGTTGAACATGCCAGGCTCGAACTGGTCGCGCGCGAACGTGTTGGTCAGGGTCGCCCGCTCGATGCCGGCCGCTTCCTTCCCCCGGAGGAAGCTGATATAGGCCGTGATGGCCCGCGCCACCTGGCCGTCGGCGGCCAGGTTGGCGATGTGCGCGATGACGTCGAGGAAGGCGCCGTTCAGGGCGGTGTAGTGCCCGACGGCGTCGCCCGCCGCGACGCTGAGACCGCTGACGCCGCGCCGCATCCCCTCTAGCTGATCCACCTTGGCCAGGGCGCCGCTCAGCGCGCCGGCGAACTGGGAGCCGTAGGCCGCCGCGTCGAAGCCCTGCAAGAACCCGCGCAGCTCCGCGACCTTGCGGTCCGTGGCGGAGCGCTGCGCCGGCAGCTCGACCTGGAACTGCTTCCCCGAGCTGCCCAGGAAGCCCGCCGTCATGCCCCGCTCCTTCTGGGCTTCATGGACCAGCCCGCTGGCCGCGATGGCCAGCCCGGAGAGCTTCTGGATGGCGACCATCTGACCCGCGGTCCGGGATCGGTCGAGGATGCCGCCGATGGCGAAGTAGATCAGCCCGAGGAGCGGCACCAGCAGCAACAGCAGGATCTTGTAGCGGACGCGAAGGTCACGCAGGACCGACATCGCGATCTCCTCCCTTGCGGGCCCTCCCTGGACCCGCGCTGATCAGTTGGGGCTGCCGAGGGCGACGGCCGCGTCGCCGCCCAGCACCCGGTCGATGTCCAGCAGGACGACGAGCTTCTCCCCCGCCTTGGCCATGCCGTTGATGAAGCGGACGTCTACCTCGGCGCCGAAGTCGGGCGTCGGCTGGATGTCGGCCTTCGGGATGTTCAGCACGTCCGACACCGCGTCCACCACCAGCCCCATCACCTTGGCCCCCACGGTCACGACGATGATGACCGTGAACTGGTTGTACTCGGCCTCCGCCATGGAGAACTTCGCCCTGAGATCCACCACCGGCACGATCGTCCCCCGGAGGTTCATCACCCCCTTCAGGTGCCGCGGCGTGTTCGGCATCGGCGTGATCGCCGAGTACCCCTTGATCTCCTGCACCTTCAGGATCTCCACCCCGTACTCCTCTTCCCCCAGCCGGAACGTCAGGTACTGGCTGCCGTCCGTCGCGAAGCTGATCTGGCTGCTGAGCGTGTCGAGCTGTTCCATGGCCGTTCCTCTCAAAACTCTTCGAAGCCGTCGTCGTGGCCGTGGCCGTTCCCGCTCCCCACGGTGGCCAGCGCGGGCTCCGCCAGCTTGTCGCCGCGGCGGGGCTTCGGCGCCGCCTCGGGGGCGGAGCGGGACGGGGCCCGCTTCGCCGCCGGCCGGGGCGCACGCTCGGCCGCTGCGGGGCGTGCTGCCGCCGCGCGCGGGGCCGCCGTCTCGCCGAGCTTGAAGCGCGAGACCAGCGCCTGGAGCTGCTCCGACTGGGCCGCCAGCGACTGGGACGTGGAGGACAGCTCCTCCGTCTGCGCCGCGTTCGCCTGCGTCACCTGGTCCATCTGCGTCACCGCCCGGTTCACCTGGTCGATGCCCGTGGACTGCTCCTGGCTCGCCGCGCTGATCTCCGCGATGATGTCCGTCACCCGCTTCACGGAGGTCACGATCTCCTCGAGCGTCTGACCCGACTGGTTCACCAGCGCCGACCCCGCTTCCACCTTCCCCACCGAGTCCTGGATCAGCCCCTTGATCTCCTTGGCGGCGGTCGCGCTCCGCTGGGCCAGGTTCCTCACCTCCGCCGCGACCACGGCGAAGCCGCGCCCCTGCTCCCCCGCCCGCGCCGCCTCTACCGCCGCGTTCAGCGCCAGCAGGTTCGTCTGGAACGCGATCTCGTCGATCGTCGTGATGATGTCCGCGATCTTCTTGGAGGACTTGTTGATCTCGCTCATCGACTGCACGGCCTCGGCGACGACCCGGCCGCCCTTCTCCGCCACGTCACGGGAGCCGACGGCGAGCTGGTTCGCCTGCTTCGCGTTGTCCGCGTTCTGCTTGACGGTGCCCGTGATCTCCTCGAGGGACGCCGCGGTTTCCTCCAGGCTCGAGGCCTGCTCCTGCGCCCCGCTGGAGAGCTGGTTGCTCGCCCCGGACAGCTCCTGCGCCGCCGAGGACACCTGCTGCGCCGCCACGCCCACCTCCTGCAGCGCCCCGCGCATCCCGTCCACCGCGCTGTTCAGCGACTCCGCCATCACGCCCACCTCGTCCTTGCTGTGCACGTCCAGCCGCCGCGTGAAGTCCCCGGCAGCCACCGCCCCGAGCACCTCCGCGGCCTGGCCGAGGGGCCGGGCGATCATCCGGGCGATGAAGAAGCCGAGCATGATGGAGAGCACGACGCCCACCAGCAGAATGACGAAGGTGACCTGGGTTGTCGCAGTGTACTGCTGGTTGCCCCCCTCGACCGCCGCGCCGGCCGCCTTCACCTTGGTGGAGAAGAGCTGGTCGACGGCGTCCGAGGCGTCCCGGAAGCGCTGCCCGACCTGGCCGAGAGCCGCCGCCATCGCGTCCGCCTTCTTGCCGGCCGCGCTCAGGAGCAGCGTCTGGCCGCTGCGGCCCTCCTTGAACTGACCCCATGCCTGCTTGAACCGGGTCAGCGCCTCCTTCTCCTCCGCGGTCAGCCTGGCCTTCTCGAAGGTGGCGACCTCCTCGTCGACCTTCGCGTCGAGCTGCTTGATCTGCGCCTCGAACTCCCGCATCTTGGCCGGGTCCTGGGCGATGACGTGCTGGAGCACGCTGGCGCGGACCCTGAGCATTCCGCCTCGCACCGCGGCCAGGTGGGTGATGGGCATGAGCTGCTGCTCGTGCACGTCCTGGAAGTTCCCCTGGATCTGGCCCATGGAGCGGAGGCCCACGAGGCCCACCACCACCATGACGACGGCCACGGTCATGAACCCGATCAGCAGCTTGGTCATCACCTTGCGGTTCTTGAACCACCCCATGCCCATCTGACTGCTCCTTTCGTGTCCGTTCAGAGACTCGCGGGCCGCGTGTGCGCGGATTCCGCTTCCAGGTCACGGCGACGCGCGGGGGTCCGGCCCCGGCGCGGAAACGCTACTCCCCCAGTCGGCTCATTCCCCCTCGGGCTTTAGGCCGGAACGGCGATCGGCTCGCGCGCGGACGCGTTGCCGCCGGCGCGGGCCAGCGCCACGAGGCCGGGCACATCCAGGATCAACGCCACCCGGCCGTCGCCCAGGATGGTGGCCCCGGCCACTCCCTCCACCTTCCTGAAGTTCGCCTCGAGGCTCTTGATGACCACCTGCTGCTGTCCGAGCAATTCGTCCACCAGGAATGCGGCCAGCCGTCCCTCGTGCTCGACGATCACCACGAGCCCGCGGCTCGGATCGGCGAACTCGGGCTCCACGTCGAAGAGCCGGTGGAGGCGGATGAGCGGCAGCGGCTTGCCGCGCACCGTCACCGTCTCGCCCGCGCCCAGGACGCGGGTCAGCGCCTCCCGCCGCGGCCGTATCGACTCCACGATGGCGACGAGCGGCACGATGTAGACCTCCGATCCCACCTGGAGGGCCTGGCCGTCCATGATCGCCAGCGTCAGCGGGAGCTTGATCCGGATGGTCGTGCCCCGGCCCACCTCGCTCTGGATGGCGATGGTTCCGCCGAGGGCCTCCACGTTCCGCCTGACGACGTCCATCCCGACGCCGCGGCCCGAGACCTCGGTGACCTTCTCGGCCGTGGACAGCCCGGGGCGGAAGATCAGCGCGAAGGCCTCCTCGTCGCCGAGGACCCGGTCTGGGGCCACGAGCCCCTGCTGGACCGCCTTGGCGACAATGCGGTCCCGATCGAGCCCTCGGCCGTCATCACCCACCTCGATGTAGATGCTGCCACCCTGCTGATAGGCGG
>MGBT01000135.1:7373-8723 GCA_001788395.1 Candidatus Rokubacteria bacterium GWA2_70_23
GCACCACGCCCACCTCGGGCTTGCCCGCCATCTGGCGGTCGTCGGGCGACTCGAGCCCGTGGTCGATGGCGTTGCGGATCAGGTGGGTGAGCGGGTCCCCGATCTTCTCGATGACGGTCTTGTCGAGCTCCGTGTCCTCGCCCGAGACCTCCAGCGTGGCCGGCTTGCCCACCGCCGCCGTGAGGTCCCGCACCAGGCGGTGGAAGCGGCCGAAGAGCGTCTTGAGCGGCACCATCCGGATGCCCATGATCCGCTCGTGCAGCTCCCGCGCGTGGCGATCCATCTGCGCCACGGCCTCCTCCAGCATCGCGAGCTTGGCCGGCGTGAAGGAGGACACCGTCTCGGCCACCATGGACTGGGTGATGACGAGCTCGCCCACCAGGTTGATCAGGCGGTCCACCTTATCCACGGGGACGCGGATGCTGGTGGTCTCGGCCTGGTCCGAGGCCCGCCGCTTCTGGGCCTCCGCTGGGGGCGCCGGTCCCGCCGGCCCGTCCTCGCGCTCGGCCGGGCCGGGCGCTTCCCCCCCGGCTGCGCGGGGCGCCGCGTCCTCGCCCATGGGCAGGGCCTCGATCGCCACCGCGGCCGGGTCCCCGACGAAGTCGAACCGCGCGGCGACCTCCGCCTGCGGACGGTCGCTGAGAAGCCAGATGGTCCAGGCGAGGTAGCTCTGCTCCGGATCCATGCTGGCGAGGACCGGCAGGGCCCCGAGGTCGGGATCCACCCTGAGGATCTCCCCCATCTCCTCGAGCTGGGAGACGAGCTGGATCGGGTCGAGTCCACGGCGGAGAAGATCACCCGGCGGATGGAAGCGGATCTCGAAGAGCGTCCTCGCTCCCGCGGGCGCGGCCGGCTCCGGCGCCGCGGGCGCACCCTGGGCGCGGACGACCGGCTCCGTGCCGCTCACCAGCGCGTGGATGTCCTCGAGCACGCGCGCCTCGGATGCCTGGTCCTCCGGGGAGGCCTGGCCCCCACCCGCCCGCGCACGCTCCAGGAGCACGCGCAGCACGTCTGCCGAGCCGAGCAGCGTATTCACCAGGGCGGGGGTGACCCGCCGCTGCCCCTTCCGGAGGCGGTCGAGAAGGTCCTCGAGGGCATGGGTGAAGTGGGCGATCTCATCGAGCCCCAGCATGGCGGAGTTGCCCTTGAGCGTGTGGGCGGCCCGGAAGATGCGGTTGAGGAGCTCGGAGTCCTCCGGCGCCGTCTCAAGACGCAGGAGCCCTGCCTCGAAGTCCGCGAGGAGCTCGGAGGCTTCCTCGAAGAATCCCTGGAGCAGCGGGTCAGCGTTCACGCGTGTCTCTCATCGAGCGTTCCCGGCCGTTCATCGGTCCTCCGTGACTCGGGCTTGAG
>MGBT01000136.1:0-28117 GCA_001788395.1 Candidatus Rokubacteria bacterium GWA2_70_23
CCTCAGGCGTTTCATGGTGAATGGAACTATGTCATCCGACCACGGCCAGCATAGAGTTGTATATGTTATGTCTTGACGCGCGCTGACCCAGGATCTCCGGCGTGTTCTGGATCCCGTCGAGGATCGCGGGCGGCCGGAGCTCCTCCATGAAGGCGCGGGGGTCGGAGCGAATCCGCGCCACGACATCAAGATCCTCGAGGAGCCACTACGTCGCACCCGGGAACAGTCGTCGGAGGAGGGTGGTCTTCCCCGCCCTCCGAGGACCCGTGACGATCAGCGCCGGGAAGTGGCGGGCGGCGCGCCGGACCTCCACGTTATATTGCTCAAGGGCGATGCCGGACCATGTCCACCCGCGGGACCGCGGCCACAGGGTTCGCGGCCGGCGAACTACGGGTATCCCTCCCAGAGCCAGCTCGAAGCCGGCCGTACGAGACCCTCATCGCACGGAGGGCGACAGCCTACCGCGGGATGGCGAGCGCGCCACCGAGCATCGCGCGGGGTCCTCAGGGACGGGACGGGAGCGGCAGACCCTTGACCACCGCCAGCGCCAGCGGCACCGTGTGATCGGCGTCGGCCACCCAGATCTGCCCGTCCTGGATCGTGCACTGCAGCCGCATGTGGCGCGCCGCGAGCCGGGCCAGGGCCTGGCTGCCGGCCGCTGGCAGGTTCCGCACGGTCAGGTTGCTGGCGCGCCCGAGGCGTGCGTCGACCTTGTCCCACCAGGTCTCGGCGGTCCGACCGCCATAGCTGTAGATGAAGACCTGCGCGGCGCGGCTGCAGGCCTTGCGAACGCGTTTCTCGTGGGGCAGGCCGACGTCGATCCAGATCCGGATCGCGCCGGTGAGATCCTTCTGCCACAGATCGGGCTCGTCCTCGGCGCTGAGCCCGTTCCCGAACGCCAGTGCGTCGTGCGCGTGCAGCGCGAAGGCCAGCACGCGCACCATCATGCGCTCGTCGGTTTCCGAGGGGTGGCGGGCGATGGTGAGCGCATGATCATGGTAGTAGTTGCGGTCCATGTCGGCGATCTGTAGCGCGGCCTTGAAGATCGTTGCCTTGAGGGCCATCGCGCCTCATCTTACGCCCATCTCCGAGGACGTGATCAGGAGACCCGTCCATGCACATCCAGACGTTCGTCAGCGCCGAGGCCAAGAACAGGACAGCCAGGCGAATGCCGAAGTGCTTGTCGACGCACCAGTACACCAGCGGCACGAGCAGGAGGAAGAACTCCTCGCGACCCAGCTGGGTGATCGCCAGGAACGCGCCGTCGAGCGCCGGCGAACTCAGGGCCTGGAGCGCCAGTACGACGCCGACGCCCCACAAGACGGAGGCGGATGCCCGCCGCCCGGATGATGACGATCGCGTTGGCGCCTTCGCGCGTCAGGCCTTTCCCCGATATCGCGACCGCGGCTACCACGCTGGATGGCTGCGAAAGCTGAAGGCCCTCCGCGCCGCACGCCGGTGGTACCCGCGTCCACGGCCCGCCGTGCTGCCGGCGCTGGTGGTGGGTGCTCGCCCACTGGCCGGTGTTCAGGTGTCCACCGAGGGCCCTGCTCCATCGCGAGCCGGGCGCGCCGGCGCCTCACCTCACCGCGGCTCCTTGGCCTTGAGCTCGCCCTCGTGCTCGCGGACGAAGGCGCGGATGTCGTCGGCCATGGCCAGGAGCTTCTCCCACTGCTCCTTGTAGAGGGTGACGGGGAAGCGGCCGAGCCCGTAGACGGACACGCCGCCCTTCGCGCTCACACGGAGGGAGACGCCGCGCGTGGTGCGGGCCTTGAGGGCCTCGTTCTCCTTGCGAAGTCGCTCGAGCTCGGCCTGCAGGTCTTCCTGGTCTGCCATCGTCGCCTCCGTGGACGCGCCCGGGGACGCATCGGGAAATGGGGTCGCCGAAGAGTGTCGCATAATGGGGCCATGACCGACACCCGGCTCGACTGGCCCACCAGCTGCGACACGCTCGTCGTCCTCGGCCCCCACACGCGCGACGGCCACACCCTGTTCGCCAAGAACAGCGACCGGCCGCCCACCGAGTGCCAGCCGCTCTTCCAGGTGCCGCGGGCTCGCCATGCGCCGGGCGCTCGCGTGCGCTGCCAGTACGTGGCGATTCCCCAGGTCGAGGAGACGCTGGCCGTGCTGGGAAGCCGGCCGTGGTGGCTCTGGGGTTTCGAGCACGGGGTGAACGAGTGCCGCGTGGCCATCGGCAACGAGGCCCTGCACACGCGCGAGGCGCCGGGCGAGGTCGGGCTCCTCGGGATGGACCTGGTACGCCTGGGCCTCGAGCGCGGGCGTACGGCCGCCGAGGCGAAGCGGGCGATCACGGGGCTCGTGGAGCGCCACGGGCAGGGCGGCAGCGCAGGCCACGGCGTGGACCGGCGCTACCACAACTCCTTCATCGTGGCCGACCCCGGCGCGGCGTGGGTGATCGAGACCTCGGGGCGGCACTGGGTGGCGCGCCGCGTCCGGAACCGGGCGGCCATCTCGAACTGCGCCACCATCGGGGAGGACTGGGACGAGGCCTCGGCCGGCCTCGAGGCCTACGCGCGCGAGCGCGGCTGGTGGCCGGCGCCCCGCGGCCGCCGCCTGGACTTCCGGCAGGCCTTCGAGAACCCGGAGTCGCGCTACCGGGCGGAGGCCCGGCTCGAGGCCTCCTGCCGCTTCCTCTCGGAGACGGCCCGGCCCACCGTGGCCGGCATGATGCGGCACCTCCGAGACCACCACGACGGCGGCACCGTGCACGTGCCGGGACGGATGGACGGCGACCCGCGCGGCTGGTCGGTGTGCATGCACCCGGACCCCGGCCAGTCGGCGACCGCGGCGGGAATGGTCGCCGAATTGCCGCGGGACCCGGCCCTGGCCATGGGCCTCTGGTGCGCCCAGGGGACGCCGTGCACCAGCGTCTTCCTGCCCGTGGCGCTTGACGCCCCGCTGCCCCCACCGCTCACCCGGGGCGGCGGCGAGCCCGACCCCGGCTCCTCGTGGTGGGCGCTCAAGGGGCTGGGGGACGCGGTAATGGCCGACCCGCCTCGCCTCACAGAGCCTCCCCCGACGCGGAAGGCGCAGACTTCAGTCTGGGGAGGAAGCGCCGACCTCGTGTAGAGTAGACACCGTGCGTTTCCGACTGGACCCCACACCGGCGCAGGATGTCCTCCTCAGTACCCACTGCGGTCAGGCTCGATTCCTCTGGAACCTCTGCCTGGAACAATGGCGGCTGTGGCAGCCGGGCAAGCGAGCCCCTGGATACGCCGAGCTGAATCGGCAACTGACCGAGCTGCGAGCGGCCGAGCCCTGGCTCGCGTCCGGCAGCGTGACCGCCCAGCAGCAGGTGCTCCGAGACTTGGATCAGGCCAAGCGCAACTTCTTCGGCGGTACCCATCGTCGACCGACCTGGCGCAAGAAGGATAGGGACGAGGGGTTCCGCACCGTCGCAGTTCTGCCCGAGCACGTCCGCCGGCTCAACCGCCGATGGTCGGCGGTGTTCGTTCCCAAGGTCGGCTGGGTCCGCTTCCGCTGCACGCGCGTCGTCCCGGACAGTGTGAAGTCTTATCGCGTGACGTGGGACGCATCCGGCCGATGGCACATCGCCTTCGCGCACATCCCCGCCGCCATCGCGGGGCCTGGCACCGGCGAGGTCGTCGGGCTGGATCGCGGCGTAGCGGTGTCCGTTATGTCGAGCGAAGGCGAGGCGTTCCACGCACCGAGCCTGCGCCCGAAGCAAGCCGAGCGGCTCCTGCGCCTGCGACGCCGCCTTGCCGTGGCGCAGCGCGGGTCGAACCGGCGCGGCCGGCTCAAGCGCGCCATCGCCCGGCTCCGCGCTCGGGAGACGGACCAACGGAAAGATTGGGTCGAGCAGACGACGACCGACCTTGCCCGGCGGTACGACGTCGTGAAGGTCGAGGACCTGGACGTCAGGGCCATGACGCGCTCGGCAAAGGGCACGAAGGAACGGCCGGGGCGACGCGTCCGCCAGAAGGCCGGCCTCAACCGCGCGATCCTCGCCCAGGGTTGGGGCCTGTTCCTCGCCCGCCTTGAACACAAAGCGCGCGGGAGAGTCCGGCGAGTCGATCCGAAACAAACGAGCCAGCGATGCAGCGCGTGCGGGCACGTCGCCACGGAGAACCGCGAGAGCCAAGCGGCCTTCCGGTGCGTCGCCTGTGGGTTCGCCTGCAACGCCGATCTGAACGCAGCGCGCAATATCGCCGTCGGACAGACGGTGACAGCGCGGGGAGCCTTGGGGAAGTCGTCCCGGGCGGTGAACCGCGAACCTCAATGCCTCGCCTTCGTGGCGTAGGTGTTGGAATCCCCGGACTTCAGTCCGTGGGAGGATGTCAACCGCATCAGCAGCCGGTCGAGCCGCGGGGAGTACCCGGCGGCCAGCCCCAGCGCGCTGCCGGTGAGGGTCACGCCGTCCCTGCCAACGAGAGTGAGACAGTGACCCCCTGGGAGTCTCGTGTCGAGGGCGAGTAAGGATTGGAGGCCGATGAACGGCATGGAGATGACCCTGGTGGCGCCGGAGGTGGAGGTGGTGGCGAAGGCGGCCCGCTGGCGGTTCACGCAGGAGTACAAGGGAAAGATCGTCTGACGGCCTGGCGGGGCGCGCGAGAGCGCGGCGAGGTGGCGGGGGCGCCGAAGAAGCGCGGGCCCGCCCCGCAGGGCCCGGACCCCCGGGACAAGCGCATCGCCGAGCTGGAGCGGGAGACGGCCCCGGGATCGCGCGGGCGCCGGGCTGCATTGTCAAGGTCGGGCGGGGCTGGTAGGCTCTGGGCATGACGACGCGACCGGGCGGGCAGCAGGGGAGTCCAGCGAGCGAGATCAGCGTGGATGTGCTGGAGCGTGGGGCCAATCAGCGGACGTCGAGCCGGCGGCTGTTCATGCTGCTGCAGGTGTTCGGGGGCTGCGCGGACAGCAAGGGGCTGGTGCGGGCGCTCGAGGCGAGCCGGATCGAGGCGGTGCTGTACGCCGACGTCAGCGACCCGCGGGGCGTGGGCCTGCTCGCCTGCGCCGAGGACCCGGCCTTCTTCGTCACGCGCTTCCGCGAAGTGCTCAACACGGAGCCCTTCGCTGCCCTGACGCTCAAGCCCGAGCTGACCATGCTGGGCCGCAGCTACTCTTCCGGCTTCGAGTCGGACCTGGAGGAGTGGCTCCTCAACCGTCCGCGGCGCACCGTGCTCAATCCGGCGTGGCCCTGGGCCATCTGGTACCCGCTGCGCCGGGTCGGGGCCTTCGCGCGCCTGTCGCCGCAGGAGCAGAGCGCCATCCTGAGGGAGCACGCTACCCTCGGCCGCAGCTATGGCGACGCCGACCTGGCCCACGACATCCGCCTGGCCTGCCACGGGCTCGACACCCACGACAACGACTTCGTCATCGGCCTCGTGAGCCGCGACCTCCACCCGCTTTCCCACCTGGTGCAGACGATGCGGAAGACGGCCCAGACCTCCGAGTACATCCAGAGCCTGGGCCCCTTCTTCGTGGGTCACGTTCTCTGGCAGAGCCCGGCGCGCTGAAGCGCAGGCTTCGCCCGGCGCCGCAGCCCATGCGCTTCCTCGGCCGCGGCCTCGATGTCTTCCGCGGGCGCAACGGGCGGTAGCCGCTGCGCGGCGTCCTTTGGCGCCGTCCTCGTCGTCTTCCCGTCGGCCATCGTGAACACCCCGGCGCTGCTGGCGGGTGATAGATCACGACGTCCACGGGAGGGAAGCCGCCGACCGGGTTGGCATTGAGGGGGGGCCACCTCCCGTGGAAGCCCTTGGCGTCGAGCGCATGATCGGGACGCCATCGGAAGAGGTTGGCACGCAGCTTCGTTCCCCAGATCCCGTCGGCGCGGTACTGGTCGGGAGCGTTCCACAGCTCCCGTAACGTGACGGCGCACGCCGCCACGCCCCGGCGCGGGGCCCAGCCGATCGCGCTCAGGGCACGGGTGCGGAAATGGCGCTCCACGCGTTCGTCGGCGACGAGCAAGGCATGAAGTGTGGGAGTGCGCACCGGCGCGCCCCTTCGTGCCTGGCCGAATCAAGGCGCGCTCCCACGGCCGCGGCGGCCGTGGCGAGGAGCCTGTGCGGCAGGGAAAGGATGAGCGGCCATCGGTCTCGCGGCCGGGTCCCCGCCCACGTCCACCGCAGGCCATTGAGGTGGCCGCGGTGTCGGGGCCGCTCCAGATCTTCCGCGCACGCGTGGTTCGCGATGGTGGGCGGCGGGTGTCACGCGAGAGGGGCGGGGAGGTCGGAGCGGCCCATCAGATAGCCATCCACGCCGCGGGCGGCGCTGCGCCCCTCGGCGATGGCCCAGACGATGAGCGACTGGCCCCGCTGCATGTCGCCCGCCGTGAAGACGCCGGGCACGCTGGTCATCCACTGCTCGTCGCGCCACACGGTGCCGCGCTCGGTGAGGCGGACACCGAGAGCCTCCAGCAGGCCGGGGCGCTCGGGGCCGACGAAGCCCATGGCCAGGAGCACCAGCTCGCAGGGCAGCGTGAGCTCGGCGCCGGGCTTCTCCGTGAAGGCCATGCGCCCGTTCTCGCGGACCAGCTCGACCTCGACGGCCTCGAGGGCGCTGACGCGACCCTGCGCATCGCCGAGGAAGCGCCTGGTGGACACGGAGTAGACGCGCTCGCCGCCCTCGGCATGCGCCGAGGAGACGCGGTAGGTGTTGGGCCACTGCGGCCACGGGTTGTCGGGCGCGCGCTCCTCCGGCGGGCGCGGGAGGATCTCGAGCTGGTGGACGGAGCGCGCGCCCTGGCGGTGGGCGGTGCCGAGGCAGTCGGCGCCGGTGTCGCCGCCGCCCATGATGACCACGCGCTTGCCGCGCGCCGTGATGAAGCGCTCGTCGGAAATCGCCTCGCCCTGGCAGCGCCGGTTCTGGAGCGTGAGGTACTCCATGGCGAAGTGGATGCCCGCGTGCTCCCGGCCGGGGATGGGCAGATCGCGCGGGGCGGTCGCGCCGCCTGTCAGCACCAGCGCGTCGAAGTCGGCGCGGAGCCGCGCCACCTCCACGGTCACGCCCACGTGCGCGCCCGTGACGAAGGTCACGCCCTCGGCTGCCATCTGGCGGATCCGCCGGTCCAGCACGCGCTTCTCCATCTTGAACTCGGGGATGC
Source organism: Candidatus Rokubacteria bacterium GWA2_70_23 (assembly GCA_001788395.1). Taxonomy (GTDB): domain Bacteria; phylum Methylomirabilota; class Methylomirabilia; order Rokubacteriales; family CSP1-6; genus UBA12499. The sequence continues at coordinate 7,082 of MGBT01000136.1, forward strand.
CGTAGCGGAGGAGGCCCCCGGGCCGGTCGTCGCGCTCGAAGACGGTGACGGCATGCCCTGCGCGGGCGAGCTGCTGGGCCGCGGCGAGCCCCGCGGGCCCCGAGCCCACGACGGCGACGGTCTTGCCCGTCTTCACGACGGGCGGCTCGGGCTTGATCCAGCCCTCCTCCCACGCGCGGTCCACGATGGCGAGCTCGATGGCCTTGATGGTCACCGGGTCGTCGTTGATGCCGAGCACGCAGGAGCCCTCGCACGGGGCGGGGCAGAGGGTGCCGGTGAGCTCCGGGAAGTTGTTGGTGGCGTGGAGGCGCTCGCTGGCCTCCTTCCACCGGTCGCGGTAGACGAGGTCGTTCCAGTCGGGGATGAGGTTGCCCAGCGGGCAGCCCTGATGGCAGAAGGGGATGCCGCAGTCCATGCAGCGCGCGCCCTGCTTGCGGAGCGCGTCCGCGGGGAAGGGCAGCAGGACCTGCTTGAAGTCGCGCACCCGCTCGGCGACGGGGCGGTACGGCTGCGTGTCGCGCTTGAACTCGAGGAACCCGGTCACCTTGCCCATCAGGTGTGGGCGCTCGCCATCACGGCCTCGTCCACCGGGATGCCGGTGTCGTGGGCCTTCTTGATGGCGGCGAGCACGCGCTTGTAGTCCCGCGGCATGACCTTGACGAGTGTCTGCTGGGTCCGCTCCCAGGCGACGAGGAGGCGGGCCGCCACGGCGCTCTGGGTGTAGCGGATGTGGCGCGCCAGGAGGTCCTTGACCATCTCCACGTCCTCGCTGTCCAGCAGGGGCTCGAGATCCACCATGCCCGGGTTGCAGCGCCGCTTGAAGTCGCCGCCCTCGTCCAGCACGTAGGCGATGCCGCCCGACATGCCGGCGGCGAAGTTGCGCCCCGTGGCGCCGATCACCACCACGCGCCCGCCGGTCATGTACTCGCAGCCGTGGTCGCCCACGCCCTCCACCACGGTGAGCGCGCCGCTGTTGCGCACCGCGAAGCGCTCGCCGGCCACGCCGCGGAAATAGGCCTCGCCGCTCGTGGCGCCGTAGAGCACCACGTTGCCGACGAGGATGTTCTGCTCGGGGACGAAGCTGGCCTCGCGCGGCGGGTAGACGACGATCTTGCCGCCCGAGAGCCCCTTGCCGAGATAGTCGTTGCTGTCGCCCTCGAGGGTGAGCGTGATGCCACGCGGCACGAAGGCGCCGAAGCTCTGGCCGGCCGAGCCCGTGAAGTGCAGGCGAATGGTGTCGTCGGGGAGCCCGTCTGCCCCATGGAGCCGCGTGACCTCGGAGCCGAGGATGGTGCCGACGGTGCGGTTCACGTTGCGGACGGGCAGGCGCATGTCCACGGCCTCGCCCCGCTCGAGCGCCGCGCGGCACATGGGCACGAGCGTCGTCATGTCGAGCGAGCGCTCGAGCCCGTGGTCCTGCTCGACCACCTTGCGGATCGCGACCTCGGGGCCGACGGCCGGGCGGTGGAGGATCGAGGACAGATCGAGCCCGCGCGCCTTCCAGTGGTCCACGGCCGGCTTCACGTCGAGCCGGTCCGCGCGGCCGATCATCTCGTCCATGGTGCGGAAGCCGAGGCGCGCCATGTGCTCGCGCACCTCCTCGGCGAGGAAGCGGAAGAAGTTCTGGACGAACTCAGGCTTGCCCGTGAACCTGGCGCGCAGCGTCGGGTCCTGGGTGGCGATGCCCACGGGGCAGGTATTGAGATGGCAGACGCGCATCATCACGCAGCCCAGCACCACCAGCGGGGCGGTGGAGAAGCCGTACTCCTCGGCGCCCAGGAGGGCGGCGATCACCACGTCACGCCCGGTCTTCAGCTGTCCGTCCGTCTGCACGACGATCCGGTCGCGGAGCTTGTTCAGCACCAGCACCTGCTGGGTCTCGGCGAGCCCGAGCTCCCACGGGATGCCGCCATGCTTGATGGAGGTGAGCGGGGAGGCGCCCGTGCCGCCGTCGTGCCCGGAGATGAGCACTACGTCCGAGTGGGCCTTGGAGACGCCCGCGGCCACGGTGCCGACGCCCACCTCGGCGACGAGCTTCACGCTGATCCGCGCCCGGGGATTGGCATTCTTGAGGTCGTGGATGAGCTGCGCCAGGTCCTCGATGGAGTAGATGTCGTGATGCGGCGGCGGGGAGATGAGCCCCACGCCGGGCATCGAGTGGCGCACCCGGGCGATCCACGGGTAGACCTTGTGGCCGGGGAGCTGGCCGCCCTCGCCGGGCTTGGCGCCCTGGGCCATCTTGATCTGCAGCTCCTCCGCGTTGATGAGGTACTCGCTGGTGACGCCGAAGCGCCCCGAGGCCACCTGCTTCACGGCGCTGCGCCGCCAGTCGCCGCCGGGATCGCGGACGTAGCGCGCCGGGTCCTCGCCGCCCTCGCCGGTATTGGAGCGGCCCCCGAGCCGGTTCATGGCGATGGCGATCGTCTCGTGCGCCTCCTGGCTGATGGAGCCATAGGACATGGCGCCCGTGGCGAAGCGGCGGACGATGGACTCGACGGGCTCCACCTCGTCCAGCGGGATCGCCGCATGCGCCCACGTGAAGTCGAAGAGCCCGCGCAGCGTGGCCAGGTGGCGGCTCTGGTCGTTCACGGCTGCCGTGTACTCCGTGAAGATCGCGTACTGGCCGCTGCGCGTGGCGTGCTGAAGCTTGAACACCGTGTCCGGGTTGAAGAGATGGTACTCGCCGTCGCGCCGCCACTGGTACTCGCCGCCCCAGTCCAGCTCGGGCTCGCCCGTGGGCCGCTCGGGGAAGGCGCGGTGGTGGCGCCGGAGCGCCTCTTCGGCGACCACGTCGAGGCCCACGCCGGCGATGCGCGAGGCCGTCCAGGTGAAGTAGCGGTCCACGAATGCCTTGTCGAGCCCGATGGCCTCGAAGATCTGGGCGCCGCGATAGGACTGGATGGTGGAGATCCCCATCTTGGAGATGACCTTGAGCACTCCCTTGTTGAGCGCCTTGATGTAGTTCTTGACGGCCGTCTTGTGGTCCAGACCGGGGAGCATTCCCTGGCGGATCATGTCATCCAGCGTCTCGAAGGCCAGGTACGGGTTGATGGCGCCCGCGCCATAGCCGAGCAGGAGGGCGGCGTGGTGCACCTCGCGCGCATCCCCCGACTCGATGAGGAGCCCCACCTTGCAGCGCGTGCCCTCGCGCACCAGGTGGTGGTGCACGCCGGCCGTGGCCAGCAGCGACGGGATGGGCGCCATCTCCACGTTCACGCCGCGGTCGGAGAGGATCAGGTAGCTGTGGCCCTCCGCGATGGCCCGGCTCGCCTGGCGACAGAGCGCGTCCATGGCGCGCTCGAGCCCCGCGGCGCCCTCCCTCACGGGAAAGAGCATGGGCACGGTGGCCGTCCTTAGGCCGGGGAGGTCCACGTGGCGGATCCGGGCCAGCTGCTCGTTGTCGAGGACGGGGGTCTTGAGCTTGATCTGGCGGCAGGCCTCGGGCGTGGGCTCCAGCAGATTGCCCTCGGGGCCGATGCTCGTCGCGATCTGGGTGACCAGCTCCTCGCGGATGCCGTCGAGCGGCGGGTTCGTCACCTGGGCGAAGAGCTGCTTGAAGTAGTCGTAGAGGAGCCGCGGGCGGTTCGAGAGCACGGCCAGCGAGGTGTCGGTGCCCATGGAGCCGATGGGCTCCTCGCCCGCCGTGGCCATGGGCGCGAGCAGGATGCGCAGGTCCTCGTGCGTGTAGCCGAAGGCGAGCTGGCGGTGGAGCACCGTGTCGTGGTCGGGCTCGTGGTAATGCGGCGGCTCGGGCAGGGTCTCGAGCGGGCGGAGATGCGTCTTGAGCCACTCGCCGTACGGGTGCTGGGTGGCGAAGGCACGCTTGAGCTCGGCGTCGTCGATGATCCGGCCCTGGGCGGTGTCCACGAGGAAGATGCGCCCCGGGTGGAGCCGCCCCTTGATGAGGACGCGCTCCGGCGGGATGTCGAGCACGCCGACCTCGGAGGCCATGACGACGAGGTTGTCCTTGGTCACGTAGTAGCGCGAGGGGCGGAGGCCGTTGCGGTCGAGGACGGCGCCGATGACGGTGCCGTCGGTGAAGGCGATGGAGGCGGGGCCGTCCCAGGGCTCCATGAGGCAGCCGTGGTACTCGTAGAAGGCCTTCCGCTCCTCGCTCATGGACTCGTGCCCGCTCCACGCCTCGGGGATCATCATGAGGATGGCCAGCGGCAGGGGGCGGCCGGCCATGACAAGGAACTCGAGCACGTTGTCGAAGATGGCCGAGTCGCTGCCACCCTCCACGACGACGGGGAGGATCTTCTTGAGGTCCTCGCCGAGGACACTCGAGTGGCAGAGCGGCTCGCGGGCGTGCATCCAGTTGATGTTGCCGCGCAGCGTGTTGATCTCGCCGTTGTGGGCGATCATCCGGTACGGGTGCGCCAGCGGCCAGGACGGGAAGGTGTTGGTGGAGAAGCGCTGGTGCACGAGCGCCAGGGCAGAGTCCACCAGCGGATCCGTCACGTCGGGGAACATGGGCTCGATCTGGTCGGCCGAGAGCATGCCCTTGTAGATGAGCGTGTTGGCCGAGAGGCTCGGCAGGTAGAAGTAGCCGCGCTCGGACAGGCTCGACCGCCGGACGGCATGCTCGGCGCGCTTGCGGATCACGTACAGCTTCCGCTCGAAGGCCGCCCGGTCCGGCACGCCCGCGGCGCGGGCGATGAACACCTGCTGGAACACGGGCTCCACGGAGCGGGCCGACGGACCCACGGGGGAGGAGTCCGTCGGCACCTCGCGCCAGCCCAGCAGCATCTGGCCCTCTTCGCGGATGATCTCGGCCAGGATCTGGCGGCACTCGTCCGCCTGGGCGGGATCGCGCGGCAGGAAGACCAGCCCCGCGCCGTAGTGGCCGGGCTGGGGGAGGCGAAAGCCGGCCCGCGCCGTCTCGCGGAAGAGGAAGGCATGCGGCATCTGGATGAGGATGCCCGCGCCGTCGCCCGTGTTGACCTCGCAGCCGCACGCGCCGCGGTGGAGCAGGTTCTTCAGCACCGTGAGCGCCTGGCTCACGATGGCGTGCGAGCGCCGCCCCTTCATGTCCACGACGAAGCCCACGCCGCAGGCGTCGTACTCGTGGATGGGGTCGTACAGGCCCTGCGCTTCCGGCATGCCCGGCGTCGTCATCGCGCGTCCTCCATGTTGACGCGAGACGATACACCAGCCCGGGGCATTAGCCAAGCACAAAAGTGAAAAATCATTCCATTAGCCGTGCTGATAGTGTAGCGTGGCGTCGTGAACCTTTACACCCTGAAGCTCTACTGCGATGTGGCGCGGCTGCGAAGCTTTTCGCGGGGCGCCACGGCCAGCGGCGTCTCGCAGTCGGCGGCGAGCCAGGCCATCCAGCAGCTCGAGGCGGAGCTCGGCGCCGTGCTGCTCGACCGCTCCCGCCGGCCGCTCCAGCCCACGGAGGAGGGGCGGGGCTTCTACGAGGCCTGCCGGACCCTGCTCCAGGGCTTCGAGCAGGCGCGCGCGGAGCTGGCCGCCTCGCGCCAGCGGGTGGAGGGGACGGTGCGCGTGGCGGCCATCTACTCCGTCGGGCTCCACGACATGAGCCGCCACATGCAGCCCTTCATGGCGGAGCACCCGCAGGCGCGCGTGCTGCTGGAGTGCCTGCACCCGCACAAGGTGGTGGAGGCAGTGCTGAACGACGAGGCGGATCTGGGCATCCTCTCCTACCCCACGGCCACGCGCGCGCTGGAGGTCCTCCCGCTCCGCTCGGAGCCCATGGTGGTCGTGACGCATCCGAGCCACCGGCTGGCGCGCAAGCGGCGCGTGGCGCCCGCCGACCTCAACGGCGAGGCCTTCGTGGCCTTCGACCACGACCTCGCCGTGCGCCGAGCCATCGACCGCGCCCTCAAGCAGCACAGCGTGCGCGTGAACGTCGTCATGGAGTTCGACAACGTGGAGACCATCAAGCAGGCCATCGGGATCGCGGCCGGCATCAGCATCCTGCCGCGGCCCACCGTACTGAAGGAGGTGGAGATCCGGACGCTCGCCGCCGTCCCGCTCGCCATCCCGGGGCTCGTGCGCCCCATCGCCATCATCCACCGGCGCGGCAAGCGCCTGACGCCCGCGGTGGCGCGCTTCATCGAGCTTCTGCAGAAGGCCGACGACGCCTCGGCCGAGGCGACCATCGCCTGAGCCCTGGGTGGCGACCCGCGGGCCGAGTCGCCGAGGGCAGGAGGCGCGGCCAGCACTATGGTAGTATGGCAACCGCGATGACCAAGGTGACCTTCACCCTCGATGCCGAGACGGTGGCGCGTCTGCGTCGCACGGCGGCGCGGCTGGCCAGACCCCAGAGCCAGGTGGTGCGGGAGGCCATCCGCGACTACGGCGAGCGCAGCGGCAAGCTCTCCGAGGAGGAGCGGCGGCATCTCCTCGAGGCCTTCGACCGACTGGTGCCCGCGATCCGCCCCCGACCGGCCCGCGAGGTGGAGGCCGAGGTACGGGAGATCCGCGCCTCACGTCGGGCGGGGAGCCTCCGGCGAGTGCGCAGCGCGGGGCGATAATCCACCTCGACGCCTCTGCGCTCGTGGACGCCCTCACGCGCGACCGGCGCTCCGCCGCGCAGATCCGCGCGGCCATCGAGTCGGGGGAGCGGCTCGGCATCAGCGCCCTGACGCTGTACGAGTGGCTGCGGGGGCCGCGGACGCCCGAGGAGCTCCGGGCCCAGGAGGCCCTGTTCCCGGCCGGGGCCGCCGTCCCGTTCGGACATCGAGAGGCGGCGGTCGCCGCCGACCTCCACCGGGCGGCGCGGCGCCCCCGGGCTCGCGCCGTGGACCTCGCCATCGCCGCGTGCGCGCTCGCGCACGGGGCGGCCCTCTGGACCCTGAACCCGGCGGACTTCGAGGACGTCCCGGGCCTCAGCCTCTACCGGTCTCGCTGACCCGGCCGCAGCCCGCCGGCCCGTGAGCGGGCGTCGGCCGGGTCGGCGGCCACCACGGAGAGTGCGAGTTCGCCAGCGGTCGGGATGGCCAGGCGCCCGACGTCCTCGTGGTACCGTAGAGCCATGGACGTCACGCGCTTTCTCTCGGCCTCGGGGATCCGCGCGTACCTCATGCCCGTGGAGACCTTTCCGGGCCACATCAACAACATCTACCTGATCCTGGACGGAGACCTCATCACGCTGTTCGACGTGGGCTCGGGCACGGAGATGTCCATCGAGGGGCTGGAGCGCCGCATCGCGGAGGTGCGCGAGCGCTTCCGCGAGGACGTGAGCCTCGAGACGGTCCAGCACGTCATCATCAGCCACGCCCACATCGACCACTTCGGCTGGGTGGGGCGCTTCGCCCGCCCGGGCGGTGCCGAGGTGTACGTGCACGAGCTGGACGCGCGCGTGCTGAACAACTTCGAGGAGCGCATCGTGCTGGCCTCCAAGGACCTGCGCGTCTTCATGGAGCGGGCGGGGGTGAAGCCCGCGGCGCGGGCCGCGCTCGAGGAGCTGTACCGCTTCTCGAAGGACTTCTTCAAGTCGGTGGAGATCAAGCACGCGGTCCGCGACCGGGACCGGATCATCAACGGCTACCGCGTGCATCACACGCCGGGCCATTGCCCGGGGCAGATCTGCCTCGAGGTGGAGGATCTGCTCTTCACCGCGGACCACGTGCTGGCCCGCATCACGCCGCATCAGTCGCCGGCCTCCATCACGCCCTTCTGCGGGCTCGAGCTGTATCTCCAGTCGCTGGAGAAGATCCGGCGCGTCGAGGGCATGACGGTGGCGCTGCCGGGCCACGAGACGCCCATCGAGGACATCTCGGGGCGCATCGAGGACATCATCGCCCATCACCGCAAGCGCCTCGATCAGGTGCTCGACATCTGCGGCGCGCCGCAGTCGCTGGTGGGCGTCTCCAAGCGGCTCTTCGGGGAGCAGATGTCCTACAACCGGATCCTGGCCCTCGAGGAGGCGGGCGCCCACGTGGAATACCTCTTCCAGCTGGGCGAGCTGCGCATCGCCAACCTCGACGACGTGGAGCGCGAGCCGAACCCCGTGATCCAGTACGAAGCCCGCCGGGGCGCGGTCGTCTGACGCCGCCCGCCGCCTCGCGCCTCGAGGACAGGCTGGGGGTGGCGCTGGGCGGCTGCCGCACCCTCACGCGCGCCCCCAGGGCCGCGCTGCTCGAGCTGTAGAGCGCGGGCGTGACTCCGGGGGAATGTTGCCAATCCAGGCGGGGTTGGGTAGCATTGGGGCCGGGCCCTTGAAACCTCCCGACGGGCTCTCCGAGGGTAAAATGATCGGCGGCTCCCGCCCGGTCGGAGTCTGACCGGACCCGGTGCGGCAGGGACGCGGCGCACCTGGGCAGCCGCAGGAGAGGAAAGGACGCGAGACGATGAGCGAGGCCGTGGCGCCCGCATCCGCCGTCGGGAAGCCCCGACGGACGCTGACGCGAGCCGTGATTCGCTTCGCCGGAGACTCGGGGGACGGCATGCAGGTCACCGGCGAGCAGTTCACCACCGAGGCTGCCTGGGCGGGCAACGACATCGCCACCCTGCCCAACTTCCCCGCGGAGATCCGCGCCCCGGCCGGCACCCTCTTCGGCGTCTCCTCCTTCCAGCTCCAGTTCGGCAGCCAGCGGGTGTACACCCCCGGGGACCAGCTCGATGCGCTGGTGGCCATGAACCCGGCGGCCTTCAAGGTGCACCTCGGCGACCTCAAGCCCGGTGGCATCCTCATCGTGAACACAGCAGCCTTCGAGGATCGCAACCTGGCCAAGGCCGGCTACCAGTCCAACCCGCTGGACGACCCGGGGCTCGCCGAGAAGTACCGCGTCCACCAGGTGGACATCACCGGGCTCACCAGGAAGGCGCTCGAAGATCTGCCGCTGAAGGCGCAGGAGAAGGAGCGCTGCAAGAACTTCTTTGCGCTGGGGCTCGTGTCCTGGATCTACACGCGCCCGCTGGATCCCACGCTGGATGCCATCAAGAAGCGCTTCGCGAAGAACCCGCACTTCGTCGACGCCAATACCCGGGTGCTCAAGGCCGGGCACGCCTTCGGCGAGACCGCGGAGATGTTCAGCGAGCATTACGGGATCGAGCCGGCGGAGATGGCGCCTGGCGTGTACCGCAGCATGACCGGCAATCGCGCGCTGGCCTGGGGTGTGCTCGCGGCGGCGCAGCGCACCCAGCTGCCCGTGGTCTTCGGCGCCTACCCGATCACGCCGGCCAGCGACATCCTCCACGAGCTCGCCCTGCACAAGCGCTTCCGCATCCGGACCTTCCAGGCCGAGGACGAGATCGCGGCCATGGGCTCGATCATCGGCGCGGCCTTCGGCGGGGCCATCGGCGTCACCGCCTCGAGCGGCCCGGGCATCGCGCTCAAGGGCGAGGCCATCGGCCTGGCGGTGATGGCCGAATTGCCCGTGGTGATCATCGACGTCCAGCGCGGCGGACCCAGCACCGGGCTGCCGACCAAGACCGAGCAGGCCGATCTCATGCAGGCGATGTACGGGCGCAACAGCGAGGCGCCGGCGGTCGTCCTGGCCCCGGCGAGCCCGGGTGACTGCTTCTTCATCGCCTACGAGGCGATCCGCATCGCCGTGAAGTACATGGTGCCGGTGATCGTGCTGTCCGACGGCTATCTCGCCAACGGGTCGGAGCCGTGGCTCATCCCGGACCCGACGGCGCTGCCGGACATCCCCGTCACGTTCCGGACCGAGCCGGAGGAATTCTTCCCGTACCTGCGCGACGCGGCCACGCTGGCGCGGCCGTGGGTGCGCCCCGGCACGCCGGGGCTCGAGCACCGGATCGGCGGCATCGAGAAGGAGGACGTGACCGGGAACATCTCCTACGACCCGGACAACCACGACCACATGGTGAGGATGCGCGCCGAGAAGGTGCGGCGCGTCGGCCAGGAGATCCCGCCCACGACCATCAACGGCCCGCACGGAGGCGAGGTGCTGGTGGTCGGCTGGGGGGGAACCTACGGGGCCATCACGGCGGCCACCGAGGAGGCGCAGATGGAGGGCAAGGCGGTGGCGTCCATCCACCTCCGCCACCTGAACCCGCTGCCGCCCGACCTCGGCCAGATCCTGCGTCAGTACCGCCGGGTGCTCGTGCCGGAGATCAACAGCGGCCAGCTGGTCCGCATGCTCCGCGCCGAGTACCTCGTGGACGCCGTGGGTTTCAACCGTGTGCGCGGGATGCCGCTCCAGACCCAGGAGATCTACGAGGCCGTCGGCCAGCTCCTGGAGGCCAAGCCGTGAGCACCGTGACGGGTCCGAGCAAGCCCGCCCAGAGCGGCCCGCAGTACACGAAGAAGGACTTCGAGTCGGATCAGGACGTCCGCTGGTGCCCCGGCTGCGGGGACTACGCGATCCTCTCCGCCGTGCAGAAGACCATGCCGGACCTCGGCATCCCGAAGGAGAACATCGTGTTCATCTCCGGGATCGGCTGCTCGAGCCGCTTCCCGTACTACATGAACACCTACGGCTTCCATACCATCCACGGGCGGGCGCCGGCCATCGCCACGGGGCTCAAGCTGGCCCGGCCGGACCTCAAGGTCTTCGTGGTCACGGGCGACGGCGACGGGCTCAGCATCGGGGGCAACCACCTCCTGCACGTGCTCCGGCGCAACGTGGACGTGACGATCCTGCTCTTCAACAACCGGATCTACGGCCTCACCAAGGGCCAGTACTCGCCCACCAGCGAGCAGGGGAAGGTGACCAAGTCCACGCCGATGGGCTCGGCCGAGCGGCCCGTGAGCCCCTGCTCCTTCGCGCTGGCCGTGGGGGCCTCGTTCGTGGCGCGCACCGTGGACCGGAACATCGCCCACATGGAGGAGATGCTCAGGCGCGCGGCGCGGCACAAGGGCACGGCGTTCATCGAGATCCTCCAGAACTGCAACGTGTACAACGACCTGGCGTGGAACGTGCTGTACGACCGCGAGAGCAAGGTGCAGCACGAGCTGAGGCTCGAGCACGGCAAGCCGCTCGTCTTCGGGCCCGCCGCCGACCGGCGCGGGCTCGTGCTGGACGGGGTGAAACCCCGCGTGGTGCGGGTCAAGGATGTTCCCGAGAGCGCGCTCTGGGTGCACGACGAGCACGACCGGGCCACGGGGCTCGTGCTGGGGCAGCTCTGGGCGCCGGAGTACCCGATCCCGCTGGGCGTCATGGCCGACGACGAGACGGTGCCCGTCTACGAGGACACGCTGCTCGCGCAGGAGCAGAAGGTCATCGCCAACCGCGGGCCCGGCGACATCGCGGCCCTGCTCCGCTCCGGCGAGACCTGGACCATCAGGTAGCCACCGATGTCCCGTCCCCTCACCCCTCCCTCTCCCTACAGGGGAGAGGGAGGGTGTGACCGACGCCGTGGAGACCGCCGGCTCCCAGTGAGGAGCCGGCGGTTTCTTGATACCGTAGCGATGGAGGTGCCCGAATGCCCAAGAGTTCTTATACGGCGATCCTGGAAAAGGAAGGCGGCCTCTACGTCGCGCTGTGTCCCGAGCTCGACGTCGCGAGTCAGGGCGCGACCGTGGAAGAGGCCACGGCCAACCTGAAGGAGGCGGTGGAGCTCTTCCTCGAGTGCGCCGATCCCGAGGAGATCAAGCAGCGGTTGCACAGCGAGGTCTTCGTCACGCGGTTCGAAGCGACGCATGGGTAGGCTTCGGGTCCTCTCGGGACGCGAAGTTCGCCGCGTTCTCGAAGGGCATGGGTTCTCGGAAGTCCGCAGGCGGGGAAGTCACATGGCGATGCAGCGCAGGACCCCGGAGGGAACCGTGACGGTGCCGGTCCCGGATCATCGGGAGCTTGCCCTCGGGACCCTCGTCTCGATCATCCGTCAGAGCCGGGTGCCCAGGGAGGAGTTCGAGGCGTGAGCGTGGAGGCGGGGTTGATCCGGGCGCTCACGGGCATCGTGGGGCGGGCGGGTGTGGTCGCCACCCTCGAGGGCCGGCTTACCTACGAGTGCGACATGCACACGTTCTACAAGGGGATCCCGGACGTCGTCGTGCTCCCCGAATCCGCCGAGCAGGCGGCGGCCGTGGTCCGCCTCTGTCGCGGGGCCCATGTGCCCATCGTCCCCCGCGGCTCGGGCACGGGGCTCATCGGCGGCGCCATGGCTCCCCAGGGTGGCGTCATGGTCTCCATGACGCGGATGAACCGCATCCTCGAGGTGGACATCGCGAACCGCTGCGCGACGGTGGAGCCCGGCCTCATCAATCTGTGGCTCAGCAACGCGACGCGGGAGCGCGGCTACTTCTTCGCCCCCGACCCCTCGAGCCAGATGGTCTCCTCCATCGGCGGCAACGTCTCGACCAACGCGGGCGGACCGCATTGCCTGAAGTACGGCATCACGGTGAACCATATCCTGGGCCTCCAGATGGTGACGGGCGCGGGGGAGGTGGTGTGGGTGGGCGGCAAGGCCCAGGACCGGCCCGGCTACGACCTGACCGGCGTCATGGTGGGCGCGGAGGGGACCTTCGGTCTCGTGACGGCGGTCATGGTGCGCCTCCTGCACCTGCCCGAGGACGTCAAGACGCTGCTCGCCTCGTTCTCCACGATCGAGGACGCCTCCGAGACCGTGTCTGCCATCATCGCCGACGGGATCGTCCCGGCCGCCCTCGAGATGCTGGACGAGGTGATGATCCGCGCCATCGAGGAGGGCATCCACGCCGGGTATCCGAAGGGGGCCAGCGCCGTGCTCCTGATCGAGCTGGACGGGCCCCGCGCCGAGATCGAGGCCCAGGCGGTCCGCATCGAGAAGATCTGCCGCGACCACCTGGCGCTGGAGCTCCGGGTGGCGCAGAACGACGCCGAGCGGGCGCTGCTCTGGAAGGGGCGCAAGGAGGCCGCCGGTGTCATCGGCCGGATCACGCCCAGCTGGCTGCTGCAGGACGCCGTCGTGCCGCGCTCGAAGCTGCCGCAGGTCATGCGCGAGATGCTGGCCATCTCGGCGCGTCACCGTCTCGTCTTCGCCAACGTCTTCCACGCCGGGGACGGGAACCTGCACCCGATCATCTGCTACGACGACCGGGTGCCGGGGGAGCTCGACCGCGCCAAGCAGGCCAACGAGGAGCTGCTCCACGCCTGCCTTCAGCTGGGCGGCAGCGTGACGGGCGAGCACGGGGTGGGGCTCGACAAGGCCAAGAACTTGCCGTACCAGTTCGCCGATGCGGACCTGAACTTCATGGCACGGCTCCGCCGGGTCTTCGATCCCGACGGCATCATGAACCCCGGCAAGCTCCTGCCCGATCACCCGGCCTGCGGCGAGGGGTTCAGGCCGGTGGCCCCCACGCTGCCCGGCGGGACCTGGGTCTAGCCCGTGGCCGTCTCCGCCCCCGCGCTGCGAGAGGCGCTGGCCGCGATCGTCGGTGGCGATTGCCTCGTGAGCGATCCCGCCCTGCTGGCCGCGCTTGCAGTGGATGGTGTCACCCCGCGCTGGGCTGCGCGGCCCGGCTCGGTGGAGGAGGTGAGCCGACTCCTGGCGCTGGCATCGGCCGAGGGGCTCCACGTCATCCCGCGGGGGAGCGGGTCGAGCCTGGATTGCGGCATGCCGCCGGCGCGCGTGGATCTGCTCCTCGACTGCGGCCGGCTGAGCGCCATCCTCGAGCACTCGCCCGAAGACATGGTGGCGACCGTCCAGGCGGGCCTGTCGCTGGCCGCCCTCGGCGCGGCGCTCGGGCGGCACCGCCAGCGCTTTCCGGTGGATCCCGTGGGCGGCGCCTCGCGGAGCATCGGCGGTGTGCTCGCGACCAGTGCGACCGGGCCGCTGCGCTTCCGCCACGGCGGCGGCCGCGATCTCCTGCTGGGCTTGCGCTTCGTCCAGGCCGACGGCACCAGCACCTGGGGCGGATCGAAGGTGGTCAAGTCGGTGACGGGCTACGACGTGCCGAAGCTCCTGGTGGGCTCCTTCGGCACCCTCGGCGTCATCGTGGAAGCCACCATCCGGCTGCATGCGATGCCGCCGGCCTCGGGCGCCTGGCTCTTGTCCTTCGCCTCCCACGCCAGCGCGGCGGCCTTCGTCGCCGGCGTGCTGGACTCCACGCTCCAACCCGAGCGGATGGTCGTGTTGAACGGGCCGGCGCTCAAGGCCGCGGCACGGCCTCAGGCGCGGGCGGCGGTGGCGATCTCGGTGGGGAGCAGCGCCGAGGCCGTGGAGAGCCAGGGCGGCGACCTCCGGCGCCTCGGGGCAGGGCTGGGGGCCACGGTGAGCGCCATCCCCGACGACTTCTGGCTCGAGCTGGGGGCGGTCCTTGCCGGACCCGTCAGGCTCAGGCTGGCGGGGGAGCCGAGCAAGCTCTGCTTCTGGCTCGCAGAGATGGAGCATCTCGCGGGTGAAGCGTCGGTGTCCGTGTCGGCCCTGGGCGAGGCGGGGAGCGGCGCCGTCCGCGCCGCGCTCGGCCGCGCGGCCCTCGATGGCGGGTGGCTCCTGAGGGCTGTCGCGTCACTCCGCGAGGGGCTCTCGGCCGAGGGGGGATACCTGGTGGTGGAGCGGGCGCCTCGAGAGGTGAAGGACGAGGTTGACGTCTGGGGGCCTATCTCGCCGGATTCTCTCGAGATCATGAAACGCATCAAGCGCCAGTTCGACCCGTCCGGGATCCTGAGCCCCGGCCGATTCGTGGGGGGACTGTGACCGTCGCGAGCGGGGCGGCACTCGGGCACCTCGACGCCCAGGACGCCCCATCCATGGAGGGCCTGCGGGCCTGCGTGCACTGCGGGATCTGCCTGCCCCAGTGCCCGACGTACCGCGTGCTGGGCGAGGAGATGGACTCGCCTCGCGGGCGGATCTATCTCATGCGCGCTGCTGCCGATGGACGGATCGCGCTCACCCCGACGCTCGCCCGTCACCTGGATCTCTGCCTCGGCTGCCGGGGCTGCGAGACGGCCTGTCCCTCAGGGGTGCCCTTCGGCAGTTTGCTCGAGGCCACACGCGGCCAGATCGAGCGCCGGGGCATCCGCTCGCCCGAGAGTGATCAGGGCACCCTCTCGCTGCTGCTCGCGCTCTTCCCGTACCCGGATCGGATGGCCGCCCTCTTGCCGGCGCTCCGGCTCTATCAGGGGTCGGGGCTCCAGGCGCTGGTGCGCGGCCTCGGGCTCCTGGCTCCGTTCAGGCGGCTCCGCACGATGGAGGCGCTCCTGCCCCGGGTGCCCGGGGTCGGCTCGGCCCGGCTCGAGGAGCTCACGCCGGCTCGGGGGGGCAAGCCCCGCGGGCGGGCCGGGCTCCTCGTGGGGTGCGTCCAGCGTTTCTTCTATCCGGACGTCAACGCCCAGACGGCGCGGCTCCTGGCCGCCGCGGGCTACGAGGTCGTGGCGCCTCGCGAGCAGGGGTGCTGCGGGGCGCTGCATCTGCACTCGGGGCGCCTCGACGACTTCCGCGCGATGGCCAAGCAGCTCGTGGCGTCCTTCCGCGGTGACGTGGACGTGATCGTGGCCAATGCGGCCGGCTGCGGCTCGGCCCTCAAGGAGTATGGCCACTGGCTCCAGGACCCCGAGGCGGAGGCCTTCTCGCAGAAGGTGAAGGACATCTCCGAGGTGCTCGTCGACGCCGACCTGCCGCTCGGGGAATTGCCGGTGACGGTGACGTATCAGGACGCCTGCCATCTGGCCCACGGCCAGAAGGTGCGAGCCGAGCCCCGGGCGCTGCTCAGACGCATCCCCGGCTTGAAGCTCGTCGAGCTTGCCGAGAGCGATCTCTGCTGCGGGAGCGCGGGGGTGTACAACCTCGTCGAGCCCGGGATGGCGGCCGAGCTGGGGCGGCGGACGGCGGAGCGCATCCGCGAAACCGGAGCCTCCATCGTCGCCGCGGGCAATCCGGGCTGCATCATGCAGATGGACAGGGCGTGCCGGGCGCTGGGGCTCAACGTGGAGATCGTGCACCCGGTGAGCCTCCTCGCGCGCGCGCTCCGGGAAGCACCGTGAAGGCTTCGATCATGATCACCTGCCTCGGGGACATGCTGTTCCCCGAGATGGGCGTCGCCATGGTCACGCTCCTGCGCCGGCTGGGCGTGACGGTGGACTTCCCCCCGGGGCAGACCTGCTGCGGGCTCCCGCTCTTCAACTCGGGCTACCACCGCGATGCGGCGCGGGTGGCCGCGCGCGCCGTCTCCCTCTTCAAGGACTCCGAGCACGTGATCGTACCCTCCGGCTCCTGCGCGTGGCTCGTGAAGAAGGAGTACCCGGGGCTGCTCGAGCGCCACGGCGGGCCCGCCGCCGAGGCCCGCGCGCTCGCCTCGCGGACGCGCGAGCTGTCCCAGTTCCTGGTGCAGGTGCTGGGCGTCACCGAGTTGCAGTCGCGCTTCGAGGGCAAGGTGACCTACCACGACTCCTGCCATCTCCTGCGCGGGCTGGGCGAGTCCTCCGCGCCGCGCACGCTGCTGCGCGGCGTCAAGGGCGTCGAGCTCGTGGAGCTGCCGGGGGCGGACGAGTGCTGCGGCTTCGGCGGCGCCTTCTCGGTGCGGCTGCCCGAGGTGTCCACGGCCATCCTCGGGAAGAAGATCGAGTGCATCGAGAAGACGGGCGCGGAATGCCTCGTGGCCTGCGACGCGGGCTGCCTCATGCAGATGGGCGGCGGGCTCTCGCGAAAGGGCTCGCGCGTCAAGCCGCTGCACCTGGCCCAGGTCCTTGCGGGTGAGGGCCCCCCGTGAGCGACCAGACGCTCCGCACTCCGTTTCCGGAGCGGGCCAGCGCCGCCCTCAAGGACACGTTCCTCCAGCAAGCGCTCGGCATCGCGACGACCAAGTTCATCGGGCTGCGGCAGGAGTCCTTCGCGGGCTTCCCCGAGGGGGAGGCGCTCCGGGACCGCGCGCGGGCGGTGAAGGAGGCCACGCTCCAGAAGCTCGACGGTTACCTCGCGGAGCTCGCCGACAACGTCGAGCGCCTCGGCGGGCACGTGCACTGGGCGGCCACCGGCGAGGAGGCGCGGGAGATCATCCTCCGGCTCTGCCGGGACCGCGGGTTGCGCAGGGTGGTGAAGAGCAAGTCCATGGCGACGGAGGAGATCGACCTCAACAAAGCGCTCGAGGCGGCCGGGGTCACCCCCGTGGAAACGGACCTGGGCGAGTACATCATCCAGCTCGCCCACGAGAAGCCCTCGCACATCATCGCGCCCGCCATCCACAAGACCAAGGGGCAGGTGGCGGAGCTGTTCTCGAAGGAGCTCAAGGGCCACTTCGCGGCCGACCCCGAGGTGCTCACGGCCGCGGCGCGGAAGGAGCTGCGCCAGAAGTTCCTCCAGGCCGACATGGGGATCACGGGGGCCAACTTTGCCGTGGCCGACACGGGGACAGTCGTGCTCGTCACCAACGAGGGCAATGGCCGCATGGTGACCTCCCTGCCGCGGATCCACGTGGCCGTCATGGGGATCGAGAAGGTCATCCCGTCCATGACGGACCTGATGCTCTTCCTCGCCATCCTCGCCCGGAGCGCCACCGGGCAGAAGCTCTCCGTCTACACCACGCTCGTGCGCGGGCCGCGCCACCCGGAGGAGCTGGAGGGACCGGAGGAGCTCCACCTGATCCTGCTGGACAACGGCCGCTCGGCCCAGATCGCCGGGAAGCTCCGCGAGGCGCTGTACTGCCTGCGCTGCGGCGCCTGCCTCAACGTGTGCCCGGTGTACCGGCAGATCGGCGGCCACGCCTACGGGCATACGTATCCGGGGCCCATCGGCATCCTGCTCACCGCCATGCTCAAGGGAGACCGGTCGGTGAAGGAGCTGGCCCACGCCTCCTCGCTGTGCGGCGCCTGCCACGAGGTCTGCCCGGTGCGGATCGACATCCCGCGGATGCTCGTCGAGCTGCGGGAAGGCCTGGACCGCGACCGGATCGCGCCGTGGGGCGAGCGGCTGGTCTTCAAGATGCTGGGGCGTGTCCTCGGCTCGCCGATGCTCTTCGGGCTGGCGGGGCGGATCGGGCGCGTTGCGCAGAAACCCTTCGTCAGCGACGGGCGGCTCACGCGGCTGCCGCTCGTCTTCGGCCGGTGGACGAGGAGCCGCGACCTGCCGCCGGTGGCGGCGAAGACCTTTACCCAGCGCTGGAAGGAGCTCCAGTAACCATGGCGACGCGGGAGGAAATGCTCGGGCGGATCCGGCGGGAGGTGCGCCGGGCGCCGGGGCTCTTCGCGGCCTCGCCCGCGCCTCGGCCGGCGCACCCGGAGGAGGCCGCGGCGGCGTTGCGGCGCGAGATGATGGAGCGCTGGCCCGCCGCGCTCGCGCGCTTCCAGGAGGAGCTCGAGCGGGTGGCGGGCGTCTTCCACCGTGTGGCGAGCCTCGCCGAGGTCCCGGGGGTCATCCGCGACCTCGCCCGGCAGCGGGGCGCGCGGAGCGTGGTCGGCTGGGAGCCGGCCGCGCTCGGCCTCGATCTGCGCGCCACGCTGGAGCCGGCAGGGCTCTCGGTGACCGTGGCGCCGCCCGGCGGCGGCGAGTCGGCGCGGCTCGCCCACCGCGAGGCCGCAGCAGGGGCGCAGATCGGGGTCACGGGCGTGGACTGGGCGCTTGCGGAGACGGGGACGCTGATCCTCGTCTCGGGCTCGGGCCGCCCGCGCTCCACCTCGCTGCTGCCCGAGACCCACGTGGCCGTCTTCGGGAAAGGCCATCTGCTCGAGAGCCTCGAGCAGGTCGGCATCATGCTGGAGGCGCTCCACGCCGACGCCGCGCGGTCCCTGTCGGGCGCGATGATCAACTTCATCACCGGCCCCTCCCGGACGGCGGACATCGAGCTCACGCTCACGCGGGGCGTCCACGGCCCGAAGGAAGTCCACGCCGTGTTCGTGGAGGCCCTGTGAGCGACCGCGACTTCACGGCCGCCGAGGTGGACGCGCTCATCCCGAGACTCAGCGCGCTGATGGGCCGGGCCATGGAGCGCCATCAACAGGCCTCGTCGTTTGCCCACGCGCTCAAGGAGGAGAGGGAGCGCATCCGGCTCTCCGGAGGCGGGCTCGTGGACCGGCGCGAGTGGAAGGCGCGCGCGGAGCGGCTCGACGGGCTCACAATCGAGGTGCGCGAAGCGGTGAAGACGATCACCGCGCTGGGGGGCACGGTGAAGGATCTGGAGCAGGGGCTCGTGGACTTTCCCGGGCGCCTGCCGCAGGTGGCGGGGGCAGCGCCCGTCAATCTCTGCTGGAAGCATGGCGAGGCCGCGGTGCGCTTCTGGCACGGGATGGACGAGGGCTACGGCCAGCGGAAGCCCTTGCCGTGACGCCGATGACGTGGGACGCGCTCCTCTTCGATCTCTTCGACACGCTGGTGCTCTTCGAGCGCGAGCGGCTGCCCGAGATCCAGGTGAACGGGCGCACGCTACGCTCGACCGCCGGGCACATGCACGAGGCCTTCCGGCCGTTCGCTCCCGGCGTCTCGCTCGAGGAGTTCGTGAACGCCCTTCTGTGGAGCTGGCACGAGGCCGAGCGCATCCGCGGGGAGAGCCACCGCGAGGTCGCGGCCCCGGAGCGCTTCGGCATGCTGTTCGGCCATCTGGGGCTGGACGCGGCGGCCATGGAGCGGGAGGCATTGCCCATCCTCCTGTCCACCCACATGCGCGAGCTGTCGAAGGCCGTGGTGCTGCCCGCCCATCATCGCGAGCTGCTCGCGGCGCTCGGGGCGCGGCACCGGCTGGCCGTGGTTTCGAATTTCGACTACACGCCCACCGCCCGGCTCGTCCTCGAGCGAGAGGGGATCGCCTCCCTGTTCGAGACGGTGGTCATCTCCGATGCGGTGGGGTGGCGGAAGCCCAAGGCCGTGATCTTCGAGACGGCGCTCGGCGCCCTCGGCCTGGAGCCGGCGCGCGCCCTTTTCGTGGGGGACCGGGCCGACATCGACGTGGCCGGCGCCCACGGAGTCGGGATGCAGGCCGTCTGGATCAACCGCGCCCGGGAGGCGCTGCCGGACGGGGCGACGGCGCCCGAGTTCGAGATCCAGGACCTCGCGGAGCTGCGCCGGATCGTCGGCATCTGAGCGGCTCCGGGCTGCATCTATAAGGACACGGTAGGGGACAAGGGGACGACCGACATGGGAACGACGCGAAAGGTGATCATCATCGGCTCCGGCCCGGCGGGCTACACGGCCGCCATCTACGCCGCCAGGGCCAACCTCGCCCCGGTGATGTTCACGGGCGTGCAGGCAGGCGGCCAGCTCATGCTCACGACGCTGGTCGAGAACTACCCGGGCTTCATCGAGGGCATCGACGGCCCGCCCCTCATGGAGAACTTCCGGAAGCAGGCCGAGCGCTTCGGCACCGAGATGATCGAGGACGACGTCACGGCCGTGGATTTCAGCCGGCGGCCGTTCACGGTGACGGGAGGCGACGTGACGCTGGAGGGCCACACCGTCATCATTTCCACCGGCGCCTCGGCCAAGCTCATCGGGCTGCCCAGTGAGTCGACGCTCATGGGACGCGGTGTCTCCACGTGCGCCACCTGCGACGGCTTCTTCTTCAAGGATCAGAACATCATGGTGGTGGGCGGCGGCGACTCCGCCATCGAGGAGGCGCTCTATCTCGCGCGGCTCGGCCGGCAGGTGGAGGTCGTCCATCGCCGGGACGCGCTGCGCGCCTCGAAGATCATGCAGGAGCGCGCCTTCAAGAACCCGAAGATCAAGTTCATCTGGGACGCGACGGTGGACGATGTTCTCGACCCGGCCCAGGGGAAGGTGACGGCCGTCCGGCTCCGGAATCTCAAGACGGGGGCGGTCTGGGAGACCCCGGTGGACGGCCTCTTCGTCGCCATCGGGCATCAGCCCAACACGGCGCTGTTCACGGGACAGATCGCGCTGCACCCGAACCAGTACATCAAGGTGAAGCCCGGCACCACCGAGACCTCCGTGCCCGGTGTCTTCGCCGCGGGCGACGTGCAGGACTTCACCTACCGCCAGGCCGTGACCGCGGCCGGCACGGGCTGCATGGCGGCGCTCGAGGCGGAGCGCTACCTCGAGGCCGAGGGCCTCGGCCACTGAGGCTGGGGACGGCGCGGCCCTGTCCGGCCTGTTGCCCTGCCGGAGTGACGGTCAGGTCGAGGCGGGCAGGGGGCGCTCGGCTGCGGCGTAGCCGGCGGCGACGGCGGCCGCGTCGAGCCCCGCGGTGAGGATGCGCTCCACGGGCAAGCAGGCCCGAGGGCGCTGTCTCAG